>NZ_CAJPGH010000004.1:0-402246 GCF_905339605.1 Burkholderia sp. BCC1972 | reverse complement strand
TTCATCGTCAGCCACGGCTGGTTCATGCAATGAAGCCGCACGCCCGCACCGAAAAGCAGGCCGTCGATGCGGCGGACCTGCAACACGAAGCCGGCGCACCGGCCCCCGCGCGGTCGCTGCCGTACGAAACGATCGCGCTCGTCCTGCAGGGCGGCGGCGCGCTCGGCGCGTATCAGGCCGGCGTGTTCGAAGGGCTGCACGAGGCGGGCGTTCCGCTCGACTGGATCGCGGGCATCTCGATCGGCGCGCTCAACACCGCGCTGATCGCCGGCAATGCGCCCGAGCATCGCGTCGAGCGCCTGCGCGAATTCTGGGAAACGATCTGCCAGCCGGCGTTCTTTCCCGCGATTCCGGCCGCGTTCGAATTCGCGCTGTTCAACAGCATCGACCAGGTCCGCACGTTCTTCACCGCGTCGCAGGCAGCCAGCGCGATGATGCAGGGCCAGCAAGGATTCTTCGTGCCGCGCTTTCCGCCGCCGCTGCCGGGCGTGGCCGATCATCCGGAAAAGATCAGCTGGTACGACACGTCGCAACTGCGCGCGACGCTGCTGAGGCTGTGCGACTTCGACCGGATCAATTCGGGCGAGACGCGCGTGTCGGTCGGCGCGGTCAACGTCGGTACCGGCAACTTCGTGTACTTCGACAACTCGCGCATCCGTCTCGAGCCCGAGCATTTCATGGCGTCCGGTGCGTTGCCGCCCGCGTTCCCGCCCGTCGAGATCGACGGCGAGTACTACTGGGACGGCGGTGTCGTGTCGAATACGCCGCTGATGGAAGTGCTCCGCGCCCGGCCGCGCCGCGACACGCTCGCGTTCCAGGTCGATCTGTGGAGCGCGCGCGGGCCGCTGCCGCGCACGATGGCCGACGTGGCCGAGCGCACGAAGGACGTGCAGTATTCGAGCCGCACGCGTTTCGTCACCGACACGCTGCAGCGCGAACAGCGCTACCGCAACGTGCTGCGCCACGTGCTCGAACAGGTGCCGGAAGAGCAGCGCAAGAACGACCCGTGGTGCGTCGAGGCTGATGCGATGTCGAGCGGGAAGAAGTACAACATCCAGCACCTGATCTACCAGCAGAAGGCGTACGAGCACCACTACAAGGACTATCAGTTCGGTCTGTCGACGATGCGCGACCACTGGTCCGCGGGTCTCGACGACATCCGCAAGACGCTCGCAGTGAAGGACGGCCTCGCGCTGCCCAACAACGACGCGGGCTTCGTCACGCACGACATTCACCGCCGCCGGTAATGCCGTGTCCGGCGGCCCGGCGCGATGCATGCGCCGGGCCGTTCTCTTTTCCGATTCGACATGCCGATTTTCATTGCGCTATTCGCGCTCATCGCAATTGGATGGGGCGCGGTTCACCTGTTTCACGTCATCGCCGCGCAGTTCGGCCAGCCGGTCGCGATCGCGGCCGCCGTGCTCGCCGCCGCCATCGCGATCGCACTGGTCGCGTGGTGGATCAAGCGCCGCCGCGACATCGCACCGAATACGAAGGAAGACGGCTGGACGCACATCGTGCATCGCGCGTGGGGCGAGTTGCGGCTTTCCGCGACGCAAGGGCTGCTGTGGCTGTCGCATGACGGCGCAGACGGCCGCTATACGCTGTCGCAGCTCGACGGCTGCCAGGCCGCGCCGATCGGCGGCCGCTGGCATCTCGTCGTGCGCGTGCGCGACGCCGTACCCAGCGAATGGAAGCTGCCGATGACCGACAAGCGCGATGCGCAGCGCTGGGCGCGCGTGCTCACGCTCGCGAAGGACAACCGGCTCTGAACGACGCGCGTCCGACCCGCACGGGCCGCCGCGCCGCGATCCGCTATCGCGCGCCGAGCAGCGCATCGAGCACGTGCTGCGTCGCCCGTTCGACCGGGCCGGCGCGATGGGCAATACCCAGCTCGCGCCACAACGCCGGGCGTAGCGGCCGCATGACGATGCGCGCATCCGGCAGCGGCGCACCGGCCTCGTGCGGCAGCAGCGTCGCACCGTAGCCTGCGGCGACCAGGCTCTTGATCGCATCGTTGTAGTTGAGCTCGATCCGCGGCTCGGGCCGGTGGCCGCCGAGCGCGAACCATTCCGTCGTGAGCCGTGACAGGCGCGTCGTCGCGTCGTTGAGAATCAGCGGGCGCGCAGCCAGATAGGCCGGCGTCACGCGTGCCGGAAGCCGCCAGTCGGCGGGCAGGAAGGCCATCACCGGATCGCGCCGCCATGCGCGGATCGACAGCCCCGCGACCGGCGCCTGCGGCAGCGCGACCAGCCCGACGTCGAGCGTGCCCTGCGCAATGCGCGCCAGCGTGTCCTGCGACGTGAGCACCGCGATCTGCACATCGATATCCGGATGCTGTTCGCGCAGCCGCGCCACCGCCTGCGGCAGCAGGTGTGCGATCGCACCGGTCGACGCGCCGAGGCGCACCCGTCCGGTCAACCCCTGCACCTGCCGCTGCACGTCGTCGAGCGTGGATTCGACCTCGGCCAGCAGGCGTCGCGCCCGTTCGACCAGCACTTCACCGATCGTCGACGGCCGCACGTTTCCGCGCGTGCGGGACAGCAGCGGCGCGCCGACGCGACTTTCCAGTTCGGCAATATGAAGACTGACGGTCGGCGGTGCGAGATGCAGCCATTGCGCCGCCGCGACAAAGGATCCGTGGTCCGCGATCGCGACCAGCGTACGCAGGCGGTCGAGACTGATCTCGCGCATCAAACACCTCTCGTTCAGGAAAGCTGAATCGGATGGTCAGTAAATTCAACTTTTCCTATTCTATGCGCCGGCGGACGATACGGCTTTCCCCCGACGACCGAACGCGAGGAACACGACCATCATGAGCTTCCCCACTGTCTTCATCGACGGCGACCAGGGCACGACCGGGCTGCTGATTCACGAGCGCCTGCGCGAGCGCACCGACGTGCGGGTGCTCACGCTTCCGGCAGCCGAACGCAAGGACCCCGCACGACGTGCCGACGCGCTCAACGCATGCGATATCGCGATCCTGTGCCTGCCCGATGCGGCCGCGCGCGAAGCGGTCGGCTTCATCCGGAACCCGGCGGTGCGCGTGATCGATGCGAGTTCCGCTCATCGCACGCAGCCCGAATGGGTCTACGGCTTTCCCGAGATGGCCGACGGACACGCGCAGAATATCGCGCACGCGAAGCGCGTCACCAATCCGGGCTGCTACCCGACGGGTGCGATCGGCCTGCTTCGCCCGCTGCAACAAGCCGGCCTGCTGCCGCGCGACTACCCGGTGAGCATCCATGCGATCTCCGGCTACTCGGGGGGCGGAAGGGCGGCCGTCGATGCATTCGAATCGGCTGACGCCGACGCGCGCGCGCTGCCGCTGCAGGTGTACGGCCTCGCACTCGAGCACAAGCATGCCCCCGAGATCGCGCTGCACGCCGGGCTCGCGCACCGCCCGTTCTTCGTGCCGGCCTACGGTGCCTATCGACAGGGCATCGTGCTCACCATACCGATCGAGCTGCGCCTGCTTGCGGCCGGCGTGACCGGTGAGCAACTGCATGCCTGTCTCGCGCACCATTACGCCGTCGCGCGTCACGTCGACGTCACGCCGCTTGCCGACGCGCACGCGATCACGCATCTCGATCCGCAAGCGCTGAACGGCACCAATGACCTGCGGCTCGGCGTGTTCGTCAACGAAGCGCGCGGCCAGGTGCTGCTGTCCGCCGTGTTCGACAATCTCGGCAAAGGCGCATCGGGCGCAGCCGTGCAGAATCTCGACCTGATGCTCGGTGCGTCGAGCGTGGCGTGAGTCTTCCGCAGGCATCGTCGGAGTCCGGTCCGGCAAGCGGATCGGCGTCGCATCCAGCGCTGCGTCGGTGCCTGCGCACGCCTCCCGCAAAAGCTCACCTTTAGCCGAATTCAGGCCGTATCGTCAGCCGCTGCGGCATTCGAGGCGGCGAGCGTCTCCGCCAGAAAGTCCACGCACACGCGCACCTTCGCCGACGCCGCGACGCGCTCCGGATATACGGCCCAGATGTTCGCGGGCTGGATCGCGTCCGGCAGCACGCGGCACAGTTCACCGCGCTCGATCAGCGGCGCAGCCTCCCAGATCGAACGCAACACGATCCCGCGTCCGGCCAGTGCCCATTGCACGGCCACCTCGCCATGGTTCGTCGACAGCGCGCCGCCGACCTTCACCGTGACCGTCTCGCCGCGCACGTTCAGCCGCCATACACCGAACGGATGGTCGCGCTCCTTGATTGCAAGACAATCGTGCGAAGCAAGATCCGCGAGCGAGCGCGGCGTGCCGCGTCGTGCGAGATAGTCGGGCGACGCGCAGAGCACGCGATGGTTCGCGGCGAGGCGGCGCGCGATCAGATGATCGGCGATCTCGTCGCCGATGCGCACGTCGAGGTCGTAGCCTTCGCCCGCGACGTCGACGAGCCGGTCGAACAGATCGAGCCGCACGTTCAGTTGCGGGTAGCGCGCAATGAAGTCGAGCAGCGCCGGCGCGACGACGTGCCGGCCGAAGCCGAAGCTGCTGGAGATGCGCAGCGTGCCGCGCGGCACCGTGCGGGTGGTCGACACGTCCTCGACGAGATGATCGACGTCGTCGAGAATCTTCTCGGCACGCGCGAACACGCGTTCGCCGGCCTCCGTGACGGTGACGCGGCGCGTCGAGCGATGCAGCAGGCGCGTCCCGAGCTGCGCCTCGAGCAGCGCGATGCGCTTGCTGACGTACGCGGGCGACACCGCGAGCTGCTCGGCGGCCGCGCTGAAGCTCGTCAGGCGGACGACCAGGCTGAACACGCGCAGGTCGTCGAGATTCGGCGATTTATTCACGATTCGTGGAAAGTCGATTAACCTTTCGTGCGATTCTAATCCAGATGGAAATAAATAGAATGGCGTGACAGGCCGTTGCCTCCCCGCAGCCGGCCAACCAGCCAAGGAGATTTGCATGACCGACAAGACCTACAGGATTGCCGTGATCCCCGGCGACGGCATCGGCCGCGAAGTGATGCCCGAGGGCCTGCGCGCGCTCGCCGCCGTGACCGCGCGCTTCGGCATCCGCTTCGATTTCGTCGAGATCGACTGGGCGAGCTGCGACTACTACGCGCAGCACGGCAAGATGATGCCGGACGACTGGAAGGCGCAGCTGTCGGGCATGGACGCGATCCTGTTCGGCGCGGTCGGCTGGCCCGCGACGGTGCCCGATCACATCTCGCTGTGGGGCTCGCTGCTGAAATTCCGCCGCGAATTCGACCAGTACATCAACCTGCGGCCCGCGCGCCTGTTCGACGGCGTGCCATCGCCGCTCGCCGGCCGCCGCGCGGGCGACATCGACTTCATGATCGTGCGCGAGAACACCGAGGGCGAATATTCGTCGGTGGGCGGCACGATGTTCGAGGGCACCGAGCGCGAAGTCGTGATGCAGCAGTCGATCTTCACGCGGCACGGCACCGAGCGCGTGCTGAAATTCGCGTTCGAGCTCGCACAGCGGCGCGCGAAGCGTGTCACCGTCGCGACGAAGAGCAACGGCATCGCGATCAGCATGCCGTGGTGGGATGCGCGTGCGGCCGACATGGCCGAACGCTATCCGGAGATCGCCGTCGACAAGCAGCACATCGACATCCTGTGCGCGCGCTTCGTGCTGCAGCCGGACCGCTTCGACGTCGTCGTCGCGTCGAACCTGTTCGGCGACATCCTGTCGGATCTCGGGCCGGCCTGCACGGGCACGATCGGCATCGCGCCGTCGGCGAACCTGAACCCCGACCGCACGTTCCCGTCGCTGTTCGAGCCCGTGCACGGTTCGGCACCCGACATCGCGGGGCAATACATCGCGAACCCGGTCGCGATGATCTGGTCGGCGGCGATGATGCTCGACTTCCTCGGCAACGGCGCGGGCCGCGAACGTGAAGCGCACGACACGATGATCGCCGCGATCGAGGACGTGCTGCGCACAGGGCCGCATACGCGCGATCTCGGCGGCAACGCAGGCACGCAGGAAGTGGGCGAGGCGGTCGCCGCGCGGATCGCGGGCTGAAGCGCGAGGGTGATGCCCGGCGCGCGCCGGGCATCACTTCATGAATCGCTCGGCGGTGAGCAACGCACGACGCGTTTGCGCACTCGTGCAGATTCCTCGGCGGCCTGCATGGTGAAGTCGATCCGATCGGTGAGATGCACGTCACGCGCGCGCACACCGATCGTCGACGCTTCACCAATGCGATCGGTGAGATGCATCACGCGACGAAGCACACCGCTGCATGTCGACATGCGTGCTTTACCCGTGCGATGCCGCGTCGACCTGCTCGAAGCACACAGGCCGACACGACATTTCATCGCGTCCCGAAAAATCTCACCTCAGCGTAGCAACTCCCGAATTTCCTCACCATTGGACCGCGGTGATGCGTTCGCCGCTCCGCTGAATCGACGTGAACCTCACAGCCCGAGGTCGGACAGCCCCGGATGATCGTCCGGACGACGACCGAGCGGCCAGTGATAAAGACGGTCGGCCTCGCGAATCGGCAGATCATTGATGCTCGCGTGACGATGCGCCATCAGGCCGTTCTCGTCGAACTCCCAGTTCTCGTTGCCGTACGAGCGGAACCAGTTGCCCGCATCGTCGTGCCATTCGTACGCAAAGCGCACCGCGATGCGATTGCCGTCGAACGCCCACAGCTCCTTGATCAGACGGTAGTCGAGTTCGCGCGCCCACTTGCGCTGCAGCAGCCCGACGATCTCGTCGCGGCCCGTCACGAACTCGGCACGATTGCGCCACCGGCTCTGCGGCGTATAGGCGAGCGACACGCGCTGCGGGTCGCGCGTGTTCCACCCGTCCTCGGCGGCGCGCACCTTCTGGCGCGCCGTTTCGAGCGTGAAGGGCGGAACGGGCGGGCGGACTTCGGGGGAATCGGACATGAGTTGCTCCTGTTCAGGTTCTGGCCGCGAACGAACGCAGCCGGTTCGGATTCGCTGCGTCGCCTACCGCGACACGGTATCGAGCAGCAGTTCGGCCGTCGCGCGCGCATCGCGCGCGGCGTTTGCATCGCCGCTGACGAGCGCCACGCCGATCGCGCCGTCGATCAGCACGAGCCACTGGCGTGCGATGCGCGCAAGCCCGCGACGCTCGATGCCGGCTTCGTCGGCATACGCATCGAAGCGCTCGCGCACGAACGCCAGCAACCGTGCCTTGTGTTCGCGCGCGACGACACGCACGGGATCGTCGGCATCGGGGATCTCGCCCGATGCGTTCAGGAACGCGCAGCCGTGAAAATCGGGCTGCCCGAACCAGTCGCGCAACACGTCGAACATGCCGAGCAGCTGCGTGCGCGGCGCCTTGCCGCGCGCCAGCGTGGCGTCGACGAACCAGCGCATCCAGCGTTCGTCGCGACGCTCGAGCGCGGCGACCACCAGCGCCTCTTTCGATTCGAAATGCGAATAAAAGCTCTTTCGTGCCGCGCCGGAGCGCTTGACGATCGCATCGACACCCGTTGCATGGATGCCGCCCGAATAGATCAGCGCTTCGGCCGCGTCGAGCAGCCGGTCGCGAACGCCCGGTTCGCCGGAGGAGTCGTGAGGTGTATTCATGGGTTTACGGTAGAACGATCGTTCTCCGTCGTCAATACCCATGTGAAAGGCCCTGTCGGTGAGAGGGCTGATGCGCGGCCTGGCGGCGCGCGTTTACGACATTTTTTCTTGAAGCCGATACGGGACGCTCACTACACTTCGGTCACCCTGTCTGGGCACAAGGACATCATGCAGCGACCGGAATCCGCGCGCCCCGCGCGCGCCTATGCGGCTTATGCGAAGCGGCTCGACGGCCGCGTCGTCGTGCGGCGCTTCGATCCGCGCAGCGATTCGTACGACGCACTGACCGCGCTGCTGCATCGCGCGTTCGCGCCGCTCGGCGCACTGGGCTTCAATTGCCCGGGCGTCGATCAGCCGGCGTCGGCGACGCGCGAACGCATGCTCACCGGCGAGTGCTTCGTCGCGCTCGGCAACGCGCATCTGGTCGCGACGATGACGCTGCAGTCGCACGATCCCGACTCCCGCTGCGATCCGTATCGCAGCCGGCGCGTCGCGACGCTCGGCCAGCTGGCCGTCGATCCCGTCTGGCAGGACCGCGGCATCGGTCGTTCACTGCTCGCGTTCGCACAGCATCGGGCCGCCGCGCGCGGCGCGACGCACCTGGCGCTCGACGCGCCGCATGCGGCGGTTCGGCTCATCGATTTCTATCGTCGCGAAGGATTTCAGCCGGTCGACGTGATGCGTTTTCCGGGGCACAACTACGACAGCGCGATCCTGTGCAAGGCCGTCAGCATCGCGAACGACCGCATGCGCGCGGTCGGCACGATGCAGATCGAGGTCGCACGGCAAGCCGGTGCGGCGACATGAGACACGAGGTGCCGAAGCGCGACGACGGCGACGATCGCACCCGGCTCGACGCCTGGCATGCCCGCGTGCGTGCCGCTCTGCGGCTGCGCGGCGTGATGAAGCTGACGATCGTCACGATCGCGGTCGCGCAGGCGCTTGCGTTCGCGTTCGAAAGCCTGCTGGTTGCGGCCGGATTCGCGCCGGACGCCGCGACGGTGCTGCTGTTCCGCTTCGTGACGTGTGCGCTCGTCAGCTTCTGGCTGCAGGCCGATGCATTGCGTGCGTATCAGTATGCGGCGCAGCACGGGTTCATCACGATTCCCGGCACGCATGGCGATCCGGTCGACATTGCGCCTCAATGCCCAAAGCGCTGGCTAGTCGTGTTGAATCTTCAGCTCGAACCGCGATGGATGAAGGGTGAACGGAGCAAGTAGTGATCTGCGCACCGTTGGACGCCGTGCGCCATGCGCATGAGTGAGTCGCAACGAGGTTTGCGGGCTCACGGTTGATGTTCCGGTTCGGTTCGGCGCCGCATGCGGTGCGTCGCGAACGATCACCCGGCCAGCGAAGTAGCAACTCATGTGGAAGGGCGTGGAAGGGACTAAGCGAAGCGGAGGCAGACAGGTGAAGCGAACGTGCGCTTGCAATTCACCGATGCCGAATCGCGTCGCGATTCGGCGCACAAACACATCTCCCGAATATTCTCACCTCAAGCGTTGAATCACGCGCTTCGGTGCGACGGTACGCACGTAAACGAAAGCGGGGCAGGCGGCCAACATGCCGCGCTGCCCCGCCTCGACACTCGACTCAGGCCGTCCAGTCGAGAATCACCTTGCCGCTTTCGCCGGACAGCATCGCGGCGAAGCCTTTCTCGTAATCGTCGGCCGCGAAGCGATGCGTGATGATCGGCGACAGGTCGAGGCCGCTCTGCAGCATCGCGACCATCTTGTACCAGGTCTCGAACATCTCGCGGCCGTAGATGCCCTTGATCTCGAGGCCCTTGAAGATCACCTGGTTCCAGTCGATCGCCGTCTGCGCGGGCGGGATGCCGAGCAGCGCGACCTTGCCGCCATGGTTCATCGCCTCGAGCATGCTCGTGAACGCGCTCGGCACACCCGACATCTCGAGACCGACGTCGAAGCCTTCGGTCATGTGCAGGTCGGCCATCACGTCGCGCAGCGACTCGCGTGCGACGTTGACCGCGCGCGTCGCGCCCATCTTGCGCGCGAGCTCGAGCCGGTAGTCGTTGATGTCGGTGATCACGACGTTGCGCGCGCCGACGTGCTTCGCGATCGCGACGGCCATGATGCCGATCGGGCCCGCGCCGGTGATCAGCACGTCCTCGCCGACGAGGTTGAACGACAGCGCCGTGTGCGTCGCGTTGCCGAACGGATCGAAGATCGACGCGAGATCGTCGGAGATCTCCGGCGGAATCTTGAACGCGTTGAACGCCGGGATCGCCAGATACTCGGCGAACGCGCCTTCGCGGTTCACACCGACACCGACCGTGTTGCGGCACAGATGCCGGCGCCCCGCGCGGCAGTTACGGCAGAAACCGCACGTGATGTGGCCTTCGCCGGACACGCGATCGCCGATCGCGAAGCCGCGCACTTCCTGCCCCATCTCGACGATCTCGCCGACATATTCGTGACCGACGTGCATCGGCACGGGAATCGTCTTCTGCGCCCAGTCGTCCCACTTCCAGATATGGATGTCGGTGCCGCAGATCGCCGTGCGGCGGATCTTGATCAGCACGTCGTTGTGGCCGACTTCGGGACGCTTCACGCGCGTGAGCGTCAGGCCGGGGCCGCGTTCGAGCTTTGCCAGTGCTTTCATGGTCGCGCCTCCGTCAGATGATGCCGAGCGACTTGCCGACGCGCACGAACGCGGCGACCGTCTGGTCGATCTGCTCGGGCGTATGCGCGGCGCTCATCTGCGTGCGGATGCGCGCGCGGCCGCGCGGCACGACGGGGAACGAGAAGCCGATCACGTAGACGCCTTCGCCGAGCAGCTTGTCGGCCATGTTCGTCGCGAGCTGCGCGTCGCCGAGCATCACCGGAATGATCGGGTGTGCGCCGGGCACGAGCGTGAAGCCCGCTTCGGTCATCTGCTGGCGGAACCGCGCGCCGTTCTCGCGCACGCGCTCGCGCAGCTTCGCGCCTTCGTCGCTGCCGAGCAGTTCCAGCACCTTCAGCGATGCCGCGGCGATGCTCGGCGTGAGCGTGTTCGAGAACAGGTACGGGCGCGAGCGCTGGCGCAGCAGCTCGATCACCTCGCGACGCGCGGCGACATAGCCGCCCGATGCACCGCCGAGCGCCTTCCCGAGCGTGCCCGTGATGATGTCGACGCGGCCTTCGACGCCGCAGTACTCCGGCGTGCCGCGACCGTGCGTGCCGATGAAGCCGACCGCATGCGAATCGTCGACCATCACGAGCGCGCCGTAGCGATCGGCGAGATCGCAGATGCCTTTCAGGTCGGCGATGATGCCGTCCATCGAGAACACGCCGTCGGTCGCGATCAGCTTGTGGCGCGCGCCGGCCGCGTCGGCTTCCTTGAGCTTCGCCTCGAGGTCGGCCAGGTCGTTGTTCTTGTAGCGGAAGCGCTTCGCCTTGCAGAGGCGAATACCGTCGATGATGCTCGCATGGTTCAGCTCGTCGCTGATGATCGCGTCGTTCTCGTCGAGCAGCGTCTCGAACAGCCCGCCGTTCGCGTCGAAGCAGCTCGAATAGAGGATGCTGTCCTCGGTGCCGAGAAACGCGGCCAGCGCGCTTTCCAGTTGCTTGTGGACGGTTTGCGTGCCGCAGATGAAGCGGACCGATGCCATGCCGAAGCCGTCCTGGTCGAGGCCGGCCTTCGCCGCCGCGATCAGGCGCGAATCGTTCGCCAGACCCAGATAGTTGTTCGCGCAGAAATTGAGCACGCCGGCACCGCCGGCGAGCCGCACGGCTGCCGCCTGGGGACTCGCGATCTCGCGCTCGGTCTTGTAAAAACCGTCCGCGCGGATCTGGTCGAGCGTCCCGCGCACCTGGGCGAGAAAGGCATCACGCATCGCAAAGCTCCTGACAGGGATTCGCATTCCGCGGCGCACCGCTCGTGGCGGCGGCGCAACGGCCTGCTACTGTTATAGTCGGTCGTTCGGTTGACCGCGTTTATCCGATATTCCGAACTAGAATTCGAAATATCGAACAACTCTAAGCGAACGGAATCCAAATGGCAAGTTCCTCCGGGCCGCGGCGCACGCCTGCCGGCGCCGCGCCGCAGCCGCCGGCCATCACGCCGCCGCGTGTGGGCGAGCAGATCCAGCGGCTGCGCAACGAGCGCAAGCTGACGCTCGACGACCTGTCGCGCGCGGCCGGCGTATCGAAATCGATGCTCTCCGAGATCGAACGCGACAAGGCCAACCCGACGATCGCCGTTGCGTGGCGGCTGACGAATGCGCTCGGCATCACGCTCGACGAGCTGTTCTCGCAGCCGAAGGCGCCCGAGACGATCCGGGTGGACGGCCCGCACGACATCCCGACACTCGCCGGCCACGACGGCCGGTACCAGTTGCGCGTATGGGGCCCGATCGACCTCGCCGGCAAGTTCGAGTGGTACGAACTGACGCTGCCGGGCGGCGGCGCACTGGTGTCGAACGCGCACGAACCCGGCACGCGCGAGCACCTCACCGTGCTGCAGGGCGCGATGGAAATCGAGGCCGCAGCGGCCAGCCGGCGCCTGAAGGCGGGCGACACGGCACGCTACCCGGCCGACGAGCCGCATGCGATCCGCAACCCCGGCAAGGCCGAAGCGCGTGCATTGCTGATCGTGATCCATCGCTGACGACGCGGATAGTCGGCCGAAAGGTCAATCGCAGGCCAGTTGCGGAAAATACTGTATGTTTGTACAGTATACGGACATTCCGCCATGCACGGGCCGGAGCCGGCGCACCGAGGCGCCCGTCCCGGTCGACAGGAGCCTGCAATGACAGAAGAACAAGATTTGGCCGCGCTCAGCTTCAAGGCTGCCGCGCATGATCTCGAGCTGATCGTCCGGCATATCGCCGGGCGCTACATCCGCCAGCGCGTGCCGCTCACGTGGCGCCTGCTGCACGCGATCGAAGCCGAGGCGCTCGCCGATCTCGGCTTTGCCAGCCGGCACGACGCCGGCATGCGTCAATTATTCGAACGGCCGTCGGACATGACGTTTCCCGAAACGGACGATCCGATCGACTTCGGGCGCTCGAATGCGCTGCCCGCCGTCTTTTCGTTCGCGGTCCTCGCGTACGAGGCCGCGGCAACGTCGCACGGCACGGCACCCCGCGAGCGCGCTCACCGTCAGTCCAAGGCGTGGGGCGACTGACGGCCAGGCTCCGGCCGCGGCGCACGGCGGCCGGTTCAGTCCCTTGCTGCCCGACATGTTGCGGAAAGGGCTACCATATACGCAACTAACGGAATTAACACCATGTCCCTTCCCGCCTCTCCCGACACCGCTGCACGCCCGGAAGAAAAGGATCTGTTCGACCGCGGTGCGTCCGACTGGATCCTCTCACCCGAAACCGCGTTCGACGCGTGGCTCGCGATGCAGGACTATCGCCGTTCGTCAGCCGACGTCTATCGCGCGCAATGGGGCGCCTTTCTCGCGTGGATGCGTGCGCATCAGAAGAATCTGGCCACGGTCGACACGGCCACCATTGCAAACTTCGTCGGCGAACTGCCGATCAAGAAGACGCAGCGCATGCGCTATTTGCGGCTGATCGAGCGTGTGCTCGATCACATCCGGCGTACCGAATACGCATCGACCAACCCGGCCCGTTTCATTGCTCAGGATGGCGAAGCGAACTGGCGCCAGGCACGCGACAACGAGCCGACCGGTTTCCTCACGCCGGCCGAACGCGCGACGTTGCTCGCCTATCTGTTCTCACCGATCGGCGTATCGGGTTCCGCGTACTGGAAAGAGCGGCGCGACCGCGCGCTCGTTGCCGCGTTTCTCGGTGCCGGCATCAAGACCGGCGAAGCGCGTGCCCTCACCATTAGTTGCATCAATACGACCGGCACGTCATTGCAGATCGAGTCGACGCATCCGGATTACGCGCGCGAAACCCATCTGGCCTCGTTTGCAATCGCGCTGCTCGAAGCATGGCTGACCGAGCGCAAGCGCCAGGAGATCCCGGGAGAACTCGTATTCCCCGCATCGCATGCCGGGCGGCCGATGCACAAGGCCACAATGCTGCGCGCGATCGACGCGATCGTCGAATCGGCCGGGCTCACGTCGTCGCGCACCGCACGCGCGAGCCCGCAAACGCTGCGCAATACCTATGCGGCCGAGCTGTTCGAACATGACGTGCCGCCCGAGCGCGTCGGCAAATGGCTGGGCTTCATGCGGCCGATCTCGTCGAACCGCCTGCATCGCGCGTGGAAGAACTGGCGCGATGGCTTGGCCGACCACAACGGTGACGCGACCGACAGCGACGAAACTCACTGATCCTGATGCGGCTGCTCACGCGATACCATCCGTGAGCAGCCTTGCGTGGCGCAGCCTCACCGTTCCACAGCTCCCGAAAAACCTCACCTCAAGCGTCCCGAATCGTCTCACCTGTGCGGGTGCCGCCGATCTCCGGGTCAGGAATGCGCAAAGCGCGCGACGGCTTCGAACCGCGACGGCCACGCGCCCGAAGCGTGTTCGCATTCCGGGCACGCCACTTCAAATCCTTCGTCACCGTGCGACAGTTCCGGCTCCCCATCGCAATGCGGGCACCGGGCCGGCACCGGAATATCGTGATCCAGCGCGGTACCGATCGCGGAAAACGCTTCCGCATCCAGTTGCCCGGCATCGGCCAGGCGCCGGATCAGCGCAGCGATTTCCGGATTCATCCCTCGGCTCGCACGTAACGAACTCACGTCGCGCGTCGCACGTTCCAGTTCATCGCCCTGCGTACGCAACTGTTCTTCGAGCCGATCCGCGCGGGCCTTGGCCGAACTCAATTGCTGCAGGAAATCGAATTCCTTGCGCTGAACGTCGCGCAAGCCACTCTGGTAGGTCGACGCCATGCTGCGCAACGAATCCAGCTCGACCAGCATCGGTTTCACGCGGCGCTCGGCTTCGGCCACGGCGTCCTTGATTTGCTGCGCGTAGTGCTCCGTGCGTTGCTGCAATTCAGCTTGCAATGCATCGATGCGGTCGCGAAGCGTCGCGTTTTGCGCCTGCTCGGTGTCGATACGGGCCGCTGCCGCGGCGAGTTCCTTCTCCAGTCGGGCGACTGTGGTGAGTAACGTCGCTTCGCTTGCCGAACCGTGTGTCGATTGAGACGCGAGTTGAACCTCGAGTTCGGTCACGCGGGCCTGCAGCTGTTCGTTTCGGGTTTCGCCGCGGGCGAGCGCCGCTTCGAGCGTTTCCTGGCGGACGGTTGCGTCGCGCAACCGCTGCTCGGCGTCGGCCACGCTGGCCCGAACCTGTTCGCGATCGCTATCGAGACTGTCGCGAGCTGCTTTCAGTGCTTCTTCATAGAGTGCACCGAGCAAGGCGCCGGCTTTTTCCTCGACGGCCTTCGGGATGGCTGCTCCGTCGAGCCGGATCTTGGACGCGGAACGGATGCGCTCCCAGAAATGGTCGATATCTTTCGGAATGTCGCTGGCGCTGCCGGTCTGGGTGAGATCGCGAACGTTGGCGGCCGACGGACGGATGCCGAGATCGAAGAACAAACGCTTGCAGGCATGCAGCGACAATTCCTGACGGCGTGCACCGCTGGCACGCAGCGATTCCAGTTCGTCGCGAATGACTTGGCGCATTTCGTCCAGGGTCATGACAGTGCTCACAGACATTGAAATGTGGCAATCATAACGAAATACGTATTTCTTGATACTTGTTTTGTGCGGACGTGGTGAATTTACGTCGCTTCGCACAGAAATCGGATCTGTGAGCCGATCTGGTCGACTGTGCTCAAGGATTCCGTGAAACAAAGCGAAGAAAGTCAGCCAAGTCTTTGTCTTACAAGCGTTTTCTTGCAGACCCCGAATTTCGGCGTTTGTTTCACATGACAACGGATCCCGTTGCCTGTGGGTGTTCAGGGGTTGGGGTGTCTGTGGAAAACTCGTCAGCCGATGTCTTGAGAGTATTAGAAGTAAACACCCTTGAACCCTTAGTTAAAAACGTTAACGCCACGGCACAGCCTTACGTAGCAAGGCTTTCCGGCCGACAAGGTGAAGTTTTACGGGAGCCAAGGTGATCTTCTGCGGGAGCTGACGTGATGGGGTTCAGGGAGCAGCGTGAGCCGTTGCAGGAAAGATCGTGAGCGGATTCGGGATCACAGTGAAACACGAGATTTCCCAAAGGTGAGGGTTTTCGGGGCCACACAGCCACGGAACCCGCGCTATGCCTGTCTGCACAGTTTTCTGCCTGTGCAGACACAGGTGAGAACTTGCGGGACCTTCTTCGCGCCCCGATTCTGCCCATCTTTTGGGCAGTTTTGGCGAAAGGTGAGGTTTCACGGGACTCCGCGGGATTTTGCTGTGAGGATTTCCGGGACGCGAGCGCCATTTTGCACAGCAAAAGTGCGCACAGGGGCCTGTGATGCCCTAAAGGTGAGGTTTTTCGGGAGGGAAATCCGGGTTTTCCTGCCCTGATCCCACTAAGGTGAGCTTTTTCGGGGCATGGATCACAGGCTTTGTACGTGCCCACAGGTGAGGCTTTTCGGGAATGGAATTTGCCCGAAAAATGGTCAAAGGTGAGGCTTTTCGGGACCTGTGATCGGCCGGATTCGCCGAAAAGCCCGCCAGGACTGGAAGAAATCTCGTTTTTGCTGTGCCACTTTTTGGCACAGGTGAGATTTTTCGGGGGGCGACATACCGTTGTCGTATGAAGGATTCCCGTCTAAAGGTGAGGCTTTTCGGGGGATGTCCATGATGCACAGCCAAATGCCTTCTGAGCATAAGTATCGGAACGCATTGAGGTTTTTGATACTGTGGCGGTTACGGTGAGGTTTTTCGGGAGCCATTTCCGTGCCCGTTGCGGCACAGCATTTTTTCCGAAAGGTGAGCGTTTTCGGGAGGCGTTGCCAGCCAATCCCGCGCGTGCCGGGCATTCGTCGGCATCCGGACGAAAGAACTTGCTGTGCTCAAGGTGAGTATTTTCGGGACCTGATCCTATTGGTGCGCTGTACAATGCGCGCCCAGGCCTGCAAATCAGGTCCGGTCGGGCCGTACGGGCCGGTTTCGGCGGTGTCTTTTCGAACGTCTGACCCGATCCCTGTCCCTCCGCGAACCGTGCCTGTACATGCATACAGGCGCCCGTGAGCGATCGGGGACGCACAGCGACGGACAATCGCGACCCTGTGCAAAACGCACGGCCGTGCAGTCGCAAAATTACGACAAATTCAAAGGTGAGCCGATACGGGAGCGAATTCCGCACGTGTCGTGCACAGGTGAAATTCTGTGAATCCGCGCATCCCGCGGCACGTCTGGAAGAGTCCGGAACGCTGCAATGGCGGACCGGTGAGGGTTTTCGGGAGTGGTTGGGGTGAGCGCCGTTTTGCATGCGCGCTTCACCGGCTATGGTGAGCATGTCGTTCTGGACGCACATCACCGCAGGCGCTATCCTTCCGGGAAACTTCACCTCCGACCCGACGTATGGCCACGACGAAGCGCGCCAAGAAAACCGATGTGGATGTGGTGAGTGCCAGTTCAGCCGAATTGCGCAAGGCCGTCGAGGCGATTGCCATTCAGCCGAAAAGCGGCAAGATCACGCTCCTCACTCGCAAGCTGTTCAATGTCCTGCTGGCCGTCGCGCAGCAGGCCGACGACTCGGGCGACACGTATCGCGCGCTGCTGTCGGACATCGTCGCCAACTCCGCTTTCGATTCGAACGACACCGCGCTGGTGAAGGAACACCTGCGCCGCATGGTGTCGGTGCAGGTCGAATGGAGCACGGGGACGTCGAGCCAGAAGCCTGGCCGCAAGTGGGGGATCTCGACGCTGATCGCCGACGCGGAAATTCTCGAGGATCCGACGACCCGCCGCGTGTGGGTCGAATTCTCGTTCGCACCGAAGATCAAGAAGAAGCTGCTCGACCCGGTCCAGTACGCGCGCCTGAGCCTGCAGTTCCAGAGCCAGCTGCGCAGCAGCGCCGGTCTCGCGCTGTACGAGATCTGCGTGCGCTACCTGACGAACCCGAGCCACCTGACGATGCGCGAGCCGTGGGAATGGTGGCGGCCGATCCTGTCGGGTACGCCCGATACGGAAGCCGGCGACGAGGCGAAGCGCGAGTACAAGTACTTCAAGCGCGACTACCTGCGTCCCGCGATCGCGGAAGTCAACGCGGTCACCAACATCTTCGTCGAGCTGATCGAGCACCGCGAAGGGCGGCGGGTGGCCGAGATCCAGTTCCGCGTGACCGAACGCAAGCAGCCGATGCTCGCGCTCGATGAACACCCGAACGTGTTCGACAGCACGCTGGTCGACCGGATGGTCAAGCTCGGGATCCCGCTGAAGGAAGCGCAGACGCTCTATGCGGACAGCGAGGAGAACCGGATTCGCGCCGCCCTGCAGATGACCGAACAGCGGATGCGCAGCACGACGCTGCCGCCGGTGCGCAGCGCGCCGGCGTTGTTCAAGGATGCGCTGAAGAAGGGCTATGCGCCGCCGGTCGAGTCGGTCGACGCGCTGCCTGCCGGCACGCCGTCCGCGAAGGTCGCGGCGGCCCAGCCGGACGATCTGAAGGCGCGCTTGCTGAGCGAGTTCGCGGCGTTCCGCCGCAAGGAAGCGAAGGTGCTCTACGAAGAGCAGGGCGACGCGGAGCGCGAAGTGGCGCGCGAGTCGTTCGAATCGGAGGCGCTGCCGACGATGGGCTCGCATCTGCGCGACGACTGGCGCAAGCGCGGCCTCGATTCCAAGCTGGCCGAGACGGCCTTTTTCGACTGGCTGGCCCAGAAGACCTGGGGCGAGCCGACGGACGGCGACCTGCTGTCGTTCACACTGAACCAGTCGCGGGCCGCCTGAGGCCCGCTCAGGCCCGCTGACGGGCCGCCGCCGGCCTTGCCCCTAGTGGGGCGGGCCCGGTGTCCTCACCAGGCCCTGCCGGCCGTTTCCATCACTCCGACAACAGCATCCGCTCGAGCTGCTCGAGAATCGCGTCGCGCTTGTCCTTCGGGAGGCCGCGCAGGCGCAATTCGATGCGATCTTCGCCATACGACTTCAGGTCGCCGACCGATTTACCGCCGAGCTTGATCTCGAGACGCTGCGCATAGCGCTGACGGCCTGCAGCCTTCGGCGTTTCCTGCGCTGCGACGCGGCCCTTGACGATGTCCGACACCTGGCGTGTGCTCAGGTCGTCCGACACGATCTTGTTGATCAGCCGCAGCGTCGCCTCGGTACCGCGCGCGTTGTGATAGCGGCCGACCTGATACGCCATGTTCGAACCGAAGCGGTCGGGGCGCGCGACCATTTCCTGCATGATCGATTCCGGCAGCTTGCCGATCGACAGCGCGACGGCCACCGTCGACTCGTCGAGGCCGAGGTGCTCGGAGAGCTCCTTCTGGCTCTGGAAATGCTTGTCGTCGAGGAAGCGACGCCACACGACGGCGTTGTCGAACACCGTCTGCGAATCGCGCTGGACGTTCAGGTCGTAGCCGAGCTTGTAGCTCTGGATGCCGATCGGCACGTCGATCACGATCGCCTTGACCGACTCCTTGTTCGCTTCCTTCAGCGCCCGCACGCGGCGCCCGCCGTCGCTGACGAAATACGTGCCCGGGTTGTCGTAATCCGGAATCACGTGGATGGCCTGCTGCTGCCCCTGCTTGGCAAGGTTGACCGCGAGTTCGGCAATCGACGACTTCAGATAGAAGTGCCGCGGGTTGAACGGGCTATGCTTGATCGCCTTCAGCGACAGCTCGATCACCTGGCCCGGCGCGTAGCGATTCTCGAGGCGCCACGCGCGATATTGCGGCGACTCGTCGATCGACGGATCGATCGTCAGTTCCGGAGCGGGCGGCGGCGCGATGTCTTTCTTGGCGGATTTGATCGGCGTCGGCGTGGGTGTCTCGGACTTGACGATGCCGTCGATCGCATTGAGCCGGTCGAGCGCCGTGCGCTTCTCGCTCGTCGTGATATCCGGGCGCGCTTGGAATCCTTTGGCAAATTGGGAGGGTTTCATGTGACTCCTTTATGCGCATAAAGTCAGGGCAGCATGGCGACGATTTCGTCGGCACATGCGCGTATTTCGGTGGCGGCCAGCTTGCCGCCGCGATCGTTCATCTGCAGCACGGTCTGACCGAGCGCCATCGCCTGCTTGTACGCTTCCCGTGTCGGGATCTGCGTTTTCAGCAACGGGAAGCCGAGCTCCTCGAGCGCGCGCTTCAGCTCGCGGGTCAGCATGCGCTTCTCTTCGGTCTTGTTCAGCAGGAAGACCGCGCGGAGGTCTTCGTTCATGACCTGCGCCTGCTGGATCAGCTTGACCAGCCCGACGCTCGACCAGTAGTCGGCCGGCGACGACGAAGTCGGGATCACGGCAATCGATGCGGCCAGCAGGACGACGCCGGAGACCTTCTCGGTGATCGACGGCGGGCAGTCCACGACGATGATGTCGTAGTCGTTGATGAACTTCTTGATCTCGCGATGGATCTGGCCGTCGGCTTCGGCAAGGTTGACGACCGGAAACGGGATGCCGTTTTCGCTGTCGCCGGCCGCGCTCGACCAGTGAACCAGCGTGTTTTGACGGTCTGCGTCGATGACGAGGACGCGCTTCCCTTTTTCATGGAACGCGGCGCCGAGGTGCATGGCAATCGTGCTTTTGCCGACGCCACCTTTTTGTTGAGTGACTGCAATGATTTCCGCGGCCAATTTTCACTCCTGTTTTGGTCGTTGGAATTCTACAGGACGATATTTGAATTTCAATGAAATTGTCGTTCGACAACTACGCATTAGCCATTCGGGCTATCGGTTTATGCGCATAAACGAGCCTGAGGAGATCGGTGACTCGATTGGATGGTGTCGCGGATGCCTTGCTTCGTCGATGGAATGCTGGATGGATGTGTCATCGCGTGCGGTGTCGTCGGGTGAGTGATCGCGCTCTGCGATATCCCGTATGCACTGCCCTTTCGACGGATGGCGTGGGTGTGTGGGAAAGCCGGTAAGTTTGTGCGCATAAACTCGACCGAGATCGAGCGGCCAACCTTGTGCTGCAACAGCTGGGCATTCACGAGCGAGGGCCTTCTTTGGGTACATCCCCCCGCATTGCGCTTCGGTGTTGCGTGTCGTTGAACGCGCATGCGCGGATGTGAGGTCCTGTTCAGACGCGACGTTTATGCGCATAAACCGGTGGCGCTCGATGGCGAGCAGCGACGGGCCATGTGCAGCCTCCACGTGAATCCGATGCACGATGATGCTGTGGCGAGTCCGCGTATCGATGCAGCGATCCCTCGGTGCCGTGGCGTTATCGACATACGGTCCGCCATGGATCGCGATACATGTCCCCCGACGATCGCCGGCTTTATGCGCATAAACCAATCGGTTTACGCTATCCCCCGTACCACTCATTCAGCGCTGCGGCCGTCACGAGGAATTGGCTCGCAGATCCATCCCCCTCGTCCCGCAACAATGCACCGCCCGTCTTTATGCGCATAAACACATCCATTCGTCGACGCGCGCTTTCCGGACCGTACTCCCCTTTCGAGCCTTCAGTTCGCGATGCGTCGCCCCGCCGATTCAACGAATCCATACGCGACCGCGTCCCTCCGAATCCCCATCCCAGACTGGCTACAATACAGGGCTCTACCATCCAGGCCTGAATGATGATCACGATCTACCACAACCCCCGATGCTCGAAGTCGCGCGAGACGCTTGCGTTGGTCGAGTCGCTGAATGCCGCCGGCACGCCGCTGAATGTCGTCGAGTACCTGAAGACGCCGCCGACGGTCGAGGAACTGGAAACGCTGCATCGGCAACTCGGCCGCCCGGTCCGTGACATGTTGCGTGACGGCGAGGAGCCGTACAAGGCGCTGGATCTGGCGCGCGCCGATCTGACCGACGCCGACGCCTATGCCGCGATTGCCGCGCATCCGATTCTGCTGCAGCGGCCCATCGTCGTGTATCGCGGCAAGGCAGCCATTGGCCGGCCGCCCGAATCGGTGAAGGCGCTGTTCGAATAATTCTTTCCCACCGTATTTTTCTTATTGCATCAGCCCGGCGTAAGCACCGGCATTCACCGCCTGCGCGATCGCCGGGCAATCCGACGCCCGCGACGCGAACGGTAGCGGCAACACGAACCGAGTCTTAACGCTCCCCGGACGACGCATCGCCGTCGTCCGGTTCCTGCCCCGCCGCCGCTTTCGCGGCCGTCCGCAACAGCGAAATCTGTCCGCGATAGGCTCTGCATCCGCTGCAGGTCGGCAGATGCACGCGCACCTGCAGTCGCTCGTGCAGTGTCAGATGCCGGTCGAGCGCATCCGACAGCAGTCGCGTGATGTCAGTACATTTCCCCGGCAGCATCTTCGGTCGTCAGTCCTTTTTCGCTCAGGCAGGTTCGCAGGCGCGTGCGCGCCCGATACAGCAGCACGCTGCAATGATTCGTCGTCAGCGTCAATTCGCTGCAGATGTCCGGAATCTCGACATCGAGAAATTCGCGCATCATGAACACGCGCCCGATCTGCTCCGGAAGGTGGTCGAGGCAGACCTGGAACAGCGTCCAGAACTGCTGCTGCTGCAACAGCGTCTCGGGCTTCGGCCACGGTCGCGGCTTCGCATGCGCGGCCCAGTGCCCGTTCTCCTTGAACAGTTCGCGATCGAGCAGCGATTCGCCGTCGAGTTCGGCGTCGAGCGCGGACAGGTTGACCGTCCGCTGCCGCGCGCGCAGCACGTCGATCAGCTTGTTGCGCAGGATGCCGAACACCCAGGTCTTGTGGGCCGACAGCCCGGCAAAATCGCCTGCGTGCGACCACGCGGCGGTCAGGGCTTCCTGCACGGCGTCTTCGGCCGCGTCGGCATCGCGGAGCTGGAGTCGCGCGAAGCGCAGCAGGTCGCGCCGCAGTTGCGCGAGATAAACGGGATCGTCGTAGTCGGACGGCATGTCTGGATTGGGGTGTTTCGAAACGATCGCGCCTGCGCCACCGCGCGCGCATCGTGGTGCGAGCAGCTTACTGGGCGCGCCGCCTGCCCGCAACGCATGTTCCGTCACGATTTCATGAAACCGGCCGGCGCGCTGCGCTATGCTTGCCGAACCCCGGCTCGCGCGTCGACGGCGCCGCGCGGCGGGCAATCTGTAACGTCAGAACATAACGGTCGAGTTATCCACAATTTCTGTGGAAAACCTTGTGGAAAGTCGGCCGGACGGCCCCGTGGGACGGC
This sequence comes from Burkholderia sp. BCC1972, assembly GCF_905339605.1. NCBI lineage: Bacteria > Pseudomonadati > Pseudomonadota > Betaproteobacteria > Burkholderiales > Burkholderiaceae > Burkholderia > Burkholderia sp. BCC1972. The sequence goes on along the minus strand of NZ_CAJPGH010000004.1, from coordinate 379,612 downwards.
TCGCGGGCTGGCTTGCCTATAAACAGACCTTTGTCGCCCATTCGGAAGCAATCGATCCGATTCCTCACTCACCGGAAGGAGAATGCCATGTCCTATCGTATTGCGGTCGTCGTCGGCAGCCTGCGCCGTGCTTCGACGAACCGTGCGCTCGCGCACGCCGTGATTTCGCTCGCCCCCGCCGATTTTTCGTTCGAGTTCGTCGAGATCGGCGAACTGCCGCTGTACAGCCAGGACTACGACGCGGATTTCCCGGAAGTCGCGAAGCGCTTCAAGCAGTCGATCGAAGCCGCCGACGCGCTGCTGTTCGTCACGCCCGAGTACAACCGGTCGATTCCGGGCGTGCTGAAGAACGCGCTCGACTGGGGCTCGCGCCCGTGGGGTTCCAACTCGTGGTCGGGCAAGCCGGGCGCGGTACTCGGCACGTCGCCGGGCGCCGTGGGCACCGCGCTCGCACAGCAGCACCTGCGCAACGTGCTCGCGTACCTCGACGTGAAGACGCTCGGCCAGCCCGAGATGTTCATCAAGCATGATCCGGCACGCATCGACGATCAAGGCCAGATCGTCAGCGAGGACACCCGCAAGTTCCTGCAGGGCTTCGTCGATCGCTACGCGGGCTGGGTGCGCCTGCTGAAATCCGCCTGATGACGCCGGCCTGAGCGTCACGCCCGTTCAGCCGCCGGCGCCGGCCCGCATGCCGCGGGTCACGCGCCGGCGTGCCGCGCGTCGCGTGCGTCGCGGATGCCCAGCAGGATCTCGTCGAGCAGCGCGATGTCGAACGGCTTCGACAGCACGCGGACGTTGACGGTGCGGGTGCGGTCGAGCTCCTCCGCGTAACCCGTGACGAGAATCACGGGCAGCTTCCCCGGCCGCTTGTCGACCGCTTCCGCGAGGTCGATGCCGTTCAGGCGGCCCGGCATGTGGATATCCGAAATCACGAGGTCGAACGCATCGTTCGCGGCCGCGCCCTCGATCAGGCGCAACGCGTCGTCGGCGGTGGGCGCATAGGTCACGCGGTGTCCGAGCAGCGACAGCAGCGCCTCCGTGCCGGCCGCGACTTCGCTGTTGTCCTCGACGAGCAGCACGTGCAGGCCCGCGAGCGCGCCGGTGCCTGCGTCGTGCGCGACGGCCGGCGGCCGCGCGACGACGTCCTCGGCACGTGCGCGCGGCAGATAGAGGCGCACCGACGTGCCGGCGCCGACCGCGCTGTCGATCGTCGCAAGGCCACCCGAGCGTTCGCAGAACGCGAACACCTGCGGCAGGCCGAGCCCCGTCCCCATCCCCTGCGCCTTCGTCGTGAACAGCGGTTCGAAGGCGCGCGCGAGCACGTCGGGCGCCATGCCCGAACCCGTATCGTCGAGCGAGATCTGTACGAAATCGCCGGTCAGCGGGAAGCCGTCCTCGCGACGCAGCGTCACGTTGCGCGCACCGACCGTGAAGCGCCCGCCCGTCGCCATCGCATCGCGCGCGTTGACGGCGAGGTTGATCACCGCGAGCTCGAGTTCCGCGACGTCGACGCGGATCGGCCAGACGCCGGGCTCGATCGCGACGACCAGCGACGACGTCGAACCGAGCGACGTCTTGAGCAGTTCGCGGCAGGTGCCGACCCATTGGCCGACGTCGATCGTCTCGTTGTGCAGCGGCTGCTTGCGCGCGACGCCGAGCAGCTGGCGCGTGAGCGACTGCCCGTTCTTCAGCGCGCGTTCGATCGCGCCGAGTTCCTTGTCGAGATGCTGGACGCCGCGCCGCCGCGCGATCTGCACGTTGCTCGAGATGATCATCAGCAGGTTGTTGAAGTCGTGCGCGACGCTGCCGACGAGATTGCCGAGCGCCTGCATCTTGCGCGACTGCCGGTATGCCGACTCGATCGAACGCCGCATCGATGCTTCGGCCTGCCAGCGATCCCATGCCTCCTCTTCCGCCTTCAGCCGCTTGAGCGACAGCCAGATCACCGACCACAGCGCGATCGACGGCGCGAACATCGAGAGGAACAGCACGCTCAGGTGTTCGTACCATTCATGCCAGATCGCCGACGTGCGGTACGAGCAGGTCACGTACACGGGATAGCTGCCGACCTGGCGGTACGCGACGATCTCGCTGCTCGCGCCTTCGTGGCGTACGCGTACGACACCTGCACGCGCATCGTTGCGCGCGTTGCCGAACGTGACCGAGCGATCGGTGTGCGCGAGCGACGGCGGCGGCGGATACGACGCGATCACCGCGCCGTCCGAGCGCGCGAGCGCCATCGTCATCGGCGTGCTCGCACCGCCGAGCAGGTCGCGATAGAACGCATTGAAATACGACGACTTCAGCGCGATCGACACCATTCCGGCGAACGAACCGTCGCTATGACGGCGCGCGACGCCCGTGTTGAACACCGGAATGTTCTCGAGCTTGAGCGGCCCCATCATCAGCCGCGAGATGTGTTCGATGACCTTGCCGTCGCGGATGCCCGCGAAGTCGTCGCGGTTCGCGATCGACGCATACGGCGCCGGGTAGTAGAGGCTGTTGGCGAGCAGCATCCCGCTCGCGCCGAAGATCGACACGGCGGCCACCTGCGGATAGCCGCCGCCGATCGTGTTCAGCGCTTCGTGGATGTCGGATTCCTTGTTGCGCACGGTGGCGTCGTCCATGTCCTGCACGAGGTCGACGATGCGCGCATCGAGCGTCTCGCTCAGGTCGAACACCTTGAGCGCATGCTCCTCGGCGACCCGCACCGTGCGCATCGTCACGTCGCTCGCGGCGGCCTCGCGGGTCTTCAGGTCGTTGTACGCCATCACCACCACGTAGATGCACGGCAGCACGATCGCCGCGACGAGCAGCACGATCAGCGTCACGCGGCGCACCGCGAAATCGTGTTCGGGTGCGCCGGACGCGTAGCTGCCGTCGTCCTGCCAGTCGTCGGCGGGCGGGGAGGCGGGAGCGTGGGAGTCGGCAGGCCGGTCGGACGTCATCGAAGCAGAGGGTGAAGCGGAGGTGCCTGCCATCATAAACGAGTTGCGATGCCCCGCCGCGCAGCCCCGCAACGACGCGATCCTGTCGGTTCCGACAGGGGGAGAATGTCAGATTGAAAACGCGACGAATCCGGCAGCGCAAACGTACACAAGGAAAAATCTTGCGTGCTTATCTCGAAAATAATCGGGACTGTTTCCGGAATGGCGCGCGATCGGAGCGATTCTGTTCGAAATGGTGAAAATGGCGAGTTGCATCGCCTCCGGTTTACTCCGAGAATCGCGCCTTGCTTTCCCTATGACAGATATATGCGCCCGCCGGCGATCGCCGCGCGGGCATCGCGCGCACCTGCGTCGCGACGCCCGCGCACGGCTGCAAGGCGGTTGCCTGCGCCCGATCGCACGGCCCCCTAAAGAAGTGCGCCGCGCGGTCGTTAACGCGAGAGAGACCATTCCGTATACTGCATCGCCCCATGCCTTTGCCGATTGTAATTGCCGACGATTCGCTGCTCGCTCGCAAACTTCTGACAAAGGCGCTGCCGGGAGACTGGGACGTTGAAGTCGCGTATGCCGCGAATGGTCGCGAGGCCTTGGCGCTCTATCGTGACGGCAAAGCTTCCGTGATGTTTCTGGACCTGACGATGCCCGACATGAGCGGATATCAGGTCCTCGAGACACTGCGCCACGAAGATCTGAACACGTTCGTGATCGTGGTATCCGCCGATATCCAGCCGCAGGCGCAAGCACGCGTGCGTGAATTGGGCGCGATCGCATTCGTAGCCAAGCCCGTGACGTCGGAGGCATTGCTGCCCATTCTCAAGGAGTATGGGTTGTATGCCTGACTCGGTGTTCACGGCGGAGCAACGCGACGCGTTGCAGGAGATCGCCAACCTTGCAATGGGCCGCGCCGCCGCGCGGCTTGCGTTGCTGCTCGGGCGCTTCATCGAGTTGTCGGTGCCGCGCGTGCGCGTCGTGAAGGCAGCCGACGCGGGCAACGCGCTGCGCGAGATGACGGGCATTCACGACAACGTGACCGCCGTGCGCCAGGGTTTCCGGTCCGACATCAAGGGCGAGGCGATCGTGCTGTGCCGCACGTCGGGCGTCGCGCGGCTCATGTCGGTCGTCGACCGCACGTTCGGCGACGGCGTCTATGGCGGGATGGCGACGCCCGACGAACTCGTGTTCGACGTTGCAAACGTGCTGATGGGCGCATGCGTCGCGTCGATCCTCGACGAGCTCGGCCGCAAGCCCGTGTTCTTCCCGCCGGGGCTGCTCGGTGCGAACGTTTCGTTCGACGACGTGTTCGAGCCGAACGCGCTCGCGTGGAGCGACGCGCTGCTGCTCGAGGTGAACTTCGGGCTCGAGGACCACACGTTCCGCGCTCACTTCGTGATGCTGATGGCCGAGGATTCGATCCGGCTGATGGGTGACGCGCTCGACGCGTTGCTGTCCGCGCTATGACGGCCGCCGCTCCGTCGCTGAGCGACCTCGTGATCGAGCGGGTCGGCTTCGGGCTGTTCGTGCTCGACCGCTCGATGACCGTGCTGATGTGGAACCGCTTCATGCAGGATCACAGCGGCATTCCGGCGGCCGACGTGATCGGCCGCAACCTGTTCGACTGCTTTCCGGATCTGCCGCACGCGTGGCTGTCGCGCAAGCTCGAGAGCGTGTTCCAGCTCGGCAGCTTCGCCTTCAGCTCGTGGGAGCAGCGGCCCTACCTGTTCCGCTTCGAGCACGACCGCCCGATTACCGGCGGCGTCGACTACATGCAGCAGGACTGCACGTTCATGCCGCTCACGCGCGGCCGCGACGTCGAGGCCGTGTGCGTGACGATCTCGGACGTCACGCACGTGAGCGTGATGCAGCGCGAGCGCGAGGAAGCGGTCGCGAAGCTGCGCGAACACGCGAATCGCGACGGGCTGACCGGCATCGCGAACCGGCGCTTCTTCGAGGCGCGGCTCGGCGACGAATTCGCGCGCTGGCAGCGCTACGGCGGCGACATGTCGGTGCTGCTGTTCGACCTCGACCACTTCAAGACGATCAACGACCGCTTCGGGCATGCGGCCGGCGACGCCGTGCTGCGCGAGACGGCGCGCCGCGTCTCGTCGATCGTGCGCGCGCAGGATACGTTCGGCCGCTTCGGCGGCGAGGAATTCGCGCTGCTGCTGCCGTGCACGAATCTCGACGAGGCGATGCGGGTGGCCGACAAGGTGCGCGACGCGATCGGCAGCGTGCCGGTCGATGCCGAGGGTGTCAGCGTGCCGGTGACGGCGAGCGTCGGCGGCACGTGTGCGAAGGCGGGCGTGCCGACCAGCGACGTGCTGGTCAACGAGGCCGACGCCGCGCTCTATCGTGCGAAGCGCCTCGGGCGCGATCGTTCGGTGGCCTACGCGTAGACCGCGCCCGCCCCGCTCAGCTTTTTGCGATGTCGGCGAGCACGCCGGCCAGCACGGCCGGCTGCGACATGAACGGCGAGTGGCTGCTGTCGAGCTGGTGCACGTGGGTTGGATTGCCGGGCGCGAGCGTGTCGGCTTCGTCGATGAAGCGCTGCTGCAGCGCGGGCAGGATCACGCGATCCTCGAGACACTTGATGTAGTGGCGGTCGATCGCGCCCCAGCGCGCGGCGGTGGTCGGGATCGCGGTCGCGAACGGCGCGGCCGGCACGTCGCAGGTCATCAGGTTCGCGACGGCGTCGAAGTCGGCCTGCGGCACGTCTTCATACAGCGCACGCTTCATCGTGTCGCGATACGCGGCGTCGCCGCTGTGCGGATCGATGCGCAGCGCACCGGCGACGCGCGGGCTCGCGAGCATCAGCGGGCCGAGCATCTCGCCCTTGTTCTCCGGCGCGCGCACGTAGTCGAGGCCCGGCACGCCCGAGCCCGGCATGAAGGCCGCGAGATAGACGATCTTCGCGATCTTCTCCGGTGCGCGCTCGGCGGCCGCCGTGATCGCGAGGCCGCCCATGCTGTGCCCGACGAGCACGACCTTGCCGCGACCGAGCGCATACGCGTCGTCGACGGCCTGCATCACTTGCGTCGCGTAGTCGTCGAGCGTCGTGTTCGCGACCGGCGAAGGCTCGGCGCCGAACGCATCCTTGTCGAGCGGGCGTTCGAGATACGACGCGGGAAAGCGCGCGTTGATGCCGTGCGCGGGCAGGTCGCGCGCGATCGACAGGTAGCCGCGCGCGGCCAGCGCAGCCGCGACGTGCGTGTAGCACCAGGCGCCATGCCAGGCGCCGTGCACGAGCACGAAAACGGGATGGCCGGACTGCGGGGTGGCGGTGTCGTTCGTCTCCATGATGTCCGTATTTTTTTCGGGAAAGGTGTCATCTTAGACGAACCGGCCGGCATCCAGACGCGGACGCGCGCGCGGTTGCGCGGCCGGTCGCGATCCGTCCCGCTTGTCTCGTGCAGGCCACATTTCGTTCGTATCCGATTTGAATTTGTGCCGAAGCACGCTAATTTGTTGCTTTACTCGCGATTGCGCCCCATGAACGTCGACTATCTCTTCTACCGGAAGCCGGACAAACCCGGCCCCTATTCGCTCGACGACCTGGGCGACATCGCGCCGCCGATCGGCCCGGGCGACCTGGTGCGCGCGGGCATCGCGCGCGTGTTCGAACAGATCGACTGGAAGGAATCGGCCGACGTGCCGGGCGCGTGGTTCGGCACCGGCGGCGCGGTGTTCCAGTTCACTGCGGAGCCCGACGGCCGCGTGACGAGCTTCATGGGCTCGCGCCTCGAACGCCGCTCGATGCTGCAGCTCACGCGCGAAATGGGGCTCATTGCGCTCGATCTGCAGCGCGACATCGTTTACGGCTGACGCGCCGCCGGTGCCGCGCGGCGCCGTTTCCCGCCGAGGCCGGCCGCGCCGGCCTCCGGCGCCCCGCCGGGCGTGGCGCGTGTCCGCCATCGAACTTCAAAGATTGCTATACTTTCGCCCAATTCCGGCTTCCGGCCGGTAATTTGTGCCTGTCTGCGTCGATCGTTCGCATATCTCGCACGCATTTGACGCCCTGACCATCCCAGCCGGGCATGGCTTCTTCAATCGCCCCGCGTGGGTGTCTCCGTGGAGCTCGTCTTGGCCGTTTCCAATTCCGTCGTGGACGAACAAGAAACCGACGCCGCTGCCGTTACATCGGGCAGTTCTTTCTACCTGGCGATGCGCATCCTGCCGGCCGTGCAGCGCGATGCGATGTTCCAGGTCTATGCGTTTTGCCGCGCGGTCGACGACATCGCCGACAGCGACCTGCCGCGCGCGAAGCGCCACGCGGGCCTCGATCGCTGGCGCGCGGACATCGACGCGTGCTTCGCGGGCCGCCCGCCGCGCCACCTGGCTGCGCTCGACCGCGAGATCCGCGCGTTCAACCTGCAGCGCGCCGATTTCCACGCGATGATCGACGGGATGGCGATGGACGCGGTCGAAGACATCTGCGCGCCCGACGAGCCGACACTCGACCTGTTCTGCGATCGCGTGGCGAGCGCGGCCGGCCGGCTGTCGGTGAGGATTTTCGGGATGCCGGAAGCCGAAGGGATCACGCTGTCGCACCACCTCGGCCGCGCGCTGCAACTGACGAACATCCTGCGCGACATCGACGACGACGCGGCGATCAATCGCTGCTACCTGCCGCGCGAGCTGCTCGAGCGCGAAGGCATCGCGATCACCGATCCGGCGACGATCGTGCGCGATCCGGCGCTGCCGCGCGTGTGCGCGACGCTCGTCGAGCGCGCGCTCGAGCACTTCCGCCAGGCCGATGCCGTGATGGATACCTGCCCGCGTGCGCAGGTGAAGGCGCCGCGCATCATGTCGGGCGCGTATCGCTGCATTCTCGAAGCCGCGGTCGCACGCGGCTTTGCCGCGCCGCGCGCGCCGCTGCGCAAGCCGAAGGCGCGCATGCTGATGATCGCCGCGCGCTACGCGCTGTTCTGAACCGGCCGAGTCGATGCCCAGAACCGTCCACGTGATCGGCGCCGGACTCGCGGGCCTGTCGGCCGCGGTCGAGCTGCAGCGCCGCGGGCGGCGCATCGTGCTGCACGACGCGCACGCGCATGCGGGCGGCCGCTGCCGCTCGTGGTTCGACGGGACGCTGAACGCGACGCTCGACAGCGGGCTGCACACGGTGTTCGCGGGGCAAGCCGCGACGCAGCGCTACCTGCGCGCGATCGGCGCGGCCGACCAGCTCGCGGGGCCCGCGCTGCCTGAATGTCCGGTCGTCGACATCGCATCGCTGCAGCGCTGGACGCTGCGCTTCGGCAACGGGCGCTGGCCGTCGTGGCTGTTCGATGCCGCGTCGCGCGCGCCGGGCACGACACCGCTCGACTACCTCGCGCTCGCGCCGCTCGCGTTCGCGCGCACGGGCCGCTCGCTCGCACAGACGATGCGATGCGACGGCGTGCTGTGGGATCGTTGGCTGCGGCCATATTTCCTCGGTGTGCTGAACGTCGAGCCGCGCCACGCGAGCGCCGAGCTCGCGCGCGCCGCGCTGTGCGGCACGTTTGCCGCGGGCGGGCCCGGCAGCCGTCCGCTCGTCGCGCGCCACGGGCTCGGCAGCGCATTCGTCGAGCCGGCGCTGCGGATGCTGCAGCACGGCGGCGCGCAGATCCGGCTGAATTCGCGACTCGACGCATTCGAATTCGGCGCGCACGGCAACGCGGTCGATGCGGTTTCGGCCGGCGGCGAGCGCATCGATCTCGCGCCGGGCGACGCGGTCGTGCTGGCCGTGCCGCCCGAGGTCGCGCAGCCGCTCGTGCCCGAGCTCACCGCGCCCGACACGTTCAGCGCGGTCGTGACCGCGTATTTCGCGGTCGAAACGCCGGCCGGCCATCCGCTGCAGACGACCGTCGTCAACGGCGTCGTCGATGCGGTGCGCAACGGCGGCGGCCAGCTCGCGGCGACGATCCGCGACGCGGGCCGCTGGCTCGACGTGCCGCGCGACACGCTCGCGCGGCGCATCTGGGAAGACGTCGCGCGCGTGACCGGCGCGAACCCGGAAACCATCCCCGCGTGGCAGCTCGTCGTCGAGCCGCGCGCGGGCTTTGCGGCGGTGCCGTCGCAGGAAATGAAACGTCCGGCCGTGCGTACGCGCTGGACCAATCTTGTGCTGGCGGGCGACTGGATTGCCACCGGCTTGCCCGCCACGATCGAGGGCGCGATCCGTTCCGGCCAGCTGGCCGCGGACGTGCTCCAGACACAATAAGAGAGGGACCGATGAACGATCTCACCGAAATGGCTACCTTGTCCGCCGGCGCCGTGCCGGCCGGCGTCGACGCGGCTGTCGCACGTGCGACCGACGCGCTGCTGGCCGCGCAGCAAGCGGACGGACACTGGGTCTACGAACTCGAAGCCGATTCGACGATTCCGGCCGAATACGTGCTGCTCGTCCACTATCTCGGCGAGACACCGAACCTCGAGCTCGAACAGAAGATCGGCAACTATCTGCGCCGCATCCAGCAGGCCGACGGCGGCTGGCCGCTGTTCACCGACGGCGCGCCGAACATCAGCGCGAGCGTGAAGGCGTATTTCGCGCTGAAGGTGATCGGCGACGACGAGAACGCCGAGCACATGCAGCGCGCGCGCCGCGCGATCCACGCGATGGGCGGCGCCGAGATGTCGAACGTGTTCACGCGCATCCAGCTCGCGCTGTACGGTGCGATTCCGTGGCGCGCGGTGCCGATGATGCCGGTCGAGATCATGCTGCTGCCGCAGTGGTTCCCGTTCCACCTGTCGAAGGTGTCGTACTGGGCGCGGACCGTGATCGTGCCGCTGCTCGTGCTGAACGCGAAGCGCCCGATCGCGAAGAACCCGCGCGGCGTGCGCATCGACGAGCTGTTCATCGATCCGCCTGTCAACGCCGGCCTGCTGCCGCGCCAGGGCCACCAGAGCGCCGGCTGGTTCGCGTTCTTCCGGGTGGTCGACCATGCGCTGCGCGCGGTCGACGGCCTGTTCCCGAGCTATACGCGCGAACGGGCGATCCGCCAGGCCGTGTCGTTCGTCGACGAGCGCCTGAACGGCGAGGACGGCCTCGGCGCGATCTATCCGGCGATGGCCAACGCGGTGATGATGTACGACGTGCTCGGCTACGCGGAAGATCATCCGAACCGTGCGATCGCGCGCAAGGCGCTCGACAAGCTGCTCGTCGTGCACGAGGACGAAGCGTACTGCCAGCCGTGCCTGTCGCCGGTGTGGGACACGTCGCTCGCCGCGCATGCGCTGCTCGAGACGGGCGATGCGCGCGCGGAAGAAGCCGTGCTGCGCGGCCTCGAATGGCTGCGTCCGCTGCAGATCCTCGACGTGCGCGGCGACTGGATCTCGCGCCGCCCGCACGTGCGGCCCGGCGGCTGGGCGTTCCAGTACGCGAACGCGCACTACCCGGACGTCGACGATACGGCCGTGGTCGTGATGGCGATGGACCGCGCGCAGAAGCTCAAGCAGTCGGATACGTATCGCGATTCGATGGCGCGTGCGCGCGAATGGGTCGTCGGCATGCAGAGCAGCGACGGCGGCTGGGGCGCGTTCGAACCGGAAAACACGCAGTACTACCTGAACAACATCCCGTTCTCGGATCACGGCGCGCTGCTCGATCCGCCGACGTCCGACGTGTCGGGCCGCTGCCTGTCGATGCTGTCGCAGCTCGGCGAGACGCCGCTGAACAGCGAGCCGGCCCGCCGCGCGCTCGACTACATGCTGAAGGAGCAGGAACCGGACGGCAGCTGGTACGGCCGCTGGGGGATGAACTACGTGTACGGCACGTGGACCGCGCTGTGCTCGCTGAACGCGGCCGGCCTGACGCCGGACGATCCGCGCATGAAGCGCGGCGCGCAGTGGCTGCTGTCGATCCAGAACAAGGACGGCGGCTGGGGCGAGGACGGCGACAGCTACAAGCTGAACTACCGCGGTTTCGAGCAGGCGCCGAGCACGGCGTCGCAGACGGCGTGGGCGCTGCTCGGCCTGATGGCGGCGGGCGAAGTGAACAACCCGGCCGTGGCGCGCGGCGTCGACTACCTGGTCGCCCACCAGAACGACGAAGGCCTGTGGGACGAGACGCGCTTTACTGCGACGGGCTTCCCGCGCGTGTTCTACCTGCGCTACCACGGCTATCGCAAGTTCTTCCCGCTGTGGGCGCTGGCGCGCTACCGCAACCTGAAGCGCGGCAACACGACGCGCGTCACTGTCGGGATGTAACGCGTGGGCGTGTCACGACACAACGGCGCATTGCCCGTCATCGCGGTGACGGGGATGGCGTTCGAGGCGCGCATCGCGCGCGGTAACGGCGTCGAGGCCGTGTTCGCCGCGCGCGCCGACCGGCTCGAACGCGCGCTGGCCGACGCGACCGCACGCGGTTGCGCGGGCATCGTCAGCTTCGGCACGGCGGGCGGGCTCTCGCCCGACCTGGTGCCTGGCGCGCTCGTGATCGCGAACGCGATCGACGGGCCGTTTGGCCGCGTGGAGACCGACGCGGGCTGGAGCACGCGGCTCGTCGCGTCGCTGCACGACACGCCGGTGTGGGCACGCGTCACGCGCGGCACGATCGCGGCCGTCGGCGCGCCGGTCGTCAGCGAACAGGAGAAGACGTCGCTGCATCACGCGAAGGGTGCGCTGGCCGTCGACATGGAGTCGCACATCGCGGCGGCCTTCGCGGCGGCGCGCGGCGTGCCGTTCGCGGTGTGCCGCGCGATCGTCGATCCGGCGTGGCGCACGCTGCCGCGTGCGGCGACAGCCGGCCTGCGCGACGACGGCAGCACGGCGATCCTGCCGATCCTGCGCGAATTGCTGAAGCAGCCTTCGCAGCTCGGCCCGCTGCTGCAGGTCGCCAGCGACGCGCGCGCCGCGCGCACCACGCTGATTCAGGCGCGCCACGCGTTCGAGCGTACAGGCGCGATGCGGATCGTCTGAGCGGGCTGCGCCGCTTTCCCCCTCTTCCCGTTTCGTACGGACAAAAAAAGAGCGCTGCATCATGCAGCGCTCTTTGCTTTTGCGCGGCCGCCGTTGCAGCGTTACTGCACGGCCGGACTGCTTGCAGGCACGGTCGGCATCGCCGGCGCGATCGGCGCGCCGTTGGCGGCCGGCGCTGTCGTCGCTCCGGCCGAAGCGGCAGCCGGCACTGCGGCCGACGCCGCGGCCGGTGCCGCAGCAGGCGCACTCGCGGGCATCGCATTGTCCGCACCCGGATCGTCGTATTGCGGCAATCCCGGCGCGGCCGGTGCGTTGCTCGGCGCGGTACCCGATGCACCGCCCGACTCGCCCGGATCCTCGTAGTTCGGCAGCCCCGGCACGGCCGGCGTCGCGGCCGGCACGGCGCCGGATTCACCCGGCTCGTTGTAGGCCGGCAGCGCGGCCGACGACGACTGGCTGCGGTACGTCAGCGACTTGCGCTGCTGCAGGTATGCGTCGCGCACGAACGAATACGGATCGAGCGCGGCCTGCTTCAGCAGGTCGGTCGCGCCGAGCAGGTCCGAACGCGCGCTGATGAACTGCGCGATGTACATCGGGTTGCGTGCGGCCGGCTCGATGTAGTTCAGCAGGTTGAAACGCACGTCCACCGCGCGGCCGACGCCGTCGCGGATCGTGCTCGGCCCGAACACGGGCAGCACGAGGTACGGGCCGGACGGCATGCCCCAGCGCGCCATCGTCAGCCCGAAATCCTGGTGGTGCTTCGGCAGCCCGGCCGGCGTCGCGATGTCGATCAGGCCGGCGACGCCGAACAGCGAGTTCATCGCCACGCGCATCAGATCCTGCGTCGCATCGGTGATGCGCAACTGCAGCAGGTTGTTGGCCATGTTGCCGAGATCGCCGAGGTTCGAGAAGAAGTTGCTGATCGCGGTACGCACCGGCGTGGGCGTCACCTTCTGGTACCCCTTCGCGATCGGCTGCGCGATATTCGTGTCGACCGTGTCGTTGAACTTGTACATCGCCCGGTTCATCGGCTCGAGCGGGTCGTTGGGATTGCGGTTCGGTCCCGTCGCGCAGCCGGTCAGCATCGCGCTGGCGGCGACGGTCGCCGCAATGATTCGCACCTTATTCATTGATTCCTTGCGATTGGTTCTTGGCGCGTTTGACGCGCGGTTTGCCCATCAGGACGGGCTGGAACACCACGGCGCCGATCAGCGTGCAGGTCAGGGCCAGCGCGAGCAGCTTGCCCATGCTCGACGTGCCCGGATGGTGCGACAGCCACAGGCTGCCGAATGCGGTTGCCGTCGTCGCGGCGCTGAACAGCACGGCGTGCGTGAGGCTCGAGTGCAGCAACCCCGTCTGCCCCGCGCGCCACGCCATCACGAAATACACCTTGAACGCGACGCCGACGCCGAGCATCAGCGGCAGCGCGATGATGTTTGCGAAGTTGAGCGACATGCCGAGCACGACGCACATCTCGAGCGTCACGATGCCCGACACGAGCAGCGGCACCAGCGTGCGCAGCACGTCGCCGAAGCGGCGCAGCGTGATCCATAGCAGGACCGTGATCGAGATGATCGACCACAGCGCCGCGTGCAGGAACGCGTTGATGATCGTGTCGGCCGAATGCAGGATCGAGATCGGCCCGCCGGTCGCGCCCGGCTCCGCGGCCTTCACCGTCTTCGCGAAGCGGCGCAGCATCGTGTCGTCGTTCGGGTCGACGCCCTTCGGCACCTTCGGCGAGATCTGCACGAGCGCGTGGCCGTCCGGCGCGACCCAGTCGCGCACGAGTTGCGGCGGCAGCGATTCGCGCGTGACGTCCTGCGGCTGCAGCAGCGACGCGAGCTGGTTGAGCGCGATGCGCAGCGTATCGCCGAACGCGCGTTCGGCGCGGTCGCGCGTCGCGCTGTCGGCGGCCGCGAGCTTCGCCAGCGAGGCGGACAGGTGCTGCGCGGCAGCCGCGCCGGGGCCCGGGTGGTCTTCGGCAGCATAGCCCAGCAGGTCCGACACGCGCTTGAGCGCGGCGACGCGCTGCGCATCGGTCGCGGGCGGCGCGGCCGGCTGCGTCAGCGCCGGCAGCAGGTTGCTTGCGGCCGCGGCGATCGCCGCGCGCTTGGCCGGCTGGTCGGCGGGGATGAAGGTCGACAGCGTGGTCGTGCGGCCGACTTCGGGCAGCGCGTCGAGGCGTTTCGCGGCCGCGTCGGCTTCGGCGAGCGACGGCGCGAGCAGCGTCACGTCGTTGACGGCGGCTTCCGGCGAATCCTTCAGCGCGAGCAGCGTGGCCATCGATTCGCTGTTCGGATCCTTCAGGTGCAGCGGGTTGAAGTCGAAGCGCAGGAACGCGAGCAGCGGCAGCGCGCCGATCACGACGACGAGCGTGCCGATCAGGATCGGCTTGCGATGGCGATCGAGGTAATCGTCGACCGGTGCGAGCCACGGGAAGCCCGGCGTCTTCGATTCGCCCGGCGGCGCGAACAGGCGCAGCAGCGCCGGCAGCAGCGTGATCGTGGTCAGCAGCGCGACGAACATCCCGACGCCCGCGATCAGCCCGAGCTCGGACACGCCGCGATACGCAGTGGGGATGAACGAGAAGAAGCTCGCGGCGACGGCCGCGGTGGCCAGCGCGAGCGGCATGCCCATCGAGTGCGCGGCGCCGATCAGCGCGTGATCGATACGCGGATCGCGGAAGCGTTCCTCGCGGTACTTCACGCCGTACTGGATCGAGAAGTCGACGCCGAGGCCGACGAACAGCACCATGAACGCGACCGAGATCATGTTCAGCGAGCCGACCATCGCGAGGCCGAGTGCCGCGGTCACGACCAGGCCGACGAACAGCGTGACGAGCACCGAGCCGATCATCCGCTTCGAGCGCAGCGCCAGCCACAGGATCACGAGCACGGCGAGCAGCGTGAGCGCGCCGTTGAGCGCGGCGCCGTCTTCGACCGATGCGAATTCGTCGTCGGCGAGCGGCTGTTCGCCGGTCAGGCGCACGGCCGCGCCGTAGCGCTTCTCGAGGTCGAGCGCACGGGCCGCGTCGCGGATCACCTGGCTTGTTGCCGCGCCGGCCTTCAGCGCGCCGTAGTTGACCACCGGCTGCACGGTGACGAACGCGCGCGCGGGCTGCCGTGCGGCATCGTTGTCGACCAGTGCGCGCCACGAGAACGCGGCCGGCTTCCCGGCCAGCACGTCGTCGACCGTCGCCGCGCTGCGCGCGAGCAGCTTCGCCATCGCGGGCAGTTTCACCTGGCCGGTCAGCAGCGGCTGGCCGAGCGTGGTGGCCAGTGTGGTGGCGAGCCCGGTCAGGCTCGGGTTCTTCGCGAGCTCGTTGACGAGCGGGCGCGCGCTCGCGAGCTGCGACGTCGTGTCGGAGACCTCCTGCGGCGACAGGAACAGCAACCCGTTGTGCTCGAAGAACGGCCCGCCGCCGGGCTCGGCGACCTGGCCGATGCGGCCGGCTTCGGCATCCTTCTGCAGCGCTTCGGTCAGCGCATGCGCGGCGGCATTCGCGAATTCGGACGCGGGCGCCTCGACGACCGCGAGGATCGTGCCGTTGCGCTGCGGGAACGCCTTGTCGACGGCCTGGCCGAGCGCGGCCCATTGCGGTTCCGCATCGACGAGCTTGCTGATGTCGGTGTTGATCTTGAAATGCTGCGCGACGTAGACGCCGCTGACGGCGGCGATGACGAGCGACAGGACGACGACCCAGACGGGGCGGCGCACCGACCACGCAACGAGTCGGACGATGAGAGATGTCACCATGTGGCGGTGGGGAGCGGCTGGCAAGGGCAAAGTAGCCAAGTATACCGGCGCGGCGTGGCGGCGGTCGTGACGTTGGGGAGATTCGGGGCGGGAAGGATATTTGCTCGCGACGGCGGAATCGATACCGGCGGCCGGTTCATTTGTATGGGGATATTTACATAATCGGCGAAGCGGTGCGTCGACATGCCGCTGCGCCCCTGTGACAAACGGCGCTGAAAGGTAACAGTCGGTCACCGGACGGCAACCGGGCGTCGGGCCCGGTATACTTTGCTTCGCCGGCCGACGCAAAGAGCCGGTCGTTTTTTCCCATCGAGTGCGATATCCGTATGAAACGTCAATTGTTTGCTTTCGTCGCGGCCGCCGCCGTGTCGGTTTCCGCTTTCGCGCAGAGCGCGCCGGTCGATATCGTCCGCAATGCGGTCGAGGGCACCGTCAATGCGATGAAGGCCGATCCGGCCGCGCGCGGTGGTGACATGGCGAAGGTTTCGGCCGTCGTCGAGCAGCGCTTCCTGCCCGCGACCAACTTCGAGCGCACGACCCGCATCGCGGTCGGCGACGCATGGAAGCAGGCCACGCCGCAACAGCAGCAGGAGCTGTACAAGCAGTTCAAGCTGCTGATGACGCGTACCTATGCCGCATCGCTCGCGCAGCTCGGCAGCCAGGACGCGAAGTTCTCGTTCAAGGCCGGCGGCGCGTCGGGCGCCGACGCGCTCGTGCAGTCGACGGTCTCGACGCCGGGCGACAGCCAGTCGGTCGGCTATCGTCTCGGCAAGGTCGGCAACGACTGGAAGATCTACGACATCGACATGTCGGGTGCGTGGCTGATCCAGGTCTACCAGGGCCAGTTCAAGAGCCAGCTGGCGTCGGGCGGGATCGACGGCCTGATCGCGTACCTGCAGAAGCACAATTCGCGGACGAACTGACGGCCGTTGCAAGGCCGCGGACCGGATGCATGAAGGGCGCCCTCGGGCGCCCTTTTTTATTCGTAGGTCGGTCGAGCGGTGGAGAGAGGATGGCTACCGCGAGATGCTGGCTCATCGAATCACATACGAAGCGAGAAAAAACAGCATCGTAGGGGCAATTAATGTGGCCAAGGAGCACAGCACCTTTTGCGGTGTCGCCCGTCGCTGCCCTTAGTCTCCAGCCCGCGAGGCAAACCCAAGCGATGGCCCAATCAGAAACCCGACCAGCAGAGTGACAAGCGGCCACGGCGGTGAGCACAGGTCGATCTCATGGCAACCGTCCCGGCCCGAAGGCAGTCGCAAGCCGATATGAATTTGCCAGTTGATCCGGTTTCCGATCCAGCATGCGAGCCAAGTCGTGATCAGGCCGGCGATCCAGTACAGGGGCGAGTATCCGACGCGTCTCATTCTGAGTTGCCAGTCGGTCGGATGGTTAACGGGATTTCCTGCGAGTTACGGCAATTGCGCCGGCCAATGCGAAAATTAAAATCAATCCGCCCCATGCGACGAAAAATAGATTCGCGATCTCGGGGTTCGTGTCGAAGAGGCTTCCCTTGCCGCGCAGGACGAATGCCCCGTACACGTAGAGCGCTCCCCAGCAGATCATTGTCGCGAGCGCTCCACCGACAAGTGCGCCAGCTACCACGTTCACGAGTTTCATTTGACGGGAAAAAACAAGATGGTTTTCGAATTTCGGAAATCCGACCAGATGCCCGGTAGGACTATATTCCATGAAATCCGCACGCCTGATCCGAAGCCGGTGAGTTTGTTCCCGTTCCAGAGGTCGACGTGACCGCCACTCAAGTTGTCTGGTGAGTCGCCATCCTGCAGCCAATAGCCGTCGAAGAATATGATTCCGGTCCGCCCGGATACCTTACTCGCCCAATTCGGTCCCGTGATGTTCTCGGGAGCCAGTACTCCCGCGACCGGCCGCAGCTTCAACCACTCCGCGAACTCGTATGCGCGAGTCGCGGTCGGCTTGTCGTCGATCAGAAGTCGGCCCAGCGTCGGTTTGCCCGGCATCGGCCGAACCTGCTTCTGCGAAAACGACTTCATTGCGATGCCGACCTTGTGCAGCGTCACGCTCATCCGGATCGCACACTGGTTCTTGTATTGTCCGTTCGGATCGTCGTATGGGTTTCCGTGCGCGTAGTTCTTCCAGAGCTCGGAAAACGTCACCGACTTCAACTCGACTTCCTTGTGCGACTTCGGCACGGCGGTCGTCTTTACGGCTGTTCTCGGGTTCGGCATTATGCGGCCCCCCTTGATCTGGCGAGGGCTTCGTCACCCCAGTAGACGACGTATTCATCCTCACTCGCAGTGTGAATACGCGGCAGATACCCGCTGTCGTCGAGTTGGCCCGAGTGGATGCGTCCATCCGATGTCTCGATAACGTACGGATAACCGGCCGACGCTCCACTCCCGATGGCGTGAACGGATTCGTCGTAAGTGCCCGCGATGATCGACACGACACCGCCTTCCCGATTTCTTCCGGACGTCACAACACCTGCCGTTTCCATCATGTCGTCGCACCATGATTCACCGGCGAGAAGCGCAACGATGCGTGGCGGTGTCGGGCAGCCGCATAAGACGACGTCGCCGTCGGCGGCCGTTTCACCCATGAATTTGAGGCGTCGTGGCCCGCCGGACTTGGCGATCGGCCCGGTACCTTGGCATGCATCGCAGAATGCCAGACCGCCGATCAGCGCAACCTGACGGCCGGGACTGCCGAATGTGAATGTCGGCCCCGTGTAGGCAAGAATGCTTCCCCCGGTTTCCAGCGCGTCGCCGACCACCGCGATACGGCGCATCATGATTTCGCTCCTCGGTTCTGGTCGCCAACCCGTGTCGGCGATGCCGTGTGCCGCGTGACGACGTCGCGCACTCGAAGGCGTGGCTCATGAAGCTGTCGCCCGCCGCGGCAAGCGAAAGAATTCCATCGCCCCCGGGGTGAGGTCGATTGGACAAGTATGAAATTTGAAGGTGAATCGCGCGTCGCGCGAGCAATCTAGGTACGCTTGCCCTATCGCCGCCGATGCTCGACCGCGAACTTGATCAGCTCGGCCTGCCCTTCGATCTCCAGCTTGCGCTTCAGGTTGAGCCGGTGCGTTTCGACCGTGCGCACCGACAGCCCCGTCTGCTGCGCGATCTGCTTGCTCGACAACCCTTCCGCCAGCGCATCGAGGATGTCGCGTTCGCGCGGCGTCAGCCGGTCCAGCGGCGACGCGGTCGCGCTCGCCTGGATCATCCGCGCGGCGAGCCCTTCGCTGAAGAACGTCTGCCCGGCCAGCACCGCGCCGATCGCGCGGACGATCTCGCTCGCGGGCGAATCCTTCAGCAGGTAGCCGCTCGCGCCGGCCCGCACGGCCTGCGTCACGTATTCGACGTTGTCGTGCATCGACAGCATCAGCACGCGGATGCCGGGAAAACGATCGTGGAACACGCCCGCGAGCGTGATGCCGTTCATCCCGTTCATGCCGACGTCCATCAGCGCGAGGTCGGGCTCGAGCGACGCGGCGAGCGCGAGCGCCTCGTCGGCGTTGCCGGCCTCGCCGACCACCGACAGGTCGGCCGCTTCGAGCCGCATCCGCAGGCCGTCGCGCACGAGCGGGTGATCGTCGACGAGCAGCAGTCGGGCGGCGGGCCGGGCGGTGTCGGGGGCGCTCATGCGTGAAAGGTCTCCTGTCATGGGGCGTATCGTCACGCCGCACTGCGCAGCGGCACGCGCGCGGCAACGATCGTATGGCCGACCTGCGACGTGATCGACAGCATGCCGCCGAGCGCGTCGAGGCGCTCGCGCATGTTGCGCAGGCCGATGCCGCGGCGCGCGTCGGCCTGCGAGCGTTCGGCGTCGAAGCCGCAGCCGTTGTCGGCGATGGTCAGCGTGACGGAATGCGCGCCGACGTCGAGCGTGACGGCCGCGCGCGACGCCTGCGCATGATGCACGATGTTGCTCAACGCTTCCTGCGCGATCCGGAACAACGCGGTGTTCACGGCCTCGGGCAGCGGCTGCGCGCCGCTGTGCGCAACCTGCGTATAGCCGATGTCGATGCCGCTTTCGGCGCCGAGCTCGCGCACGAGCTGTTCGAGCGCGGCCGCGAGGCCGAGATCGTCGAGCATCGACGGACGCAGCGCATGCGAGATGCGCCGCACTTCGCGCAGCGTGTCGCCGAGCCGCCCGACACCCGACGCGAGCGCCTGCTCGGCCTCGGGCACGCGCGACGTGCCGCGCTCGAAGCGCGCGAGCGCGGATTCGAGCATCAGCTTCGCGGACACCATCATCTGGCTGATCCCGTCGTGCAGCTCGCGCGACAGCCGCGCCCGCTCCTGCTCCTGCGATTCGACGACGCGCTGCGCGAGCAGCTTGAGCTTCGCGTCGGCGCTGCGCGACTCGCTGACGTTCAGCACCAGGGCGCACACGGCGATCGCCGCCGCGCCGGTCAGTGCGATCGCGGTGAGCCAGCTCATCGTGCGCTCGATGTTCGCGGACGCGCGCGCGTCGATGCGTTGCAGCGCGGTATCGACATCGTCGAGATAGATGCCGGTGCCGACCATCCAGCCCCAGCGTTCGAGCGCGACGACGTAGCCGAGCTTCGGCGCGACGCGGCCGGTGGACGGCCGCTGCCACGCATAGCGCACGTAGCCGCCGCCGCTCGACGCGGCGCCGATCAGCTGCTGGATCGTCAGCGCGCCCTGCGGGTCGCGCATCGACCAATAGTTGTGGCCGACGCGTTCGGGCTCGCGCGGATGCATCAGCGAATTGCCGTGCAGGTCGTACACGAAGAAATAGCCGTCCGGGCCGAAATCCATTTTCTGCAGCATCGCGAGCGCCTGCGTGCGCAGCAGCGCGTCGTCGCGCGCGTTGCGGCCGCTCGCGTCGTAGAGCGGCATGATCGCGCTCGTCGCGAGCTCGACGTAGTGCTTCAGCTCGACTTCCTTGCTCGACAGGTACGCGGCCTGGATCGTCGCGTGCTGCGTACGCGCAAGCGACGTAGCCTGCTGGCGCACGCCGAAGCCGATGCCGGCGATCGCGAGCAGGAACGGCACGATGGCCAGAAGGAAGATCTTTGCCTTGAGTCTCATGGTGGTGCGAAGCGGCCGCGAACCGGCGCGGGCCGGCCGGGCGCATCAGCCGCGCGGCGGCGTGGTGGCGGATCGAGCCGACATTGTCGGCGATTTTGCGCGCGGGCGGCTGCAGCGGCCCGGGCACCCGGGCGCTCAGGCCCGGCGCGATTCGAGATGGCTGGCGGACACTGCCGTCTGCACGACGATGCGGTTGCGCCCGGCTTCTTTCGCGCGATACAGCGCGTCGTCGGCGAGCTTCAGCGCGCCCTGCATGTCGTCGTCGCGTTCGGGATAGCTCGTCGTCACGCCGATGCTCACGGTCAGGCGGCCGGCCGTGCCGGCGTCGTGCCGGATGCCGAGATCGAGGATGCCCGTGCGGATCGTTTCGGCGATCGTCACCGCGCCGTCCGTGTCGATGTCGGGCAGCACCACGACGAATTCCTCGCCGCCGTAGCGTGCCGCGTAGTCGGCCGGGCGGCGCAGGCAGCCGGCGATGCAGTGGCCGACCGCGGCGAGCGCGTCGTCGCCGGCCTGGTGGCCCTGCGTGTCGTTGTAGCGCTTGAAGTAGTCGACGTCGATGAACAGCAGCGACAGCGCGTGCTGCGAACGGGCGGCGCGGCGCCATTCGCGCGCGAGCGTGACGTCGAGCATCCGGCGGTTGTCGAGGCCGGTGAGGCCGTCGGTACGCGCGAGCGCCTGCAGTTCGGTTTCCGCGCGGTGGCGCTTGCGCAGCTGCACGTCGAGCAGCAGCGACAGGCCGACGAAGCCGATCGCGAGCGCGGCCATCGCGGAGCCGATCGGAATCGCGCGGTCGTACCACGCGGCGTAGGTGTCGGCTTCCGAGCGCGCGACCATGATGATGAGCGGCAGGTGCTCGAGGTGCCGGAACACGTACAGGCGCCGCACGCCGTCGATCGACGCGGTGTCGGCGAAGCTGCCTTCGTTGGCCATCATGAAGCGCCGGAACGTGCTGGCATGGCTGATGTCGCGGCCGACGATCTTGGGGTCGTACGGCTCGCGCGCGAGCATCTTGCCGTCCGTATTGATCAGCGCGATCGAGCCGCGATCGCCGAGCGACAGCCGCGAGAACAGGTTCTGGAAATATTCGAGCCGGATCGACATCACCGCGACGCCGCCGAACGACCCGTCGGGTTTCGTGATCCGCCGGCTGAGCGCGATGCTCGGCGAGCCGCCGCGCAGCCGCGAATGGTATGGCGGGCTGACGTACAGGCCGACGTCGGGGTGGTCGCGAGGCACGGTGAAGTACGGTTCGTTGGCGAAGTTGGCCTTGCGCGGCACGTCGCCCTTGCCGTCGACCGAGATGTCACCCTTCGCATCGAGCACGTAGATGCCGCCGAGGTACTTGGCCGTCGTCGCCCGGTCGAACAGCACCTGGCGGCGCAGCGGCATCGGCAGCTTGACGACGTCGGGGTCGTTCTCGCCTTCGACGACGGCCTGCAGCGACAGCGAGTAGATCTCGATGTTGCGTTCGATGTCCCACGACGCCATCAGTGCGAGATTCTGCTGCATGGCGATCGAGCGGTCGCGCGCGTCGATGCGGCCTTCGTACAGCACGATCCCGCACAGGAGCAGCAGGATCAGCGCGATCAGCAGCCCCGTATAGAAGATCAGGTGCGGCAGCAGGAACCTGCGCAAATGAGCGGCGACACGGCTCGTCAGGCCGGATTCGCTGGGCATTGCGTAGTCGGTTTCTGCCATGGTCCGAGGATCGATGGGCATCGTCGCCAGGCGGCGGGCCGATGCGATTGTTCGTATGACGTGTCGGCGGCGATCCGGCGTGCGGCCCTTCCGGCGCCTCTCAGCCTTTCAGCGGAGAAAATGGACACCGATTATCGGCAATCGCGGCCAGATAAACCGGTAAATCATCGATTCACCGGCAACATCTGCCGCGATTCGACGATCCGGAGAATCGGGCGGCGCGGATTCAACGGAGTATAACGCGCGCGTTCGCGTACGCGGAAAATGTTGCAGCCCGTTGATCCGGATCAAATTACCGTGAATACCCGAACTTGCAAATATCGGGGAAAGCGTTGCGGCGCAAGGCTCCGTGGGGTGGCAGATGCGTCCGCGATGCGCAAGACCGGCGATTTCGCCGGTTTAACGGCGCGCACGCCTGAAACTTGAATGCGGAAGATGCGTACCGATTATCGGTTTCAACGGACGATTTCAACGGCCGTACGAAAGTGAATATGAAAACGGGCGGCCGCGCGGGCCGCCCGTTTCATGACGCCGGCTGGCATGCGGGCCGGGCCCGCATGCGCTTGCCTCAAGCGCCGTGCTGTTGCGCCTTGAATGCGAGGCGGAACTGGTGCAGCAGCGGCTCGGTGTAACCGCTCGGCTGCGACGTGCCCTGCAGCGCGAGCGCGCACGCGGCCTTGAACGCGGTCGACTGGTCGTAGCCGGGCGCCATCGGTCGATAGTTCGGGTCGCCGGCGTTCTGCTGGTCGACGACGCGCGCCATCCGCTTGAACACGTCGAGCACGAACGCCTCCGTGATCACGCCGTGGCGCAGCCAGTTCGCGATGTGCTGGCTCGAAATGCGCAGCGTGGCACGGTCTTCCATCAGGCCGACGTCGTGGATGTCGGGCACCTTCGAGCAGCCGACGCCCTGCTCGACCCAGCGCACGACGTAGCCGAGGATGCCCTGCGCGTTGTTCTCGACTTCGCTCAGGATCTCGGCCTCGCTCCACGCGGCGCGCTCGACGACCGGCACGGTCAGCAGGCCTTCGAGCAGCGTGTCGCGTTCGCTCGCGTACGGCGTCTTCTCGAGTTCCTGCTGGACGGCCTGCACGTCGACGAGGTGGTAATGCAGCGCGTGCAGCGTCGCGGCGGTCGGCGACGGCACCCAGGCGGTGTTCGCGCCGGCGCGCGGATGCGCGATCTTCTGCTCGAGCATCGCGTGCATCAGGTCCGGCATCGCCCACATGCCCTTGCCGATCTGCGCGCGGCCGCGCAGGCCGGCCGACAGGCCCGCGAGCACGTTGTTGCGCTCGTACGACTGGATCCACGCCGACGATTTCATGTCGCCCTTGCGGATCATCGGGCCCGCTTCCATCGCGGTGTGCATCTCGTCGCCGGTGCGGTCGAGGAAGCCGGTGTTGATGAACGCCACGCGCGCGGCGGCGGCGGCGACACACGCGGCGAGATTCACGCTGGTGCGTCGCTCCTCGTCCATGATGCCCATCTTCAGCGTGTTGCGCGGCAGGCCGTACAGATCCTCGATGCGCGCGAACAGCGTATCGGCGAACGCGACTTCGACCGGGCCGTGCATCTTCGGCTTCACGATGTAGATCGAGCCCGTGCGCGAATTGCGTTTCGCCTTCAGGTCGTGCAACGCGCACAGCGTCGTGACGACGCCGTCGAGGATGCCTTCCGGAATCTCGTTGCCGTTGCGGTCCAGCACGGCGCCGTTGGTCATCAGGTGGCCGACGTTGCGCACGAACAGCAGCGAGCGGCCGTGCAGCGACAGCGTGCCGCCGTCGGGCGTCGTGTACTCGCGATCGGCGTTCAGGCGGCGCGTGAAGCTTTTGCCGCCCTTCGCGACTTCCTCGACCAGCGTGCCCTGCATCAGGCCGAGCCAGTTGCGGTAGAGCTGGACCTTGTCTTCGGCGTCGACCGCCGCGACCGAATCCTCGCAGTCGATGATCGTGCTGACCGCGGCTTCGAGCACGACGTCCTTCACGTTCGCGAGATCGGCGCGGCCGATCGGCGTCGAGGCATCGATCTGGATCTCGAGGTGCAGCCCGTTGTGCTTCAGCAGGATTGCGGACGGTGCGTCGGCGGCGCCCTGGTAGCCGACGAACTGCGCCGGCTGCGCGAGATGCACGACGCCCTTGCCGGTTTCGACGGCGAGCTGGCCGTCCTGCACGCGATAGCGCAGCGCGTCGCGGTGCGAGCCGCTCGCGAGCGGCGCCGCGTTGTCGAGCACGTCGCGCGCGTAGTCGATCACGCGCTGGCCGCGTGTCGGGTTGTAGGCGGCGGTGCGTTCGGCGCCGCCGTCTTCGGGCAGCGCGTCGGTGCCGTACAGCGCGTCGTACAGGCTGCCCCAGCGGGCGTTCGCGGCATTCAGCGCATAGCGCGCGTTCGACAGCGGCACGACGAGTTGCGGGCCGGCCTGCGTGGCGATCTCGCTGTCGACGTTCGCGGTGGCTGCCGCGACGTTCGACGGGACCGGCACGAGGTAGCCGATTTGTTCGAGGAACGCGCGGTACGCGGCGTGGTCGCGTACGGGGCCCGGGTGTGCACGGTGCCACGCGTCGAGTTCCTGCTGCAGGCGGTCGCGTTCCGCGAGCAGTTCGCGGTTGCGCGGCGCGAGATCGTGCACCAGGGCCGAGAAACCGCTCCAGAACGCGGCCTTGTCGATGCCGGTGCCCGGCAGCGCTTCGTTTTCAATGAACTGGCTCAGCGCTGGCGCGACTTGCAGTCCTGCTTGGTCGATCATCGTGATTCCTCCCGGGGAATGAAAAACGCGCGCACGTTGGCTGGCTATGCCACGACGCTTTGTGTACCGGCGTGGGCGATCTGCGCGTCTTGTTCGGACTTTACGCCAGACACACCGATCGCGCCTGCGATCCGGCCGCCGACCGTGACCGGCACGCCGCCTTCGAGCAACCCCGTCAGCGGCGCGCTGAGAAACGCGGTGCGGCCACCGTTGATCATATCCTCATACGCCTTCGTCTCGCGACGTCCGAGCGCCGCCGCGCGCGCCTTGTCCTGCGCGATGGCGCTGCTGGCCGGCGACGCACCGTCCAGCCGCGCGAACGCGAGCAGGTGGCCGCCGTCGTCGACGACGGCGATCGACACGGCCCAGCCGTGGCGCTCCGCTTCCGCGCGGGCGGCGGCGAGCATGCGGTCGGCATCGGCCAGTTCGAGTTCGGGTTTCGTCTGCATGGAGATCCTCCGGAATCAGGTCAGTTGACGAGTCGGTTGTCGACGAGCTCGATCCAGTGGCGCACGGGCGTGCGGCCCGCGCCGTTCAGGTGAGTCTGGCAGCCGACGTTCGCCGTGACAATCAGGTCCGGCCGCGCGGCTTCGAGCGCATCGAGTTTGTTGTCGCGCAGTGTCGTCGCGAGTTCGGGCTGCGGGCTGCGTCAGCGAATCCGTGCCGGCCCGGTCGCGGCATCGAGGGCCGTCGGCGGCATTCGTCAGATCAAATCCGGGCCGCGTCGGGACGCTGCAATCGCTGACCGGCCTGCTGCTCAGTTCGGTGTTCGCGTCGGTGAACAACCTCTATCACCGCGAGCCGCTGAAGAAGCAGATCGATCGCCAGCATGCGCGGCACTACAACGCGGTCACGGGGCGGTTGCCCGACCAGGCGCGCAAGGCCGCGAGCGAACCTGTCCGCCAGTGCGTCGCGTATCTGCGCGAGATCGAGCGGGAGGAGCAGCGGCTCGTGCGCTCGACGTTGCGGCTCGAAGGGTGGACTCGAGCCGGCGTGGCTGCGCGGCGGGGCGCACGGGTCGCAACCAGCGCCGTAACCGCTAGAATTGCGGTTTTAGCCCGGAATACGTCCATGTCCTTTGCCTCGCTTGGCCTGATCGAGCCGCTGCTGCGTAACCTGCAGGGCCTCAATTACCAGACACCTACGCCGGTGCAGGCCAAGGCGATTCCCGCCGTGCTCGGCGGCAAGGACGTCATGGCCGCGGCGCAGACCGGCACGGGCAAGACGGCCGGTTTTGCGCTGCCGCTGCTGCAACGGCTCGTGCAACACGGCCCGGCGGTGTCGAGCAACCGCGCGCGCGTGCTGGTGCTGGTGCCCACGCGTGAGCTGGCCGAGCAGGTGCTGCAAAGCTTCGTCGAGTACGGCAAGGGCCTCGATCTGCGTTTCCTGGCCGCCTACGGCGGCGTGAGCATCAACCCGCAGATGATGAAGCTGCGCAAGGGCGTCGATGTGCTCGTTGCCACACCGGGCCGTCTGCTCGACCTCAATCGCCAGAACGCGGTGCAGTTCGATCAGGTGCAGACGCTGGTGCTCGATGAAGCCGACCGCATGCTGGACCTCGGCTTTGCGCGCGAACTCGACGCCGTCTTCGCCGCGTTGCCGGCTCGGCGCCAGACGCTGCTGTTCTCCGCGACGTTTACCGACGATATCCGCGCGATGGCGGCGAACATCCTGCGCAGCCCGGTCGATATCAGCGTCAGCGCGCCCAATGCGACGGCCAGCAAGATCAAGCAGTGGGTGGTGACGGTCGACAAGCGGAACAAGCCCGACTTGTTCATGCACCTGGTGGCCGAGAACAACTGGGAGCACGCGCTGGTGTTCGTCAAGACCCGCAACGGCGTGGATTACCTGGCGGCGATGCTGGATGAAGCGGGCTATGCGGTCGACACCATCCATGGCGACAAGCCGCAACCCGCGCGCCTGCGTGCGCTGGAGCGCTTCAAGGCACGCGAGGTCCAGATGCTGGTCGCCACCGACGTGGCGGCGCGCGGACTCGATATCGACGATCTGCCGCTGGTGATCAACGTCGATCTGCCGATCGTCGCGCAGGATTACGTGCACCGTATCGGCCGTACCGGCCGCGCGGGCGCCAGCGGGGTGGCGGTGTCGCTCGTGTGTGCCGATGAGGCGCCGCAGCTGGCGGCGATCGAGGCGTTGATCCGGCAGACGCTGCGGCGTGAAGAAGAGCCGGGCTTCGAAGCCGAACACCGCGTGCCGGAAACGAGCGCGACGGGGCAGATCGTCAAGAAGCCGAAAAAGCCGAAGAAGCCCAAGGTGCAGCAAGCGGCGCCGGTCGCCAAGCCGATGCCGGGAAAGAAGCCGCGTCCGCAAGCGCAAGGCGGGGAAGGCAAGCGCAAGCCCGCCGCGCCGCACGCGAAGCCGGCCGGTAACGGACCGGATTACACCATCGGCAGCCCGTTCAGTGTGCAGAAGCCGCGCAGCAAGCCCGCTGGCAAGGCGGGTTCGGGGGCAGGCAAGCCGGCGGGGAAACCCGCTGTTGGCCGTGGCAAACGCCAACCCTGATCCGGAATGAAAAAAGCCCGCCAAGGCGGGCAACCTCACGATGCGGAGGGGGAGATACGAAAACGCGGGCCGCGCGCGTTCAGCCTTTCGTCGCGCCGAACGTGAGCCCTGCGACGAAATGCTTCTGCATCGCGAAGAACATCGCGACCGACGGCAGCGCGGCGAGAATCGAGCCGGCCGATACGAGATTCCACGACGTCGTCCATTGCCCTTTCAGCGCCGCGACACCCGCCGTGATCGGTGCGGCCTCATCGCCTTGCGTGAGACACAGCGCCCAGAAGTAATCGTTCCACACGAACGTGAACACCAGGATCGCCAGCGCGGCCAATGCCGGCCGGATCAACGGCAGCACGATCCGCCAGAACACCGTCCATTCCCCGGCGCCTTCGATACGCGCGGCCTCGATCAGCTCGAACGGCAGCTGCTTGATGAAGTTGCGCAGGAACAGCGTGCAGAACCCTGTCTGAAACGCGACATGAAACAGGATCAGCGCTTCGACGGTATTGAACACGCCGAGCCTCAAGGACAGGTCGCGCACCGGAATCATCAGCACCTGCACGGGCACGAAGTTGCCGGCGACGAACGTGCCGAACAGCGCGACATTGCCGCGAAACCGGTAGGTTGCGAGCGCGAAGCCGGCCATCGACGCGAGCGCGATCGAGCCGACCACGGACGGCACCGTGATCTGCACGCTGTTCCAGAAGTAATGCAGCATCGGCGACGTCGTCAGCGCGTCGCGGTAGTTCTCGACCATCGCGAAGTGCCGCGGCCAGCCCCAGTAGTGGCCTTCGACGAGTTCCTCGGTCGAGCGCACCGACGTGACGAACACGGCGATCATCGGCAGCAGCCAGATCACGAGCGCGACGGGCAGCGACAGCTTGTACAGCCGGCGCGATACCGGTTTCCAGTGGGCAACGGGTGTCGGAAACATGGTGAATGAACTCCCGAAAGGTCACTGTTCGTTGCGCAGCATGCGGCGCAACTGGAACACGATGTAGACGAGCATGATCGCGAACAGCACGACCGCGATCGACGCGGAATAGCCGAGCCGGTAGTACTTGATCGCCTGGTCGTACATGTAATACGCGAGCACAGTCGAACTCTCGAACGGGCCGCCGCTCGTCATCACCGAGATCAGGTCGAAGCTGCGCAGCGCGCCGATCACCGTGACGACGATCGCCATGAACGTGGTCGGCCGCAGTTGCGGCAGCACGACGTGCCACAGCAGCGCGAAGCCGCGCGCGCCTTCCATTCGCGCCGCTTCGATCTGTTCCGGATTGACCGACGTGAGGCCGGTCAGGTACAGGATCATGCAGTACGCGGTCTGCGGCCACAGCGCGGCGAACACGACGCCGAGCGTTGCATAGCGCGCGTCGCCGAGCACCGGGATGCCGTGCCCCGCGAGCAGCGCGAGCAGCCCGAAGGTCGGATCGTAGAACCACGAGAAGATCAGGCCGACGACCACGCCGGACAGCACGAACGGCGCGAAGAACAGCGATTTCACGAGCCGGATGCCGCCCACCGCCTGGTTCAGGTACAGCGCGAGCGCAAGGCCGAGCGGCGGCGCGAGCATGAAGAGCGCGAGCCAGATCACGTTGTTGCGCAGCGCCGTGTAGAACGTCGGCGCCTGCAGCAGTTCGGCATAGTTCGCGAAGCCGACGAACGTGCGCTCGGTCATCCCGTCCCAGTTGTACAGGCTCAGCCATAACGTCGACAGGATCGGCCAGATCACATAGACGGCAACCATTGCGCAGGCCGGCGCGAGAAACAGCCACGCGGCGCGCCGTTGCCGCCGCACGGCGGGCGAAGGGCGGCGCGCGGGCAACGCGGTGGCGGATGTCCCGCGCGGCGGCGCGGTGCCGGCGGGCGGGGTGGACGTGATCGGACTGGACACGGCAAGCCTCCTGAACGGACACGGCGGCACGCGGCCGCCGGTTGGGTCACGCGGTCACTTCTTGTAGATCCGCTTGCGGGTCTGTTCGAGTTGCGCGAGCACCGTATCGAGCTGCGCGGGATTCGCGAGGAACTGCTGCATGCCCTTCATCCCTTCGTCGGCCATTTCCTTCGTCATGTCGCGGTCGTAGAACTGCGCGACGCCGCCCTTCGTGTCGGCGAGGATCCGGAAACCGATGCGCGAGATCGGATCGGCCGGCTCGGGCGACTTGCTGTTGGCCGACAGCGAGCCGAGGCCTTCCGCGAGCTTCGCGCCCATCTCGGGCGTTTCGACGAACGCGAGGAACCTGTGCGCGTCGGCCTTGTTCTTCGCCTTCGTCGGGATGTGCAGCGATTCGACCGGGCCGTCCTCGGCGGTCGGCACCTTCGGGTCGATGATCGGGAAGCGGTAGTAACCCATTTCCGGCTTCACGTTCGGCGGGAAACCGGCCGCGATGAAGGTGCCCATCAGCATCATCGCCGCCTTGCCCTGGAACAGGAACGGCTGCGCGCCGTCGAGATCGTAGGACAGCGCGTTGTCGATGAAGTAGCCGGCATCGATCAGCGACTTCCACGTCGTGTAGACCTTCTTCACGCGCGGGTCGGTGTACGGCACGTCGCCGGCCATCAGCTGCTGGTGGAACGCGTTGCCGTTCAGGCGCAGGTCGAGATAGTCGAACCAGCCGGCGAGCGTCCATGCGTCGCGGCCGCCGATCGCGACCGGCGTGATGCCGGCCGCCTTCAGCTTCTTGCACGCGTCGAGAAACTGGTCCCAGGTCTTCGGCTCGTCGGCGATGCCGACCTTGCGGAACAGATCCTTGCGGTAGAACAGCCCCCACGAGTAGTAGACGGTCGGCGCTGCGTACTGCTTGCCGTTGTACGACGATGCGCTGCGCGTCGACGCATACATCGCGTCCCAGCCGTTCTTCGTCCAGTCGCCGCTCAAGTCCTCGAACAGCCCGCGCTTCGCGTAGTACGCCATCCGCTCGCCCGCGTGCCAGTTCACGACGTCCGGCGCGACAGTCGTGAGCCACGCGGGGAGCTGCACCTTGTACGCTTCCTCGTCGACGAAAGTAGGCTTCACGTCGATGTCGGGATGCGCCTTGTGGAACGCTTCGATCGTCGATTGCCAGACCGCGCGCTGGCTCGCGCCCTTGAACGCGATGTTGATCGTCAGCGTGCCGGCATCGGCGGGCGCGGTCATGCCGAGCGACGCGAAGGCGACGGCGGCGGCCGTGGCGAGCCGTGCGGCGGCGCGAAGGGGGCGATGTGTCATGCGTGTCTCCAGTCCTGGGTGTCGTTGTGCGTGACCGGCGTGGCGTGGCGCCGGTGGCGGGGGGCTACGAACGGCTTCGATACACGGCCACGTCCTGCGGGCCGACCTGCGCGGCGCCGAGCACGAACGCCGACGGCGGTACTGCGTCGATCGTGTGCGGTGCGTTGCCGTAGTTGAACACGTAGGTCAGGCCGCCGCGCCGGCTCACGCGCACGCCGTCGCCGAGCGGCGTCGGTGCGAGGCCCGCTTCGGCCGCGACATCGGCGAACAGCTTCACGGTGGTCGTCTCGTCGAACAGCGCGGCCCAGTAGTGCAGCGCGCCATGCGACACGCAGGCCGGATGACCGTCGGCGAAGCGTGCGTGCACGACGCTGCGCGTGCCGTCGTGCAGTTCGACGAAGTCGCGCCAGTGACGCGCGTGGCCCGCGAGCGGCGAACCGTCGCGCAGCGTGCCGTCGATCCGCTCGGTCACGTTCGGCCGCAGCGACTCGACGCGCCACACGCGCACCGGCAGGCTCGATGCGAGCGGGCCGGGCGGCAGCGTCGGCGGAATCTGCAGGTCGACGGTCTTCGAGCCGGTGCGCGGCCCGAACACCGCATGGGCGCCCGATGCGGCGAGCCGTGCCGCGAAATCGTCCGGGACGACGGGCAGCGGCGGGACGACGACCAGACGGTAGCCGTCGAGCGGCGCGTGCGCCGACACGATGTCGACGTCGAGGCCGAGCGAGCGCAGCGCCGAGTAGTACTCGAACGCGAAGCGCGGGTAGTGGAAATCGGCGCCCTGCGGCTGCACTTCGAGCAGCCACTTCGCCTCGTAGTCGAACACGAGCGCGACGGGCGCACGCACCGTACCGTTCGCGTCGGCATCCGCGCCGGCGTCGAGCACGGCGGCGATCTCCCGGGCGACCCGCTGCGCTTCGCGCCCGCCTTCGTCGAGCTGGTTGTCGGGCGTGTTCAGGCCCGCATGCATCTGCTCCTGCGCGAACGGCGCCTGCCGCCAGCGGAAGTACGACACGCAGCCTGCCCCGTGCGCGAACGCTTCCCAGCTCCACAGGCGCACCATGCCCGGCAGCGGCGCGGGGTTCCACTGCGCCCAGTTCACGGGCCCCGGCTGCTGCTCCATCACCCAGAACGGCAGCTTCGACATGCCGCGATACAGGTCGTGATTGAACGACGCGAAATCGGGATGGCCGGTGCGCAGCCAGCGCGCCTTCACGTCGGGTGCGAACCACAGCTCCTCGAGCGCACCGAGCGGGTAGCTGTCCCACGTCGCGATGTCGAGGTCGCGCGCGACCTCGTAGTGATCGAACTCGGTGAACAGCTGCATGAAGTTGTGCGCGACGGGCCGGCCCGGCGAATGCGCGCGGATCACGTCGACCTGCATCCGGTGATAGCGCGCGACCTCGTCGGACGCGAAGCGCCGGTAGTCGAGGCGATGCGACGGATGGGCTTCGGTCACGGTGCCGACGGGGGCATCGACTTCGTCGAAATGGCGATATTCCATGCTCCAGAACACGGTGCCCCACGCGCGGTTCAGCGCGTCGATCGTGCCGTAGCGTGCCTTCAGCCACGCGCGGAAGCGTACGAGCGCGGCCGGCGAGTAGCTGACGACCGTCTGGTGGCAGCCGAGTTCGTTGTCGGTCTGCCAGTAGCGCACGGCCGGGTGGCGGCCGTAGCGTTCGGCGACCGCCGTGCAGATCTGCCGCGACGCTTCGAGATAGGTCGGCGACGAGAAGTCGTAGTGGCGGCGCGAGCCGAACGCGCGCGGCCGGCCGTCCGCGCCGATCGCGAGGATGTCGGGATGGCGGTCGACCAGCCACTTCGGCGGCGTCGCGGTCGGCGTGCACATCACGATCTCGAGGCCGGCCGCGCCGAGCACGTCGACCGCACGGTCGAGCCAGCCCCAGTCGTATTCGCCCGGCGACGGCTCCATGCGGCTCCACGCGAATTCGGCGATCCGCACCTGCTCGATGCCGAGCGCTTTCATCCGGCGGGCGTCATCGGCCCACATCGATTCCGGCCAGTGTTCCGGGTAGTAGCAGACTCCGAGGCGCATGCCGATCCTTATGCGTAGTGGTGGACGTGGAGGTCGGCGCACGCGGGCACCGCGCGGCCGTCTTCGGTGAAGAGATGGCAGGCCGCGGCCGGCGCGTGCACGCGGACACGCTCGCCGGTGCGCACCTGCGCGTCGCCGGGCACCTTCGCGATCAGCGGTGCGCCGCCGGGCGTGTCGAGGTGCACGTAGGTCTGTTCGCCGAGGCGTTCGATGAGCGCGACGTCGCGCGCGAGCGTCGTGGCGTCGAGCGCGGCGCCGAGCGTCAGGTGTTCGGGGCGAATGCCGAGCGTCACGGCGGCGCCGGCACCGAGCGCAGAGCCGTCGCGCGGCAGTGTGAAGGTTTCGCCGGACGGCACGAGCGTGACCGTCGTGCGACGTGCGTCGCACGCGGTGACGACGGCCGGCAGGAAGTTCATCCGCGGCGAGCCGATGAAGCCCGCGACGAAGCGGCTGGCCGGGTGGTGGTAGAGGTCGAGCGGCGCACCGACCTGCGCGATGCTGCCGTGTTGCGCGGTGTCCGCGCCGGCGTGCAGCAGCACGATCTTGTCGGCGAGCGTCATCGCCTCGGTCTGGTCGTGCGTCACGTAGACGACGCTCGCGCGTTCGAACTGCCGGTGCAGCTTCGCGATTTCGACGCGGGTCTGGCCGCGCAGCGCCGCGTCGAGATTCGACAGCGGTTCGTCGAAGAGGAACACGCCGGGCTCGCGCACGATCGCGCGGCCGATCGCGACCCGCTGCCGCTGGCCGCCCGACAGCGCCTTCGGCTTGCGCTCGAGCAGCGTGTCGAGCTGCAGGATGCGCGCGGCGTCGCGCACCTTCCGGTCGATCTCGGCTTTGGGCACGCGGGCGAGCTTCAGCCCGAACGCCATGTTCTCGTACACCGTCATGTGCGGAAACAGCGCGTAGCTCTGGAACACCATCGCGACGCCGCGCTCGGCGGCCGGCACGTCGTCGACGCGGCGCCCGTCGATCGACAACTCGCCCGCGCTCAGGTCCTCGAGGCCGGCAATCATGCGCAGCAGCGTCGACTTGCCGCATCCGGACGGCCCGAGGAACACGCAGAACTCGTGCGCGCCGATCTCCAAATCGACGTCGCGTATGACCGGCGCGTGCTCGCCATAGGCTTTCTGCACGCGCCGCATCGAGATGCTCGCCATTGTCTCCGCTCCATGTTTTAATGCGCCGTACAGCTTGATTAAGCGCTTAATCATTGCGATCAAAAAAAGGGGCGATGCGATCGCGGCCGAGTCGCGCCCGTCGGTCGGGCGGCAAGGTGTGCGACGATAGTGCGCCGCTTCGGTGAGCGAAGCAAATACTGGATCGGTGTCTCATATAGTGAGCAAACGATGGCAACACTGGATGAAGTGGCGCGCCGCGCCGGCGTGACGGCCGCGACGGTGTCGAACGTGCTGCGCGGCCGTGGCCGGGTGGGCGACGCGACGCGTGCGCGCGTGCTGGAGGCCATCGAGGCGCTCGGGTACCGGCCGCATCTCGCCGCGCGGGCGCTGGCGGAAGGGCGCGCGCCGACGGTCGCGCTGATGGTGTCGAGCATCGCGAACCCGTTCTATCCGGAGTTCGCGCTGGCGGTCGAGCGGGCGGTGCGCCGCAACGGGCAGTTCCTGATCGTCTGCAATACGAACGAAGATCCGTTGCAGGGGCGCGCGTATCTCGACCAGATCGCCGGCACGATTTCCGAGGGGATACTCGTGACCAACGCGAACCTGCACCTGCCGGATCTGCTCGACGTCGCGCGGCGCGGCGTGCCGGTCGTGCTGTGCCTGTGGGAGCGGCCCGAGGCGCCGCCCGACGGATTGCCGTGCGTGGCGATCGATTTCCGCGAGGCGGGACGGATCGCGACGCGGCATCTGCTCGAACTCGGTCACGAGAAAATCGGCGTGATCATCGGCGGGTCGGCGAGCGGCGTGCAGGCGGCACGCTACGACGGCTTCATCGACGTGATGCGCGAGGCCGGGCTCGATGCGTCGATCGTCGCGGCCGAGCCCGATTCGATCGAAGGCGGCGTGCGCGCGGCGGGGTGGCTGCTCGATGCGCATCCGCAGCTGACCGCGCTGGTGGCGACCAACGACCTGCCGGCGATCGGCGCGCTGCATGCGGCGGCCGATCGCGGCAGGCGCGTGCCCGATGATCTGTCGATCGTCGGGATGACCGACATTCACCTCGCCAGCGATACGCGCCCCACGCTGACGACCGTCGCGATCCCGACCGCCGAAGCGGCCGGCCTTGCGGTCGAGCTGCTCAATACGTTGCGCGAGGCGGGCGGCCAGAGTGACGAGGCGTCGCGCGTGCGTGTCGCGTCGTTGCCGAAACTGAGGGTGCGCGGGACGACCGGGCCGGTGCCGCGCGCGGTATAACGGCACGCGGGCGAGCCGGGCTCAACTGCCTTCGACGAGCCGCATCACGATGCTTCTCGCCGACTCGAGATGCGCGATCGTCATCGAGCGTGCCGCACGCGCATTGCGTTCGCGACATGCCCGCAGAATCTCTTCGTGCTCGACCTGGAACGACGGCGTATCGGCGAGCAGCGTGGTCTGCAGGCGCTCGTAACGTTCGACCTGGCTGCGCAATTCGGCAATCGACTTCAACTGTCGCGCGTTACCGCAGCACGAGTAAAGCAACGCGTGGAATTCGCGGTTCAGTTCTCCCTGCCTGCGCGACACGGTCGCATCGCCGAGCAGGCGATGCACGAGTTCGGCGCGCGCCAGCGTTTCGTCGTCGAGCCGCTTCACGCTCCGGTAGATCGCGTCGCCTTCGAGCAGCACGCGCAGGTCGTAGATTTCCTGCACGTCGGACGCACTCAGCATCCGCACGACCGCGCCGCGATTCCTGAAGATATCCAGCAAGCCTTCGCGTTCCAGCCGCTGGATCGCCTCGCGCATCGGAATCCGGCTGACGCCGAACCGCTCGGCCAGGTCGCGCTCGACGAGCCGTTCGCCGGCCGAAAGCTCGCCGTTGATGATCATGTCGCGCAGCGATGCGGCGACGGCATCCGCCGTGGAGTCGAGTTTGGCTTCCATGCCTGCGTGTTTCGTCAATTTGGAATAATGGTATACCAAACGGCAATCCAGTGCCACAATGACGGCACACAGGCGGGTGCTGCAAAACGGCATCCGGCACGGTCGAAGCAACCGACATCAATGGAGAGCGAGATGGCATCAGGTGAACACACGTATCGCGTCGCAGTGGAGTGGACGGGCAATCGCGGCACCGGCACGTCGGGATATCGCGAGTACGGCCGCGATCATGTGATCCGTGCCGGATCGAAGCCGGATATCCCCGGTTCGTCGGACGCGGCGTTCCGCGGCGATGCCGCGCGCTGGAACCCCGAGGACCTTTTGGTCGCGTCGGCATCAGCGTGCCACAAGCTCTGGTATCTGCACCTGTGCGCCGAGGCAGGCATTCGCGTGCTCGGCTATGTCGACGACGCGGAAGGCACGATGGTCGACAACGCCCAGGAAGGCCGCTTCACCGAAATCGTGCTGCGCCCGCACGTGACCATTCAGGCGGGCGACGATCGCGAAAAGGCGGCGCACCTGCATCACGATGCGCATGCGAAGTGCTATGTCGCGAACTCGGTCAATTTTCCGATCCGCTGCGAGCCGGTGATCGAGTTTGCTGCTGCCTGACACAGACGCCCGCTAAACGAAATCGACGATGAAGCTTTTCTATTACCCCAGCAATGCCAGCATGGCGCCGCACTTCGTGCTCGAAGAAATCGGTGAGCCGTTCGAGCTTGAGTATGTCGACCGCATGCACGACCAGCATAAGTCGCCGGACTACCTTGCGCTGAATCCGAACGGGCTCATTCCGGTGCTGGTCGATGGAGGTCTCGTGCTGTACGAAGCGGCGGCGATCTGCCTGCATCTGGCTGACACGCATCCGGAGCAGCGGCTTGCGCCTGAACTCGGCACACCGGAGCGCGCGCAGTTCTACAAGTGGCTCATGTGGCTCACCAACACGCTACAGGCGACGCTGATCGCGTACTTCTATCCGGAGCGCTGGGTCGATGCGGGCAACGCGTCAGGCGCCGCGCAGGTCAAGGCGCATGCGGAGGCAAAGATCGCGACGCTGCTGGACCAACTCGAGCAGCAACTGGAAACGAGCGGCGGCTCGTGGCTGCTCGGTGCGCACTACACGGTGCTGGATCCTTATGCGCTGATGCTGTGCCGCTGGACGCGCGGTTTCGCGGCGCCGGCCCGGCAGCGGCCGGTACTCGGTGGTTATCTGCAGCGGGTGCTTGCGCGCCCGGCGATCCAGCGGGCGTTGAAGACGGAAGGGCTCGCGGCGCCCTGGGTGTAACGCGTTAGTGCGGCAGCATGTGCGCCACGCGGCGCGCATGCATTTCGGGTGATACGGCAACCCGGCGACCAAATTGCCGCCGCATCGTCACTGCACGACCCCATAAACCTCCCGCGCAGCCGCACGAATCGCATCGGCCATCATCGCGACGGCCGGCGAATGCAGCCGGTCGGTGCGCGTGATGATGCCGAAATCGTCCATCCGGCAATCCATCTCCAGCGGCAGCAACGTGACGATCCCGTGCCGCGCGTAATAGCGCGCGACGTCCTCGGCGAGCACCGCGATCATGTCGCTCTGCTCCAGCAGTTGCGTGATGAACAGCAGCGCCGCCGTTTCGACGAGGTTCGCCGGCGGCGCGAGGCTCGCGCGCTGGAACACGAGCTCGAAGCGGTGCCGCAGCACGCTGCCGGCCGGCGGCACGACCCACGCGGCGCGCTGCACGTCCGCGAGCGACAGCGGCGCCTGCGCGAGCAGCGGATGGCCGGGCCGCACGACGGCGGCGACCGACTCGCCGGTCAGCGGCTCGTAGCGCAGGCGCAGCTTGTCGTGTTCGGCCGAGAGCCGGCCGAGCACGATGTCGATCTTCTCCTGCGCAAGATGTTCGAGCAGCACGTTGCTGGTGTCGATCTCGACCGACACGTGCAGGCCCGCGTGCGTGCCCTTCACCGCGGCGACGGCCGGCGGCACGAGCCGCAGCCCCGGCGACGTGATCGCGCCCACCGCCACGTGGCCGAGATGGCCGGCCTTCAGCGCGGCCAGTTCCTCGTGCGCCTGGTCGAGGCTGCCGAGCGCCGCACGCGCGTGGCGGATCAGCGCGTCGCCGTACAGCGTCGGCCGCATCCCGCGCGGCAGGCGTTCGAACAGCACCGCGCCGATCGATTCCTCGAGTTCGCGCAGCAGCTTCGACGCGGCCGGCTGCGTCATGTTCAGCGCGGCCGCCGCGCGATGAATGCTGCCTTCGTCGGCAAGCGCGACGACCAGCAGGAGCTGGCGCGTCTTCAGGCGGCCACGGTTTCCCCACGGACTGGCTTCGGGCATCGTACGGGTTTATATCGATATCGGAATCTATATCGTAATCGCCAAAAACGTCATTAGCCAGTTATCAAAATTCTGCCTAGACTGCGCCGGTATCCCGTCACCACAGGACTGACGATGTCGGCAACAAAACCCAGGCTGCGCTCCGCTCAATGGTTCGGCACGAACGACAAGAACGGCTTCATGTACCGGAGCTGGATGAAGAACCAGGGCATCCCCGATCACGAGTTCGACGGCCGGCCGATCATCGGCATCTGCAACACGTGGTCCGAACTGACGCCGTGCAACGCGCACTTCCGCAAGCTCGCCGAGCACGTGAAGCGGGGGATCTCCGAGGCGGGCGGCTTCCCGGTCGAGTTCCCGGTGTTCTCGAACGGCGAATCGAACCTGCGTCCGTCGGCAATGCTCACGCGCAACCTCGCGTCGATGGACGTCGAGGAAGCGATCCGCGGCAACCCGATCGACGCGGTCGTGCTGCTCGCCGGCTGCGACAAGACGACGCCCGCGCTGCTGATGGGCGCGGCGAGCTGCGACGTGCCGGCGATCGTCGTGTCGGGCGGCCCGATGCTGAACGGCAAGCTGGAAGGCAAGAACATCGGGTCGGGCACGGCCGTGTGGCAACTGCACGAAGCGCTGAAGGCCGGCGAGATCGACGTGCATCACTTCCTGTCGGCCGAAGCCGGGATGTCGCGCTCGGCCGGCACCTGCAACACGATGGGCACCGCATCGACGATGGCGTGCATGGCCGAGGCGCTCGGCGTCGCGCTGCCGCACAACGCGGCGATTCCGGCCGTCGATTCGCGCCGCTACGTGCTCGCGCACATGTCGGGCATCCGCATCGTCGAGATGGCGCTCGAAGGGCTCGTGCTCTCGAAGATCCTGACGCGCGCGGCATTCGAGAACGCGATCCGCGCGAATGCGGCGATCGGCGGCTCGACGAACGCGGTGATCCACCTGAAGGCGATCGCCGGCCGCATCGGCGTGCCGCTCGAACTGGAAGACTGGATGCGCATCGGCCGCGACACGCCGACGATCGTCGACCTGATGCCGTCGGGGCGTTTCCTGATGGAGGAGTTCTATTACGCGGGCGGGCTGCCGGCCGTGCTGCGCCGGCTCGGCGAAGGCGGGCTGCTGCCGCACCCGGACGCGCTGACGGTCAACGGCAAGTCGTTGTGGGACAACGTGCGCGAAGCGCCGAACTACGACGAGGAAGTGATCCGCCCGCTCGACCGGCCGCTGATCGCGGACGGCGGCATCTGCATCCTGCGCGGCAATCTCGCGCCGCGCGGCGCGGTGCTGAAGCCGTCGGCGGCGAGCCCCGAACTGCTCAAGCATCGCGGTCGCGCGGTGGTGTTCGAGAACCTCGACCACTACAAGGCGACGATCAACGACGAAGCGCTCGACATCGACGCGAGTTCGGTGATGGTGCTGAAGAACTGCGGGCCGCGCGGTTATCCGGGCATGGCCGAGGTCGGCAACATGGGGCTGCCGCCGAAGCTGCTGCGCCAGGGCGTGAAGGACATGGTGCGGATTTCCGACGCGCGGATGAGCGGCACCGCGTACGGCACGGTCGTGCTGCACGTCGCGCCGGAAGCCGCCGCCGGCGGGCCGCTCGCGGCCGTGCGCAACGGCGACTGGATCGAACTCGACTGCGAGGCCGGCACGCTGCATCTCGACATTACGGATGAAGAGCTGCAGCGCCGCCTGTCGGACGTCGATCCGACCGCGGCGCCGGGCGTGGCCGGCCAGCTCGGCAAGGGCGGCTACGCGCGGCTGTACATCGATCACGTGCTGCAGGCCGACGAGGGGTGCGACCTCGACTTCCTGGTCGGCACGCGCGGCGCGGACGTGCCGAGCCATTCGCATTGAGCGGCGGGCGGCGCGACATGCGCCACCGCCGGTTGCGGACCGTTCCGGTCCGCGCAACGTGAAACCGTGAACGCAAGACGGCCGGCCATTACCGAGGCCGGCGCAGGACGCGAAACATGACTTCGAGCAGCACGCCGCGCTATCGCGGCATCTTTCCCGTCGTCCCGACGACGTTTACCGATTCCGGCGAGCTCGACCTCGCGAGCCAGAAGCGCGCGGTCGATTTCATGATCGACGCGGGCTCGGACGGGCTGTGCATCCTCGCGAACTTCTCCGAGCAGTTCGCGATCACCGACGACGAACGCGACGTGCTGACGCGCACGATCCTCGAACACGTCGCCGGCCGCGTGCCGGTGATCGTCACGACGTCGCACTACAGCACGCAGGTGTGCGCGGCGCGCAGCCTGCGCGCGCAGCAGCTCGGCGCGGCGATGGTGATGGCGATGCCGCCGTATCACGGCGCGACGTTCCGCGTGCCGGAAGCGCAGATTTTCGAGTTCTACGCGCGCGTCTCCGACGCGATCGCGATCCCGATCATGATCCAGGACGCGCCCGCGAGCGGCACCGCGCTGTCCGCGCCGTTCCTGGCAAGGATGGCGCGCGAGATCGAGCAGGTCGCGTACTTCAAGATCGAGACGCCGGGCGCGGCGAACAAGCTGCGCGAGCTGATCCGGCTCGGCGGCGATGCGATCGAGGGGCCGTGGGACGGCGAGGAGGCGATCACGCTGCTCGCCGACCTGCATGCGGGCGCGACCGGTGCAATGACGGGCGGCGGCTTTCCTGACGGGATCCGGCCGATCCTCGAAGCATGGCGCGAAGGGCGGCACGACGATGCGTTCGCGCATTACCAGGCGTGGTTGCCGCTGATCAATCACGAGAACCGCCAGTCCGGGATCCTCACCGCGAAGGCGCTGATGTGCGCCGGCGGCGTGATCGCGTGCGAGCGGCCGCGGCATCCGATGCCGGAACTGCATCCAGACACGCGCGCGGAGCTGCTCGCGATCGCGCGCCGGCTCGATCCGCTCGTGCTGCGCTGGGCGCACTGAGCGATTCGCGAAGGAGACATGCACGATGAGTGATCCGATTTCGCTGGGTGTCGTCGGGATCGGCAAGATCGCGCGCGACCAGCATTTGCCGGCGATCGCCGCCGAACCGGGCTTTGTGCTGACCGCGTGCGCGAGCCGCCACGCGGAAGTCAGCGGCGTGCGCAACTATCAGGATCTGCGCGCGCTGCTGGCCGCCGAGCGCGAGCTCGACGCCGTGTCGCTGTGCGCGCCGCCGCAGGTGCGCTACGCACAGGCGCGCGCGGCGCTCGAAGCCGGCAAGCACGTGATGCTCGAGAAGCCGCCGGGCGCGACGCTCGGCGAAGTGGCGGTGCTGGACGCGCTCGCACGCGAACGCGGCCTCACGCTGTTCGCGACCTGGCATTCGCGCTGTGCGAGCGCGGTCGAGCCCGCGCGCGCGTGGCTCGCGACGCGCACGATCCGCGCGGTGCAGGTGCGCTGGAAGGAGGACGTGCGGCGCTGGCATCCGGGGCAGCAGTGGATCTGGGAGCCCGGCGGCCTCGGCGTGTTCGATCCGGGCATCAACGCGCTGTCGATCGTCACGCGGATCCTGCCGCGCGAGCTCGTGCTGCGCGAGGCGACGCTGTTCGTGCCGAGCGACGTGCAGACGCCGATCGCGGCCGATCTCGATTGCGCGGATACCGACGGCGTGCCGGTGCGCGCGGAATTCGACTGGCGGCACGGCCCTGTCGAGCAATGGGAGATCGCGGTGGACACGGCCGACGGCGTGCTCGCGATCAGCCGCGGCGGCGCGCAATTGTCGATCGCGGGCGAGCCGGTCGAGATCGGCCCCGAACGCGAGTATCCGGCGCTGTATGCGCATTTCCGTGCGTTGATCGCGCGCGGTGAGCGCGACGTCGACGTGCGGCCGCTGCGGCTCGTCGCCGACGCCTTCCTGTTCGGCCGGCGCGTGCAGACCGACGCGTTCGGCCGCTGAACGTGCGCGGACGCTTCGGCTCGACGCGCGCACGACGTATCAATTTCGGCACACATCACGGCACCAGCCGACATAAAGGAGACACCGCATGAACCGCACGACTCACACGATTCGCCGCCATACGTTGCGCGCGCTGCTGGCCGCGCTCTGCATCGCACCGCTCGGTATGCAGGGCGCCGCGCGCGCCGATGCGCCGCTAAAGATCGGCTTCCTCGTGAAGATGCCCGAGCAGGCATGGTTCATCAACGAGCAGAACGCGGCGTCCGCGCTCGGCCAGAAGGAGAATTTCTCGGTCGTGAAGATCGGCACGCCGGACGGCGAGAAGGTGCTGGCCGCGATCGACAACCTCGGTTCGCAGGGCGCGCAGGGCTTCGTGATCTGCGCGCCGGACGTGCGCCTCGGCCCGGCGATCGCCGCGCGCGCGAAGCGCTACAACATGAAGTTCGTGACGGTCGACGACCAGCTCGTCGATTCGACCGGCAAGCCGCTGACGAACGTGCCGCACCTCGGGATGTCGGCGACCAAGATCGGCAACCAGGTCGGCCAGGCGATCGCCGACGAGATGAAGCGGCGCGGCTGGAAGCCCGAGGAGGTCGGCGCGCTGCGGGTCACGAACTACGAGCTGCCGACCGCGAAGCTGCGCACCGACGGCGCGACGCAGGCGCTGCTCGCGAACGGCTTCCGCAAGGAGAACATCTTCGACGCGCCGCAGAAGACGACCGACGACGAAGGCGGCTTCAGCGCGGCCGCACCCGTGCTCGCGCGCCATCCGAACGTGAAGAAATGGGTGGTCTACGCGCTGAACGAGGAAACCGTGCTCGGCGCGGTGCGCGCGACCGAACAGCTGCACATCCCGGCGTCCGACGTGATCGGCGTCGGCATCAACGGCGCGGGCGAGGCGTTCGCCGAATTCCAGAAGAAGGAGCCGACCGGCTTCTACGGGACGATCGCGGTCAGCTCGACGAACCACGGCAAGGACAGCACGCAGAACCTCGTCGACTGGATCCGCAACGGCAAGATGCCGCCGGCCGACACGCAGACGAGCGGCAAGCTGATGACGCGCGCGAACTGGCAGGCCGTGCGCACCGAGCTCGGCATCTGAGCGCACGAGGCGAGAACGCGATGACGATGCAGACGATGACGGCCGTGTCCGGGCGCGACGCCGAAGCGGGAACGCCGAGGCCGGACAGCCCGCTGCTCGCGCTCGACGGCATCACGGTGACGTTCCCGGGCGTGCGTGCGCTCGACGCGGTGTCGCTGTCGGTGCGTGCGGGCGAAGTGCACGGGCTGATGGGCGAGAACGGCGCGGGGAAATCGACGCTGCTGAAAGTGCTGTCCGGCGTGAACCAGCCGCAGGCCGGCACGCTGATGCTGAACGGCGCCGTGCAGCGCTTCGCGTCGACGCGCGCGGCGCTCGAGGCCGGCATCGCGATCATCTACCAGGAGCTGCATCTGGTGCCCGAGCTGACAGTCGCGGAGAACCTGATGCTCGGGCAGCTGCCGAGCCGGCTCGGCGTGGTCGACGAGCGCACGCTCGCCGCGCGCGCGCTCGATGCGCTGGAGCGGCTCGGCGAGCACATCGATCCCGGCATCCCGGTGAAGTATCTGTCGATCGGTCAGCGCCAGATGATCGAGATCGGCAAGGCGCTGATGCGCGATGCACGCGTGATCGCGTTCGACGAGCCGACGAGTTCGCTGTCCGCGCGCGAAACCACGCAACTGTTCCGGATCATCCGCGCGCTGCGCGCGGAAGGCCGCGCGATCATCTACGTCACGCACCGGATGGAAGAGGTCTACGAACTGTGCGACCGCGTGACCGTGTTTCGCGACGGCCGCCGCATCGACACGTTCGATTCCGTCGCCGATCTCGACCGCGACCGGCTGATCGGCTGCATGGTCGGCCGCTCGATCGAGGACGTGTACGGCTATCGGCCGCGCACGGCCGGCGACGTGCTGATCGAGGCCAAGGGGCTCGCGGGGCCGGGCCTTGCGGAACCCGTGTCGTTTACCGCGCGGCGCGGCGAGATCGTCGGCTTCTTCGGGCTCGTCGGCGCGGGCCGTTCGGAGTTGATGAAGCTGCTGTACGGCGCGGTGCGCCCGAGCGCGGGGCATGTCGAGCTGAACGGGAAGCGCGTCGCGTTCGGCAGCCCGCGCGACGCGGTGCGCGCCGGCATCGCGCTGTGTCCGGAAGACCGCAAGCAGGAAGGCATCGTCGCGATCGCGTCGGTGGCCGACAACCTGAACATCAGCGCGCGCCGCCATTTCAGCCCGGCGCGCGTGCTGCTCGACGGACGGCGTGAACGCGAACTCGCGCAACGCTACATCGAGCGGCTGGCCATCAAGACCCGCGACGGCGATACGCCGATCGGCGCGCTGTCGGGCGGCAACCAGCAGAAGGTCGTGCTCGCGCGCTGGCTGGCCGAGCGCATCGACGTGTTCCTGATGGACGAGCCGACGCGCGGCATCGACGTCGGCGCACGCGCGGAAATCTACAACTTGTTCTACGAACTCGCGGAAGCGGGCCGCACGGTGATCCTCGTGTCGAGCGATCTGGCCGAGGTGATCGGCGTGTCGGACCGCATCATCGTGATGAAGGAAGGACGGATCGCGGGCGA
The DNA here is from genome assembly GCF_905339605.1 of Burkholderia sp. BCC1972. NCBI lineage: Bacteria > Pseudomonadati > Pseudomonadota > Betaproteobacteria > Burkholderiales > Burkholderiaceae > Burkholderia > Burkholderia sp. BCC1972. The sequence goes on along the minus strand of NZ_CAJPGH010000004.1, from coordinate 334,903 downwards.
GGTCACGAAGGAGCACGCGACGCCCGACGCGCTGATCAAGCTCGCACTGCCGCGCTAGCGGCGCGCTGCAACAACCGGAACGCATACGACATGAGCCAGGCCATGCAACCCCAACGCACTTCCCCGTCACCCGATGCCGCCGCCGTGCCTGCACGCGCGCGCGGCGGCGTGTGGCAGCTGATCAACCGCTCCGGCATCGTGATGGTGTTTCTCGTGCTGTTCGCGACGCTGTCGCTGACGGTGCCGGACTTCCTCACGCCGCGCAACATCCAGGGCCTGCTGCTGTCGGTCACGCTGATCGGCTCGATCGCGGTGACGATGATGTTCGTGCTCGCGCTCGGCGAAGTCGACCTGTCGGTCGCGTCGATCGTCGCGTTCGCGGGCGTCGTCGCATCGACGCTGATCACCGCGACGCACAGCGTCGTGCTCGGCATCGCGGCCGGCGTGCTCGCGGGCGGCGCGGTCGGCCTCGTGAACGGCGTGCTGATCGCGCGCTACCGGATCAATTCGCTGATCGTCACGCTCGCGATGATGGAAGTCGTGCGCGGGCTCGCGTTCATCACGTCGAACGGCGACGCGGTGATGATCTCCGAGGAGCGCTTCTTCGATCTCGGCGGCGGCTCGTTCCTCGGCATTTCGTATCCGATCTGGAGCAACATCGTCGGCTTCGTCGTGTTCGGCTTCCTGCTGCGCAAGACGGTGTTCGGCAAGAACGTGCTGGCCGTCGGCGGCAACGGCGAAGCCGCGCTGCTCGCGGGGCTGCCGGTGATGCGCATCAAGATCACGGTGTTCGTGCTGCAGGGGCTCGTGACGGGCTTCGCCGGCGTGATGCTCGCGTCGCGGATGAGCCTCGGCGACCCGAAGACGTCGGTCGGCCTCGAACTCGGCGTGATCTCCGCGTGCGTGCTCGGCGGCGTGTCGCTGACGGGCGGCGTCGCGACGATCTCCGGCGTGCTGGTGGGCGTGCTGATCATGGGCTCCGTGCAGGATGCGATGAGCCTGCTGAACGTGCCGACCTTTTACCAATATCTGATACGCGGCGGAATTCTGTTGCTCGCGGTGCTGTTCGACCAGTATCGTCGCAACCAGCGGCGCGCGATGAAGATCTGACTTCGACCACGCGCGGCCGCCTGCAAATACGACGAATATCGGGAGACGGCATGCAACAGACTCAACCGGCCGCGTCGGCGACGCTGCTGGCCGACACCCGCAACACGCTCGGCGAAGGCGCGACGTGGTGCGACAAGGCGCACGCGCTGTACTGGGTGGACATCGAAGGCGCGCAGCTGTGGCGCTGCCGTGCGGACGGCGCCGGCCTGACGTCGTGGGCGATGCCCGAGCGGCTCGCGTGCTTCGCGCTGACCGGCGATCCGGACGTGCTGCTCGTCGGGCTCGCCACGCATCTCGCGTTTTTCGACCTGCGCAGCGGCGCGTTCACGCGGATCGTCGACGTCGAGCCCGATTTGCCCACGCGGTTGAATGACGGGCGCTGTGACGGGGCGGGTGCATTCGTGTTCGGGATGAAGGATGAGGGCGGCGAGCCGCCGCGCGCGGTCGGCGGGTTTTATCGGCTCAATCCGGATCTCACGCTCGAACGGCTTGCGTTGCCGCCGGCCGCGATCGCGAACAGCATCGCGTTTTCGCCGGACGGCTCGAAGATGTATTTCTGCGATTCGCTGGTGCGCGAGATTTTCGTGTGCGACTACCGCGCGGGCGGCGACGTCGCGAACGTGCGGCCGTTCGCGCGGCTGACGGACGTCGACGGCGACCCGGACGGCTCGACGACCGATCGCGACGGCGGCCTGTGGAACGCGCAGTGGGGCGGCCGGCGGGTCGTGCGCTACGGGCCGGACGGTGTCGAGACCGAACGCGTCGCCGTGCCGACCGCGCAGCCGAGCTGCGTGGCGCTCGACGGCGACGGCCGGCTGTACGTGACGAGCGCGCGTGTCGGGCTGAGCGACGCCGCGCTGGCGAGCGATGCCGAGGCCGGCGGCGTGTTCGTGACCCGGACGCGCCATGCGGGGCTGCCGACCGCGCGCTTTGCGGGCCGCTCCACGCCCTGAATACGGCGGCGCGGCGGCGTACCACCCACCGACTGCCGCGCTGCGTTCACCGCGATCGTCGCGCTTCCGGTTCCTCACATCCCCGCATCGACGCGTGATGCCTGTTCCGCGTCGAGCCCCAGCAACGCCACCGCGTTGTCCTTCAGGATCAGCGGATGCACGTCGGGCCGGAAGCCGGCGCCCTGGAAATCCTCCAGCCAGCGATCCGGCCGGATCAGCGGAAAATCCGATGCGAACAGGACCTTGTGCCGCAGCAGCGTGTTCGCATGCTTGACCAGCTCCGGCGAGAAATACTTCGGCGACCATCCCGACAGATCGATGTAGACGTTCGGCTTGTGCAGCGCGATCGACAGCGCCTGCTCCTGCCACGGCCACGATGGATGCGCGATCACGATCTTCATGTCGGGGAAATCCGCGGCGACATCGTCGAGGTGAATCGGTTCGGAATACTTGAGGCGCAGCCCGCCGCCGCCGCGCATGCCCGATCCCATGCCTGAATGGCCGCTGTGAAACACGGCCGGCAACCCGTATTCGGCGATGACTTCATAGATCGGATAGGCGATCGGGTCGTTCGGATAGCACCCTTGCATTGTCGGGTGGAACTTGAAGCCCTTCACGCCGTGTTCGTCGATCAGGCGACGCGCCTCGCGCGCGCCGAAGCGGCCCTTGTGCGGATCGATGCTCGCGAACGCGATCATGATGTCGCTGTTCTCCTGCGCAAAACCGGCGATCTCCTCGTTCGGAATGCGGCGCCGGCCAATGTTCGTCTCGCAGTCGACGGTGAACATCACGAAGCCGATGCGGCGCTCGCGGTAATACGCGATCGTTTCCGGAATCGTCGGCCGGCGGCCCTGCTTCAGCACCGTGCCGAAGTACTTGTCGGCCGCGTCGTCGAATGCCTTCGCGAACAGGTCGGGCGGCTGGCAGCACGACACTTCGGCATGCACGTGCGTGTCGATTGCAATCAGGTTCCGGATATCCAAGCGTGTCTCCTCATGTCGTGAGCCGTCGCCGCAGCGACGTGTTTTCCAGGCGTTTGCGCCCGATTAGGGGTTTCTCCCGAGCCGTTTCCATTCTACTTTACATATCAGGCTACCTGATAGTAAATTGGCGACGAGTCGCGTAGGGCGGCACTGTCATTGGAGAACGAAGATGAGTTACGAAGGTCGCTGGAACACCGTGAAAGTCGCGGTCGAGGGCGGGATCGCATGGGTGACGCTGAACCGTCCGGAGAAGCGCAACGCGATGAGCCCGACGCTGAATTCGGAGATGATCGACGTGCTGGAAACGATCGAGCTCGATCCGGAAGCGCAGGTGCTCGTGCTGTCCGGCGAAGGCGACGCGTGGACGGCGGGGATGGACCTGAAGGAGTACTTCCGGGAAATCGACGCGGGCCCGGAAATCCTGCAGGAAAAGATCCGCCGCGACGCGAGCCGCTGGCAGTGGCAATTGCTGCGCATGTACGCGAAGCCGACCATCGCGATGGTCAACGGCTGGTGCTTCGGCGGCGGCTTCTCGCCGCTCGTCGCGTGCGATCTCGCGATCGCGGCCGACGAAGCCGTGTTCGGCCTGTCGGAGATCAACTGGGGCATCCCGCCGGGCAACCTCGTCAGCAAGGCGATGGCGGACACGGTCGGCCATCGCCAGGCGCTGTACTACATCATGACCGGCGATACTTTCACCGGGCAGCAGGCCGCGCAGATGGGGCTCGTCAACAAGAGCGTGCCGCGCGCGCAACTGCGCGACGAAGTGCTTGCGCTGGCCGCGAAGCTGCTCGACAAGAACCCGGTCGTGATCCGCAACGCGAAGCATGGCTTCAAGCGCTGCCGCGAGCTGACGTGGGAGCAGAACGAGGACTACCTGTACGCGAAGCTCGACCAGGCGAACCATCGCGATCCGGAAGGCGGCCGCGAGCAGGGGCTCAAGCAGTTCCTCGACGACAAGAGCATCAAGCCGGGCCTGCAGGCGTACAAGCGCTGACGCGCGAAGCGGCACGCAAACGGACTGAGGGGAGACAGCGAAATGCATGAAGTGAGTTTGTTGATCGATGGCGTGTCGCGCGGCGCGTCGGACGGCGCCACGTTCGACCGGATCGATCCGGCGACGGGGCAGGTGGCCTCGCGCGCCGCGGCGGCGACGCTCGCCGATGCGGATGCCGCCGTCGCGGCGGCGGCGCGCGCGTTCCCGGCGTGGGCCGCGCTCGGGCCGACCGAGCGTCGCCGGCGGCTGCTGGCGGCGGCCGACCGGATGGACGCACGCGCCGGCGAATTCATCGAGACCGGCCGGGCCGAAACCGGCGCGATGGCGAACTGGTACGGCTTCAACGTCATGCTCGCGGCGAACATGCTGCGCGAGGCCGCCGCGATGACGACGCAGATCGACGGCGCGGTGATTCCGTCCGACGTGCCCGGCAGCATCGCGATGGCCGTGCGCCAGCCGTGCGGCGTCGTGCTCGGGATCGCACCGTGGAACGCGCCGGTAATCCTCGCGACCCGCGCGCTCGCGATGCCGCTCGCCTGCGGCAACACGGTCGTGCTGAAGGCGTCGGAAGGCTGCCCCGGCGTGCACCGGCTGATCGGCAGCGTGCTGCACGAAGCGGGGCTCGGCGACGGCGTCGTCAACGTGATCACGCACGCGCCGCAGGACGCGCCCGCGATCGTCGAGCGGTTGATCGCGAACCCGGCCGTGCGGCGCGTGAACTTCACCGGATCGACGCGCGTCGGCCGGATCGTCGCGACGCTCGCCGCGCAGCATCTGAAACCGGCGCTGCTCGAACTCGGCGGCAAGGCGCCGGTGCTCGTGCTCGACGACGCGGATCTCGATGCCGCGGTCGACGCGGTCGCATTCGGCGCGTTCTTCAACCAGGGGCAGATCTGCATGTCGACCGAGCGCGTGATCGTCGACCGCAAGGTCGCGGACGCGTTCGTCGACAAGCTCGTCGCGAAGGCGCGTACGCTGAAGGCCGGCAACCCGGCCGCGCCGGGCGTCGTGCTCGGCACGCTCGAAAGCGCGGCGGCCGCGCAGCGCATCGCCGCGCTGGTCGCCGATGCGCGCACGCACGGCGCGGCGTTGCCGCTCGGCTGCGAAGTCGACGGCGCGGTGATGCAGCCGACGATCGTCGACGGCGTGACGCGCGACATGAAGCTCTACGCAGACGAATCGTTCGGGCCGGTCGTGACCGTGCAGCGCGTCGACGGCGACGACGCAGCGCTCGCCGCCGCGAACGACAGCGAATACGGATTGTCGGCGGCGGTGTTCAGCCGCGACATCGCGCGCGCGATGCAGGTCGCGAAACGGATCGAGTCGGGCATCTGCCACGTCAACGGCCCGACCGTGCACGACGAGGCGCAGATGCCGTTCGGCGGCGTGAAGGCGAGCGGTTACGGCCGGTTCGGCAGCAAGGCGTCGATTGCCGAATTCACCGACCTGCGCTGGATCACCGTGCAGACCGGGCCCCGCCACTACCCGATCTGAGCGGGCCGCCGCCTCGCGGCAAACACGACGACAACGACACAACGCAGTGTCCGCCGGCGCGGCCCAACGCGCCGGCGGAACCGACTGGAGACAAACCTTGGATGCGGATCCGACTCCCCTGCGCGGCACGGCCGCCGTGCAGCCCGACCTCGCCGGTTACCGTCCCGTCGCGATCGGCGCGGCGCCGCCCGAGATCGCGCAGCGCGACGGCTGCTGGACCCTGCGCGCCTCGACCGCGCTCGGCGCGTATCCGCGCCGCCTGACCGACCGGCTCGTCAGCGGCGCGCAAGCGCACCCGGACCGCTGGCTCGTCGCGCAACGCGGCGCCGACGGCGCATGGGTCGGCATCAGCTATGCGCAAATGCTCGAACGGGCGCGTGCGATCGGCCAGGCGCTGCTCGATCGCGGGTTGTCGGCCGAGCGTCCGGTCGCGATCCTGTCCGGCAACGATCTCGAACATCTGCAGATCGCATTCGGCGCGATGTGGGCCGGCATTCCGTACGCACCGCTGTCGCCCGCGTATTCGCTCGTCTCGAGCGATTACGGCAAGCTCCGCCATGCGCTGGCGCTGCTGACGCCGGGCCTGGTGTTTGCCGCCGACGGCGGCGCGTTTCGCGCGGCGCTCGATGCGACGGTGCCGGACGACGTCGAGCGCGTGGTCGTGTCGGCGCCGGACGGGATGCGCGGCGTCACGCGCTTCGCGGCGCTGCTCGACACGGCGCCGCACGGCGTGGACGCGGCGCACGACGCGATCACCGGCGACACGATCGCGAAATTCCTGTTCACGTCCGGATCGACGCGCATGCCGAAGGCCGTGCCGACCACCCACCGGATGCTGTGCAGCAACCAGCAGATGCTGCTCGAAACGTTTCCGCAATTCGGCATCGAGCCGCCGGTGCTCGTCGACTGGCTGCCGTGGAACCATACGTTCGGCGGCAGCCACAACGTCGGCATCGCGCTGTACAACGGCGGCACGCTATACGTCGACGACGGCAGGCCGGTGGCGGGCAAGTTCGACGAGACGCTGCGCAACCTGCGCGAGATCGCGCCGACGGTGTATTTCAACGTGCCGAAAGGCTGGGAGGAACTGGCCGCCGCGCTCGAAACCGATGCCGCGCTGCGCGCGACCTTCTTCTCGCGCGTGAAGATGTATTTCTTCGCGGGCGCGGGGCTGTCGCAGGCCGCCTGGGACCGGCTCGAACGCGTGACGCTCGCGCACTGCGGCGAGCGCATCCGGATCATGGCGGGTCTCGGGATGACCGAAGCCGCGCCGTCCTGCATGTTCACCACGGGGCCGATGTCGGGCGCCGGCTACATCGGGCTGCCCGCGCCCGGCTGCGATGCGAAGCTGGTGCCGGTCGACGGCAAGCTCGAAGCGCGTTTTCGCGGGCCGAACGTGATGGCCGGCTACTGGCGCGCGAGCGGCGACGACGCGCGGGAAGTCTTCGACGACGAAGGCTATTACCGCAGCGGCGACGCGGTGCGTTTCGTCGACGCGCAGCGCCCGGAGATCGGGCTGATGTTCGACGGCCGCATCGCCGAGGATTTCAAGCTGTCGTCGGGCACCTTCGTGAGCGTGGGGCCGATGCGCGCGCGGATCGTGTCGAACGGCGCGCCGTATGTGCAGGACGCGGTCGTGACCGGGATGAACCGGGACGACGTCGGCGTGATGATCTTCCCGCGTGTGGACGAGTGCCGCCGTCTCGCCGGCGCGGGGCCGGACGCCGACGTGCGTACCGTGCTGCAGGCGCCGCGCGTACGGGCGTTCTTTGCCGACCTGCTGGCGCGGCTGAACCGCGAGGCAACCGGCAGCGCGACGTTCATCGCGCGGCTGTGCCTGCTCGACACGCCGCCTTCGCTCGATCTCGGCGAGGTGACCGACAAGGGTTCGATCAACCAGCGCGCGGTGCTCGCGCAGCGCGCGGCGCTCGTCGACGCGATGCATGCGGCCGACGCCGCCGACGCGGGCGTGCTCGTCGCCGGCCCGCGCGGCGCGTGACGCGTGACGCTCGCGAGCTGAACGGCCGGGCAGCCGATTTCGCGCGTTGAAGCGCGACAGGCCGTTCGTCATCGGCGAACGGCCCGGCGCGCTGGCGTTGCGGCGAACGAATTTGCCAGGCAGACGGCGCGTCTCACGCGTTGCACGTGCCCCGAAGGCGGTCCCGTCTAGGACGCCTGTCGACGCACGTTCGCAAGCTCGTCATCGACGTGAACGGGCACCGGGCCGCGTGCTTCGCGACCGGGCGCCGCTTCACGGACACCTTCACAGATCCAGCACCAGCATCGGCGTCACCGCACGCGAGCAGCACGGCAGCATCTGGTCGTTGGCCGCGCGTTCGTCGTCGGTCAGGTAGACGTCGCGATGATCGGGCGTGCCGGACAGCACGCGCGTGAGACACGTGCCGCACACACCCTGTTCGCACGACACCGGCACGTCGATGCCGCAGCCGCGCAGCGCTTCGACGATCGATGTGCCGACGGGCACGTCGACCACGCGTCCCGATTGCGCGAGCGATACCTGGAAAGCTGCGTCGCCGCCGCCGGAAGGCGCGGCATCCGCATCCGGGCCGACCGGGCCGAAGTGCTCCCGATGCACGTTCGCCGCGTCCCAGCCTGCGTCGGCCGCCGCCGCCAGCGCGGCGCCGATGAAGCCGCCGGGGCCGCACACGTACAGATGCGTGCGGGGCGCGGGGTTCGCGAGCAGCTGCGCGAAATCGATGCGCCGGCCGGCCGGCGCGTCGTCGAACCAGAGCCGCGTGCGGGCCTTCAGCCCCGGCGTGTCGAGCCGGTCGAGAAAGGCGGCGCGCGCCGGCTCGCGCGCGCAGTAATGCAGTTCGAACGACTGTCCGGTCTCGATCAGGTGCGCGGCCATGCTGAGCAACGGCGTGATGCCGATGCCGCCGGCCAGCAGCACGCTGTGCGCGGCATCCGGGGCGAGCGGGAAATGATTGCGCGGGGCGCTGACGTCGAGCGTCGCGCCGGGCTCGCACGCGTGCATGGCGCGCGAACCGCCGCGCGACGCGGGCGCGTCCAGCACGCCGATCCGGTAGACGCCCGCTTCGGACGGGCTGTTGCACAGCGAGTACTGGCGGACGAAGCCGCCGACGTGAACGTCGATATGCGCGCCGGCCGTGAACGGCGGCAGCGCGGCGCCGTCGGCGGACGCCAGTTCGAACACGCAGATGTCGGTCGCGGCGGGAAGCTTGCGGGTGACTGTGACTTTCATGGGAAGAAGGGAGTGAGCGACTCGCACCGCCGCGGCGCGACGGTGCGGGTCGCGGTCAGCACGACAGCGCGGCGGCGCGCTCCTGGTCGATCAGCCGGTCGAGCACGCGCCGCGACTGCACGCCGCCCGCGTCGATGTTGAGCTTGAGGAGCGGCCGGTCGGGCCAGGTCAGCAGGTTGCGCTGCTGCGCTTCGAGCATGTCGAGATCCTCGGCGAAGATCGCGCCCTGTCCGTTGCGGATCGTCTCCGTCAGCGAGCGATCGTCGACCGCGAAGCTGCGCGCCATGCCCCAGAAGTACCAGATCGACGTTTCCGTCTCCGGCGTGATGAAGTCGACGACGATGCTCGACACCTTGTCGCGCGGGTCCGCGTCGTAACCGCCCTTGCCCGCATGCGCGACGCCGACCTCGATCATCACGTGGCTCGGCGGCGTGAAGTGGCAGATCTGCCAGCGGTCGCAGCGCACGTCGTCGGCCAGGCCGTTGCCGCGCAGTGCGGCCGCCCAGAACGGCGGCGGAACGATGCCTTCCATGAACCGGCTGGTCGTGACCGTGTCGCCGTTCACTTTCGTCGCGGGCGGCGCTTCCTCGATCTCCGGCTGCCCGATGCTCGACGCATGCACGTAGGTTTCATGCGTGAGGTCCATCAGGTTGTCGATCATCAGCCGGTAGTCGCAATCGATGTGATACAGGCCGCCGCCGTAGGCCCAGCCCGGATCGTCGGCCCACTCGAGGCGGTGGATCGCGGCCGGATCGGCGCGCTCGGGATCGCCGGGCCACACCCATACGAAGCCGTACCGCTCGACGGCCGGATAGGTGCGGATCGCGGGAATGCCGCCGACGCGCTGGCACGGCATGCTCGTGCACTTGCCGTTCGACGCCATCGTCAGCCCGTGATAGCCGCACACGAGCCGGCCGTCCCGGACGGTGCCGAGCGACAGTGGCGCACCGCGGTGCGGGCAGAAATCCTCGAGCGCGGCGACCGCGCCGTCCGCGTCGCGAAAGAACACCATCCGCTCGCCGCAGATCTGCCGGCCGAGCGGCTTGCCCGCGAATTCGTCGGGCGTGCACGCGACATACCACGCGTTTTTCAGGAACATGCGTCTCCTCCATGGCGTGCGCGCACGCCAGGCGTCTCGTTGAATGAACGGTGCCCCATGCTTCATGCACCGTGCGAAGAGGCCGCGCGCCGGTCAGCCGGCGTCGCGGCGAATCAGGTTGCCACCCTTGAGCCGCGTCATCGCGCGCTGGTTGTCGAGTACGCGCCGCAGGTTGCCGTGCGCGATCTGCGCGTGCTCCCGCATCAGCGCTTCCGCGCGCGCACCCTGGCGGCATTCGATCGCGTCGAGCACGGCGCGATGCTGGGCCTGCGCGACGATCAGCGTGTCCCGCGCGCGCGGATCGAGCGATTGCACGACGACGAATGCGCTCGCGGACGCGAACGGCAGCGTAGCGACCTTGTCGATCTGCCGCGCGACCACGTCGCTGCCGGCCGCGGCCGCGAGCAGCCGATGGAAACGGGCATTTGCGTCGACGTAGCGGGAGATAGTGTCGTCGGTCAGCGGGCCGGCCAGCAGCACGTCGATTTCGTCGGCGCACGCATGCAGGTCGCGCAGGATCGACGGCGGCACACCGCGCTCGGCCGCGAACCGCGCGGCGAGCCCTTCGAGCGTGCCGCGCAGCTCGATCGCGTCGCCGATCTCGCGCGCCGAGAACGCGCGCACCGCAAACCCGCCGGTTGCGATCGGCTCGATCAGCCCTTCCTCCTGCAGCCGGATCAGTGCCGCGCGCACCGGTGTGCGCGACACGCCGAGCCGCTCGACGACCCACAGTTCGGAAATGCGCGCGCCGGGCGCGAGTTCGCCGCCGACGATGAGCTCGCGCAGGCCGAGCAGCGTACGGACGGTTTGCGACGGGGAAGCGGTGCGAAGGTCGGAAGGCGAGGTGTCGAGGTCGGTCATGGCGAGTAGCGGGGCGGTGCCGCAAAGTCTGCGTCGATGTGCGGTGTTGTCAGGTTGCCTGAGAAAATTGTATACATCGATGCTGCACGATCAAGCGAAATCGTGCGGATCCTCGGGTAAACGACGATCGAAACAGCCGGAAGCCGGGCGTCGTGTATACAGTGCGCCGGCCGCCGCGATCGGGCCCTCGCGCGCCTGTCCGCCGTGCGGGTCGCGTGAGGTAAGATGGCCCGCGATATTCATCCCGACACGTTCATGAGTTCGACTCCCGTCAAACCGGCCGGCGCGAAACGCGCTGCCCGCGCCACCGAAGCCAAATCGCCGATGCGTGCGCAGCAACGGCTGACTTACCTGATCGGCAATCTCGATCGGTTGCTGCGCCGCCAGATGAGCGATGCGCTCGCGCCGCTCGGCGTGACGCTCGCGCAATACACGGCGCTGTCGGTGCTGGAGGCGCGCGGCGCGCTGTCCAACGCGCAGCTCGCGGTGCGCTCGTTCATCACGCCGCAATCCGCGAACGAGGTGATGGTGGCGATGGCCGCCCGCGGCTTCGTCACGCGCGAGGCCGATCCGAACCACGGCCGCGTGATCCTGCTGCGCCTGACCGACGAAGGCTCGGCGATCCTGCGCGACTGCGAACGGGTGCTGCGCCCGCTCGAGCGCCGGATGCTCGGCGACGACGTGACCACCGACGAAGTCGCACAGGTTCAGCACACGCTCGAACTGTTCGTGCGCAACCTGCGCGACTGAGCGTCCGTCCCTTTCGGCACATTGCGCGTTCCGCGCGGCCGTGTCCGGCCGGTTTCCGCGCGCCTTGCGGGTTAACACCGGCGCTCCGCACACTTGAAATATCAGGTTACCTGTTATTAAATCGTCCCGTCCCGTGAAGGGATGACGATCCGAACGGTCTGCTGCCGAGCGGATTTTATTTCGGACACTGAATCAGGTTGCCTGATATTTTGTGGTACGTGATCCGATCATGAAAAATGACCCCGCGCATGCATTCGGGCATGTCGCGCAAGTCAAGGCTTGGAGACGAAATGGATACTACCGTTGCCGCAAGGCCGGCCGTCGCGACGACGCTCGGTCTGTGTTTCGCGATCGCGCTGCTGGAGGGGCTCGACCTGCAGTCGGTGGGCGTGGCCGCGCCGCGCATGGCGCATGAATTCGGGTTGACGGTGTCCCAGATGGGGCTCGCGTTCAGCGCAGGCACGTTCGGCCTGCTGCCGGGCGCGATGCTCGGCGGCTGGCTCGCCGACCGCGTTGGCCGCAAACGGGTGCTGATCGCGTCGGTCTGCCTGTTCGGACTGCTGTCGATCGCGACCGCGCAGGTGTCGACCTTCGCGATGCTGGTCGTGGTGCGCGCGCTGACCGGGCTCGGGCTCGGCGGCGCGATGCCCAACCTGATCGCGCTGTCTTCCGAAGCCGTCGACGCACGCTCGCGCAGCAGCGCGGTGGCCGTGATGTATTGCGGCATTCCGTTCGGCGGCATGATCGCGTCGCTGATCGGCGTGCTGCTGGCCGGCGACACCGAATGGCGGCACATCTTCTACGTCGGCGGCGTCGGGCCGCTGCTGCTCGCTCCGCTGTTGCTCGTCCTGCTGCCGGAATCGCGCGCATTCCTCGACGTCAGCGCGTCGGGCGCCGCGCGTCCGGGCGTCGCGCACACGCTGTTCGGCGGCGCGCGCACGGGCACCACGCTCGCGCTGTGGCTCAGCTATTTCTGCACGCTGATCGTGCTGTATTTCCTGCTGAACTGGCTGCCGTCGCTGATGGCGGCGAAGGGGCTCGCGCGCAGCCAGGCCGGGATCGTGCAGATCTTCTTCAACATCGGCAGCGGCCTCGGCGTGCTCGGCATCGGCATGTCGATGGACCGGATGAAGCCGTCGCGGGTCGTCGTCGGGATGTATGCGGGGATCGTGCTGTCGCTTGCCGCGCTGGCGGTCGCGCCGGGGCTGGCCTGGCTGTCCGTCGCGGCATTCGCGGCAGGGATGTTCGTCGTCGGCGGCCAGTCGGTGCTGTATGCGCTTGCCGCGATGTATTACCCGACCGCGATGCGCGGCACCGGCGTCGGCTCCGCGGTCGCCGTCGGCCGGCTCGGCTCCGTCGTCGGGCCGCTCGCGGCCGCGACGCTGCTGGCCGCCGGGCGCAGTGCGCCGATGGTGATCGGCGCGAGCATCCCCGTCACGCTGGTCGCCGCCGTCGCCGCGCTGGTGCTGATCCGGCGGCCGCAGGCACACGACTGAGTTCCGTTTCTTTCATCCACGAGCGCCGACAGAGCGCGATATCGACACAGGTCTGGAGACACCCACCATGAAGCACACCAAAGCCTTGCTGGCAGCCGGCGCATGCGCGCTGGCCGCGACCGGCGCGCATGCGCAATCGAGCGTGACGCTGTACGGGATCATCGACACGGGCGTCGAGTTCGTGTCGCACGCGAACGCGGCCGGCGACCACGTCGTGCGCATGCCGGCCGTGACGGGCGAACTGCCGTCGCGCTGGGGGCTGCGCGGCAGCGAGGATCTCGGCGGCGGCTATCAGGCGGTATTCACGCTGGAAAGCGGCTTCAACGTGCGCGGCGGCGATCTCGGCCAGGGCGGCCGGCTGTTCGGCCGGCAGGCATTCGTCGGGCTGAAGGGCGGTTTCGGCACGCTCGCGTTCGGCCGCCAGTACACGATGACCTACCTCGCGCTGCAGGGCGCGGACATCATCGGCCCCGACATCTACGGGCTCGGCTCGTTCGACGCATACGTGCCGAACGGCCGCGCCGACAACGCGGTGACCTACCTCGGCACCTATCGCGGCGTGACGCTCGGCGCCGCGTATTCGTTCGGCCGCGACGGCGCGGGCACCGGCAACTCGCCGGGGCAGGGCACGTGCGCGGGGCAGGTGCCCGGCGACGCGGTCCAATGCCGCAACTGGTCGGTGATGCTCAAGTACGACAGCGCGAACTTCGGCGCGGCGGCGTCGTATGAAGAGCAGCGCGGCGGCACGGGCGCGGCCGCGAACTTCTTCGACGGTGTCGCGCCGGTCGCGTTCACGAGCCACGCCGGCAAGGACGCGCGCGTGCACGTGAGCGCCTATGCGCAGGCGGCCGGCGCGAAGATCGGCGCGGGCTGGATCGGTCGGCGCGTGTCGACCGGGTCACCGGCCGCGCCCGGCGCGCATTCCGACCTGTTCTTCGTCGGCGCGTCGTATGCGGTGAAGCCCGATTTCGTCGTCGACGGCGAAGGCTACCGGATCGTCAATACCGCGCACGACACGCGCGCGACGATGGCGACGCTGCGCGCGACCTATCTGCTGAGCAAGCGCACGGCCGTCTATGCGCAATCGTCGTATCTGTGGAACAGCGCGCATGCACGCTACGCGGTCAGCGGCGGCGGGCCCGGCACGACGCCCGGCGCAGGGATGGGGCAGCTCGGCGCGATGGTCGGCGTGCGGCACATGTTCTGATTCACCGGCGTGACGAACCCAACGGGAGTTATCTTGAACAGGAAATCTGCATTCCTCTGTATCGCGCCGCTCTCCGCTGCGGCCGTGCTCGCCGGTTGCGGCGGCGACGATTCGGTCAGCTCCGCGCCGACGCACCTGAGCGCCGCGACGCCGGCCGCGATGGCGCAGACCTGCGACGCACTCGCCGCGAAACTCGCGTATGCGAACACGTCGTTCACGTCGGTGACGACCGCGGCCGCCGGCGCGCTGACGGTGGCCGGCAAGCCGGTCGCCGAGCACTGCGTGATCGCAGGGAAGATGAACGAGCGCGTGAGCGCGGTGGACGGCAACACCTATGCGATCGGATTCGAGATGCGTTTGCCGAAAGCGTGGAACGGTCGCTTCTTCTACCAGGCGAACGGCGGGCTCGACGGCAGCGTCGTCACCGCAACCGGTGCGATCGGCGGCGGCGGGCCGCTGACCAATGCGCTGAACCAGGGCTTCGCGGTGATCAGCTCGGATTCCGGGCACAGCGCCGCGCAGAATCCGCTGTTCGGCCTCGACCCGCAGGCGCGGCTCGACTATGGCTACGGCGCGGTCGATGCGCTCACGCCGATGGCGAAGCAGGTGATCCGGCTCGCTTACGGCAAGGCGCCCGATCGCAGCTATTTCGGCGGGTGCTCGAACGGCGGCCGTCACGCGATGGTCACGGCCGTGCGCAATCCGGCCGACTACGACGGCATCATCGCCGGCGATCCGGGTTTCCATCTGCCGAAGGCGGCGATCGGCGAGATGTACGGCGCGCAGCAGTTCGCGAAGATCGCGTCGGCCACCGGCTCGAACGGGCTGCCGGACATCCGCAGCGGCTTCAACGATGCGGAGCGGCAGTTCGTCGGCGCGAAGATCCTCGAGAAATGCGATGCGCTCGACGGCGCGGCCGACGGGATGGTGCAGGACGTCGCCGCATGCCAGGCGCATTTCAGCGTCGATGCCGATATCCCGACCTGCGCGAACGGCACGCGCACCGGCGCCTGCCTGACGCCTGCGCAGAAAACCGCGCTGGAGAACGTGTTCGCGGGGGCGCGCAACAGCGCGGGCACGGCGCTGTACGCGAGCTTTCCGTACGATCCGGGCGTGGCCGCCGGCGGCTGGGCTGCATGGAAGCAGTCGAACTCGGTCACGCTCGATCCGGCCGCGATGGCGTTCACGTTCATGACGCCGCCGAAAACCGCCGCGACGCTCGCGAACCTCGCCGGCTTCGCGCTCGGCTTCGACATGGACAACGATGCGCCGGCGATCTTCGCGACAAACGGCACGTACACGCAATCGTCGTGGTCGTTCATGACGCCGCCCGACGAGACGAACCTGTCCGCGCTGAAGGCGCGCGGCGCGAAGCTGATCGCCTATCACGGCACGGGCGACCCGGTGTTTTCGTTCAACGATACGCGCGACTGGTACGCGAAGGTCGCGCAGGCGAACGGCGGCGATGCGTCGGATTTCGCGCGCTTCTATCCGGTGCCGGGGATGAACCATTGCTCGGGCGGGCCGGCGACCGACCAGTTCGACATGCTGACGCCGCTCGTCGCGTGGGTCGAGCAGGGGCAGGCGCCTGCCGCGATCGTGGCCGCCGCGCGCGACACGACCAATGCGGTGCCGAACGCGGACGTGCCCACGTCGTGGGGCGCCGGACGCACGCGGCCGCTGTGTCCGTATCCACAGGTCGCGCGCTACAACGGCTCGGGCGACGTGAATTCGGCCGCGAGCTTCAGTTGTCGTTGACGTAGCCGTCGATGGGAAGCGGCCGGCGCGTGCAGTCTCGCGCCGGCCGTTTCATTTCTGCAAGCGGGCGCTCACTCACTCGCCGGGATCGACCGGCACGTCGAGCCCGACCTTCACGCGGCTCATGCTCACGAGCGTCTTGAACCGCTTCACGTTGTTGTTCGCGAAGAACAGCTCGCGCGTGAGCGCGTTGTACTGATCCATGTTGCGCACTGCGAGGATCAGCACGAAATCCCATTCCCCCGTCACGTAGTAGCACTGCTGGATCTGCGGGCAGCGCTCGAACGCGCGCTTCATCGCGTCGAGCTGGTCGATCTGCTCGCTCTCGACTTCGACGTTCACGACGATCGTCAGCGGATGGTCGACCTTGTCCGGCGCGATCACGGCCGTGTAGCGCTCGATCACGCCGTCTTCCGCGAGACGCCGCAGGCGCCGGTTCACGGCGGCGGTCGACAGGTTGACGCGCGCGCCGAGCTCGGCCTGCGGCGTTTGCGCGTCGCGCTGGAGTTCCATCAGCAGCTTGCGGTCGAACGCATCGAGTGGGGTCGTCATGATGGCGCGTGAAACCTCGAAAGAATGAGAAATTTTTGCGTTGATGCCGTCGATTTGGCGATTTTGTTGACCGGCTTGCGCAATATTATTTTTCCATCCGACGACGAGCGCAACCGGCGCTTGCCCGATCCGACCCACTCGACAGGCCGCCCGCGCGCGGTCCCGCTCAGGAACCTTCCGCCATGCTGATTGCCAACCCGCGCGCGTCGCGCACCGCCTACCCGAACGCGCTGCGCCGCGTGATGAACATCGCCTCGGCCGACGAAAGCGGCGCGTGGCTGGCGCACTGGCCGCTCGTCGGCCACGCGCGCACGCCGCTGCGCACGCTGCCCGACCTCGCCGCGCGGCTCGGCGTCGCGAGCGTCAGCGTGAAGGACGAGTCGTGCCGCTCGCCGCTCGGCAGCTTCAAGGCGCTCGGCGCGCCGATCGCGCTGGTGCGGCTCGTGAAGCGGCTGCGCCGCACGCAGGATCTCGATCCGCAAGGGCTCGTCACCGGCGCCTATGCGTCGGCGCTGGCCGACCTGACGGTGATCAGCGCGACCGACGGCAACCACGGCCGCGCGCTGGCCGCCGCCGCGCGCGCGATCGGCTGCGGGTGTGTGATCGTGCTGCACGCGAACGTCGACGCCGAGCGCGAACGCGCGATCTCGGCGTACGGCGCGCGGATCGTGCGTATCGCGGGGAACTACGACGAGTCGGTCGTCTGCGCCGCGCAGCTCGCGCAGGCGAACGGCTGGTACGTCGTGTCGGATACGTCGTACGACGGCTACGAAGCGATTCCGCGCGATGTGATGCAGGGCTATGGCGTGATCGCCGCCGAAGCGGCCGCGCAGGCGGCAGAGGAGGACGGGCGGCCGTTCACGCACGTGTTCCTGCAGGGCGGCGTGGGCGGCCTCGCCGCGGGCGTCGCGAGCTATCTCTGGGAGCGCGACGGCGTGCAGCGGCCGCGCTTCGTCGTCGTCGAGCCGCGCCAGGCCGATTGCCTGTACCAGAGCGCGCTGGCGGGGCGCGCGACGAGGGCGACCGGCAGCGTCGATTCGGTGATGGCCGGGCTCGCGTGCGGCGAGGCGTCGCCGCTCGCGTGGGATTTCCTCGAGATGTGCATCGACCACTTCATGCTGATCGACGACGAAGACGCGGTGCACGCGATGCGCGGCCTCGCGGCCGGCAGCGAGCGCGACGTGCCGCTCGTCGCCGGCGAATCGGGCGCGGCCGGCGTCGCGGGGCTGGCGGTGCTGATGCGCGACCCGGCGCTCGCGCGGCAGGTCGGGCTCGACGCGAACGCGCGCGTGCTGGCGATCAATACGGAAGGCGCGACGGCGCCGTCCGTGTACCGGAACTGCGTCGGCGAGACGGCCGACGCGGTGCTCGCACGGCAGCGCGACTGGCTGAGCCGCGCGGCGGTGGCTGCCTGAACGACATGACGACCGACGAGGCGAATGCAATGGACCCAATGGACCCAACCGACGCAAGCGAAGAAAGCACGCTCCAGGGGCGACTGAAGACCTGGCGCCGCCATCTGCACCAGTATCCCGAGACGGGTTTCGAAGAAGTGAACACGTCGGACTACGTCGCGCGCATCCTGACGACGCTCGGGCTCGACGTGCATCGCGGGATCGGCGGCACGGGGCTCGTCGCGAACCTGACGGCCGGCACCGGCGCGCGCGCGATCGGCATCCGTGCGGACATGGACGCGCTGAACATCGCCGAGCACGCGCCGGGCCGCGAACATGCATCGCGCACGCCGGGCAAGATGCATGCGTGCGGGCACGACGGCCACATGTCGATGGTGCTCGGCGCCGCGCAGCTGCTGGCCGAGCGCAAGGATTTCGACGGCACGGTGCGCTTCATTTTCCAGCCGGCGGAAGAGCATGGCCGCGGCGCGAAGGCGATGATGGCCGACGGTTTGTTCGAGCGCTTTCCGGTCGATGCGATCTTCGGCGCGCACAACATGCCGGGCATGCGTGCAGGCACGTTCTCGACGCGCGCGGGCGGCATCATGGCGAGCGAGGACAATTTCGTAATCCGGATCAATGGGCGCGGCACGCATGCCGCGCGGCCGCACATGGGCATCGATCCGATCGTGATCGGCTCGCAGATCGTGCTCGCGCTGCAGACGATCGTGTCGCGCAATCTCGACCCGGGCCAGCAGTCCGTGATCTCGTGCACGGAATTCATCACCGACGGGCTGCGCAACGTGCTGCCGTCGACCGTGACGATCAAGGGCGACACGCGCAGCTATTCGCGCGATGTGCAGGCGTTGCTGGAAACGCGGATGCGCGAGATCAGCGAAGGGATCTGCCGCACGCACGGCGCGACCTGCACGTTCGAGTACACGCACGAGTTCGCGCCGACGGTGAATTCGCCGGAATGGGTCGACACGGCTGTGCAGGCCGCCGCGCAGATTGCCGGCGCCGACGCGGTGAACGCCGACGTGCAGCCGATGATGATCTCGGAGGATTTCGGCGCGTTCCTGCAGGCGGTGCCGGGCAATTTCGTGTTCATCGGCAACGGCGAAGCGGCCGGGCAGGGCGGCGTGCCGCTGCACAACGCGACGTACGATTTCAACGACGCGATCTTGCCGGTCGGCGCGCGGTATTTCGCGGAAGTGGCGCGGCGCGCGTTGAAGGCGGACTAACGGAACCAACGGGCGAGGCGGTACGGCGCGCGCCGTACCGTGCGTCAGCCCCTCACACCAGTTCGCCGAGGCACGCGTCGAACTGCGCGACGAGCCGGTCGACATCGTCGGCCGTCGTCTGCGGACACACGAGCATCATGTTGTGGAACGGCGTGATCAGCACGCCGCGATTCAACAGGTACAGGTGCACGATGTGTTCGAGTTCGCTGTCGAGTTGCGCGCCGGCCAGCGTGCCGTTGCGCGGCGGCACGGGCGCGAACTGGAATTCGGTGCGCGCGCCGATGCGCGTCACGCACCACGGCAGCCCGTGTTTCGCGATCGCCTGTTCGAGCCCCGTCGCCAGCCGCGCGGCGAGTTCGAACATGTGCGCATACGCGGCGTCGGTCGCGACGTCGGCCAGCGTCGCGCGCATCGCATGCATCGCGAGCATGTTCGCGGTGAGCGTCGTGCCGATGCCCGAATGGCCGGGCGGTGCGTTCAGCTTCGCCTGCTTCGCGCGTTCGGCGAATTCGGCGCTGAAACCGTACACCGCGCACGGCACGCCGCCCGCGATCGGCTTGCCGACCACCAGCATGTCCGGTTCGAGATCGTGCGCGACCGCGTAGCCGCCGGGGCCGCTGCTGATCGTGTGCGTCTCGTCGATCACGAGCAGCGTGCCGTGGCGGCGCGTCAGTTCGCGAGCGGCCTCCCAGAAGCCCGGGTCGGGCAGCACCATCCCGATGTTCGTCATCGCGGGCTCGGCGAGCACGCACGCGACATCGCCATGTTTCAGCGCGGCTTCGAGTGCGGCCAGGTCGTTGAATTCGACGACGCGCGTGTTCGCGAGCAGGTCGTAGGACTGCCCGAGCAGGCTGTCGCGCTGCACCGGGCGGCAGTCGACGAGATCGACGAACACGTCGTCGACCGTGCCGTGATAGCAGCCGTTGAACACGACGATCGTATTGCGGCCGGTGGCCGCGCGCGCCCAGCGCAGCACGAAGCGGTTCGCGTCGCTGGCGCTCAATGCGAATTGCCAGACCGGCAGCCTGAAGCGGCGTGCGAGTTCGCGCGATACCCATGCGGCGTCCTCGCTCGGCAGCATCGTCGTGTAGCCGCGCGTGGCCTGCTCGACGAGCGCGCGGGCGACCGGTTCCGGCGCATGGCCGAACATCGCGCCGGTATCGCCGAGGCAGAAGTCGACGTAGCGGTGGCCGTCGACGTCGGTGAACGTCGCGCCGCGCGCCTCCTTCACGTACAGCGAGAACGGTGTCGACCAGTCCTGCATCCAGTGCAACGGCACGCCGAACAGCAGGTGCTCGGACGCTTCCGCGGACAGCGCGCGGGAGACCGGCATGGCTTCGGTGAACGCTTGGCGCTCGCGATCGAACAGCGCGCGGGCGCGGATGAGGTCGACTCCGTGGCGGGAAGGCAAAGGCAGCTCCTGGGCTGTGAAGAAGGAGAAACGATAGCGCGGGCGGCAGGCGGCTGAACAGGGGCGGAATTACCGAGGCACGTCGGCGAGGGATTTTCCGGGCATGTCCTATTTGATTTCAAGATGGCACTGGTGAATGGAAACCGCAATGAACCGTGAAGGTTTCCATGGATGTCTAACGGATCTTTCGCGACCTATCGTTGTTGCATGCCGTGGCGCGACGGGTTCGCGCGAGCAGGCCGGTATTGGCCTGCGCGCGAATCCGGTACGTGGTTGCGATCGAATCCGGCTGACTCGATCGTGCGCGCATGCGGCAGGGCGCAGCGAAATCGACGGGGATATTGCGGGCTAATTTCGGGATAGTGGAATACCGGAATCGCCTGCAATGGGACGCGTTCGGGCGCCCGAATCCAACTCTCCAGAATGCGGGGCCGCACAATGAAAATCCGAACCCATCTCGCCACGCTCGTCGCCTGCGGTGCATTGGCCGGCATCGCGCACGCCGGCCCGACGTCGCCGCAAGCTGTCGTCAAGACAATCACGCTGACCGCGCATATCGGTGACAGCTTGTTCGCATCGAAGCCGAACGACACCGCGTACGACGTGGTCGAGCTGAATGCGATGGACGGCGCGCAGCAGACGTTCGCGGCGACGCTGCCGATCCGCATGCGCACGACGAATCCCGATATCAACGTCACGGTGCTGCAGCCGCTGCGGCTGTCGAACGGCCGCGACGACATGGTCAACGCGAAGGTCGTGCTGATGATGGCGGGCGCGGGCACGGCGGATATCGTGCCCGGTGCCGCTTGCCCGCTCACGCTGGTGAGCCGCGGACACGACGGATTCGACGGCTACGACGAAACCCGCAACGTGAAGATCAGCGCGCAAGCGCCGGCCGCCGGTGACGCGGTGTCGCCGAACCGGCACTATCGCGGCGACCTCGTGCTGGTGTTCGAGGCGGCTGCTTCAGCAGGGCGCGAGCCGGCGACGGGGGCCGTCGCGTCGGCTGGCGAGTAGGAAGTCGCCCCGGCGGAGAGCTTCCGCCGGGGATTTCTAGTTGAAGTTTTTGCGCATAAACATACGACAACACATCTCTAGAGATGCGTTTTTCAAATGTGAGTGTGCGCACACATTCGCGGCATTGAGTCAGTAAAAAATGGGTTGGCCGGCAAATACCTGCCCTGTTTGAATTGCGTCCAGACTGAGCGATGTAGTACGACGACGTATGAATAACAATCCGCCGTCCCGGCGCATCGATATCCCTACGCTGAAGGAATGCCTACCGCCGCCGTTCGTCTAAGTCCGTCCTGTCGCTCTCGTCGAAGCGGGTGTCGCGCCGTGCCTTCATCGGTCGGACCGGCGCATGATGCGGTGCGCCCACGCCCACCCATCGTGCAGACCGTGATGAACCAGGTCGTGAAGGCGAGCAACGCGAGGCTGAACGGCGTGACCGCGTCGTGTGTCCAGGCGATCGTCGCGCAGGGGCCCATTGCGTTCGACTGCAACGGCACGCTGCCGATCACGTCGCCGGGCAGGTGGTCAACACGACGATCACCGACAAGCGGTGAAGCAATGAGGTGCGGGAGGAAGGGTGTTCGCGTGCGGGGTGGCCGCTCGATGCACGCGAACGCGACGGCACAGGCAAAAGCAAAAGCGAGCGAACGTGAACGCGTTACGCGAGCGTCTTCACCATGTGGTGCTCGTCGTAGAACTTGCCGTCGACGAACAGCGAGCGCGGCTCCGTGCCGAACCGCACGAATCCCTGCGACGCATACAGGCGCTCCGCGGTGCCGTTCGCTGCGTTTACGCACAGCATCAGCTGCTTGCAGGCCCACGCTTGCGCGGCATGCCCGGTCGCGCTTTCGAGCAGCGCCTGCGCGATGCCTCGCCCGCGATACGCGGGATCGACGAACACGCCCCAGATCGTCGCCTTGTGCGCGATCTTCACGCGTGCATCGCGGCGCACGCCGGTGATGCCGACGAGCGTGTCGCCGTCGAACGCGCCGAACACCGCGCGCTCGTGGGTCGGCGTGATGCGCGTTGCGAATTCGTCGACCGGCACCTGGGATTCCTCGTCGAGCGTCGGCAGGAAGGACGTGGGGGCGGTGTCGACCGCACGCAGGCGAACGGTCTGGAAACGGGCGGCGTCGGCCGCATCGAGCAGGCGGGTCGTGATCGTCATCGGCTGGATTCCGGTTGAAGGTCGTGCATGCCGGCGCGCGCCGCTGCGGCCGCGCGATGCATCGCGCCTATCCTAATCGGAATCCGGATCACGCGTGGTCGCGTTCGGCGCGTGGCGCCGGCTTCAAGGAAGGGATGACGTGAAGCGCGCGACGTCGTGGCGAATCCGTGCACGACGTCGAACGTGCAACGTGCGCGCGATCAGGTCACGCGCACGCAACGGGCATCGATCAATACCGCGACAGCTGATTGCCGTTGATCTGCACGCGGTCGCCCGGACGCAGGTTGCCCGGCGACTGCACGTCGAACGAGCGCATCGAGCCGTCGCTGACCTGCACGTCGATCCGGTAGCTGCTCGGGCCTTGCGCGGCGCCCATCTGCTGGCCGATCTGGTTGCCCGCGACCGCACCGCCGAGCGCGCCGATCACGGTTGCGGCATCGCGGCCATGGCCGCGGCCGAACTGGTTGCCCACCAGGCCGCCGACCAGCGCACCGACGACGGTGCCGGCCACGCCCGACGGGCCGACCGAGCCGTTGACCGGCTGGATGTTCGACACGGTGCCGTACTGCGTGCCGTACGGGGTCGCGTATTGCTGTTGCTGATTGCCGTACTGGTCATACGGTTGCGATCCGTACTGCGGCTGGTTGCCGTATTGATCGTACGGCTGCGGCGCCTGGTTCGGGTATGCGGGCTGCTGCTGCACGTAGCCCGGTTGCGAATACGCGGGCGTCGCGTATTGCTGCTGCTGCGGATAGCCCGGCTGCGCGCCGTAGTAGCCGGGCGCGACACAGGCGGTCAGCGGAAGCGCCGCCACGGCGACGAGCGAGGCGAACAGAACGGTCTTCGTGGAAGGCATGCGCATCATGGTATTTCCTGCATCGGCAACGTGTCCGCCGATGGATTCCCGTCAAGGGTGGCGAACTCGGCGTGAGTATAAGGAATGGCCGGATGCGCGTCCGGTGCGGCCGGGTAACAACGTGTAAAGTCTGTTGCCGCGTAAATCGCCGCGCGGACGGGCCGTTCCAGCCATGCCCGGCAAGGGCGCGCGGCGGTTGCCGGCCAGCCGTGTGACGGTGACGCGGCCCACGTGTTTCAGGCGGCATCGCCGTCCTCTCCCCGGCGATCGAGCCCCGTCGTCGCGCCAGGCCCGGCGGGCATGTGCGCCGCGCATCGCGAAATCGAATGCGCGGCATCGCGACATTTAATTGGCCTCGGGCGGCAGCGTCCGATATCGTGGCCGGATTCCCTGCCAACGTTCGCGCCGCGCCGGCTGCGGTTCCTTCCCCTGTCCGCGCCGGCATCGCGCAGCGACTGCCCTACATGCCAAGCCATGACTGAACGACTCTTCATCAACGCCGTCGATGCCGGCGGCCAGCCCGTCAACCTCGTCGTCCGTGACGGCCGCTTCGCCGCGATCGGCGCCGATTGCGCAGCCGCGCCCGGCGCGCAGACGATCGACCTTGGCGGCCGCGTCGTGCTGCCCGGTTTCGTCGACGGCCACATCCACCTCGACAAGAGCTTCGTCGGCGATCGCTGGGTGCCGCACGAATCGGCCGGCTCGCTGCGCGAGCGGCTCGCGGTCGAGAAGCGCCAGCTCGCCGCCGCGCCGCCGATCGTCGAGCGTGCGAACGCGCTGATCGCGCAGGCCGCCGCGTTCGGCACGATCGCGATGCGCAGCCACGTCGACGTCGATGCGACGACGGATTTGTCGAACCTGCAGGCCGTGATGGCCGCGCGCGAACAATGGCGCGGGATCGTCGACATCGAACTGGTCGCGTTTCCGCAGGCCGGCGTCGTGACGTGCCCGGGCACCGCCGAGATTCTCGATGCAGCCGTGCGCGAAGGCGCGGACGTGGTCGGCGGGATCGACCCGACGACGCTGGACGGCGATGCGGACGGCCAGCTCGACATCGTGTTCGGCATCGCCGAGAAGCGCGGCGCGAAGATCGACATCCACCTGCACGAGCCGGGCGAAACCGGCATCGCGCAATTGCTGCGGATCGCGGCGCGCACGCGTGCGGCCGGGCTCGGCGGCCGTGTGAACGTGAGCCATGCGTATGCGCTCGGCCAGGTGAGCGATGACGACGTGCAGCGCACCGCGGCGGCACTCGCCGAAGCCGGCGTGTCGATCCTGACGAATGCGCCGGGCGATTGCGCGTTCCCGCCGGTACGGCAACTGCGCGACGCGGGCGTGCACGTGTTCGCGGGCAACGACAACATTCGCGACGCGTGGTGGCCGTACGGCAACGGCGACATGCTGCAGCGCGCGATGATGGTCGGCTACCGGTCGGGCTTCTACACCGACGAAGCGCTCGCCATCGCCCTCGACATGGTGACGCATGCCGGCGCACGCGCGATCGGCAAGGAACGCTACGGCATCGCGGTCGGCTGCGACGCGAGCTTCGTCGCGGTGCGTGCGCCGAACGCGGCGGCTGCCGTCGCGGGCGTGCCGGCCGAGCGCTGGGTATTCCGTCGCGGCGAAAGCGATACGGGTGCGCCGTTCGCGCCGTCGCTGCGCTTCACGCGCTGATCCACCGACCGGCGGCGCGGCATGCGCCGTGCGCGCTTCGCACTGACCGTCCCCATCGGAACCGACATGACGAACCTGCTGATCCGCAACGTCCGCACGAGCGCCGATACTGCGCTCGACCTCCTGATCGAAGGCGACCGCATCGCGCGTGTCGGCCCGTCGCTCGACGCGCCCGCCGGCTGCGCGATCGAGGACGGCGCGGGCGCGCTTGCACTGCCTGGCCTCGTCGAAGGCCACACGCACCTCGACAAGACGCACTGGGGGATGCCGTGGTATCGCAACCAGGTCGGGCCGCGCCTCGTCGACCGCATCGAGAACGAGCGTCACTATCGCGCGACCAGCGGCCACGACGCGGGCGCCGCATCGCTCGCGCTCGCACGCGCATTCCTCGCGGCCGGCACGACGCGCATCCGCACGCACGTCGACGTCGATACCGAAGCCGGGCTGCGCCATCTGCACGGCGTGCTCGCGACGCGCGAGACGCTGCGCGGGCAGGTCGAAATCCAGATCGTCGCTTTTCCGCAATCGGGCGTGCTCAAGCGGCCGGGCACCGATGCGCTGCTGTCCGACGCGCTCGGCGCGGGAGCCGACCTGCTCGGCGGGCTCGACCCGTGCGCGATCGAAGGCGATCCGGTCAAGGCGGTGGACGTGCTGTTCGCGATCGCCGAGCGCCACGGCCGCGGGCTCGACATCCACCTGCACGAGCGCGCGTCGATGGGCGCGTACTCGCTCGACCTGATCCTGCAGCGCACGGCCGCGCTCGGCATGCAGGGGAAGGTCACGATCAGCCACGGCTTCTGTCTCGGCGATATCGCCGAACGCGAGCGCGACGCGCTGCTCGCGCAGATGGCCGAACTCGGCGTGGCGATCGTCACGACCGCGCCGGCGGCGGTGCCGGTGCCGCCGGTGGCAGCATGCCGCGCGGCCGGCGTGACCGTGATCGGCGGCAACGACGGCGTGCGCGATACGTGGACGCCGTACGGCTCGCCCGACATGCTCGAACGCGCGATGCTGATCGGCATGCGCAACGACTTCCGCCGCGACGATGCGCTCGAAGTCGCGCTCGACTGCGTGACCCACAGCGCGGCGCGCGGTTGCGGTTTCGCGGCTTACGGGCTGGAGCCGGGCAGCCGCGCGGACGTCGTGCTCGTCGATGCGCTGACCTTCGCCGAAGCCGTCGTCGCGCGGCCGGCGCGGCGTCTCGTCGTGTCGTCGGGGAAGATCGTCGCGCGCAACGGCGCACTGGTCTGAGCGCGGCGTCGCCCCGGTATGATCCGGTTTTCAGCCGGATTTCCGGGGAAACGACGATGCGACGCACGACAGCGGCACGGGCCGCACGATGGATGGCGGCGGCCCTGTTCGCCGTGACGGCCGCGCATGCGGTGGCGGCCGGCCCGGCCGACGCGCAGCAGGAAGCGAACCGGCGCGCGGTGCTGGCGTTCTACGAGAAAGGCCTGAACGAGAAGGACGCCGACGCCGCGCTCGCGTATGTCGGCGATCGCTACGTGCAGCACAACCCGAACGCGGCCGACGGCCGCGACGGCTTTCGCAAGTTCGTCGCGTTTCTGCGCGACAAATATCCGCAGTCGCACAGCGAGATCAAGCGCTCGTTCGTCGACGGCGACTACGTGATCCTGCACGTGCACGCGGTGCGTGAACCGGGCACACGCGGCAGCGCGATCATGGACATCTTCAGGCTCGAGAACGGCAAGATCGTCGAGCACTGGGACGTCAACCAGCCGGTGCCCGAGCAGGCCGCGAACGGCAACACGATGTTCTGATGCGCGCGGGGCGCAGCACGCCTCGTTCCGTTCTCCGTTCCGTGCTGCCGAATGAAACCCGCTTCGCTTTTGCCTACTGACGCTCGAGCTCCAGCATCGCCGCGAGCGTCTTCGTCAGCTCGCTGACCATCGGGTCGGCCGTCGGCCGGTGCAGGATCGCGATGTCCATGTGCTCGATCGGCGCGAAACCCTGCTTCGCGGTCAGCACGACGTGCTCGTCCGTGACCACGCGCGCGGGCAGCACGCTGATGCCGAGCCCGTCCGCGACGGCCGCCTGGATGCCGCTCAGGCTCGACGTCGTGAAGCTGATCCGCCAGCGGCGGCCGCGCTCCTCGATCGCCTTGATCATGTCGTCGCGGTAAAGCCCGCGCGGCGGAAACACGACGATCGGCACCGGGTCGAGATCGATCGACGGATGCTTCGCGCTGTCGATCCAGCGCAGTTTCTCGGGCCAGCGCGCGACGGCCTCGCGGCTGTCGCGCCGCTGCTTGATCAAGACGAGATCGAGTTCGCCGCGATCGTAGGCGGCGCTGATGTCGCGGCTCAGCCCGCACGTCACTTCGAGCTTGACCTGCGGATGCTCGCGCTTGAATGCGGCGAGCGCATGCGTCGTGCGGCCCGCTGCGAAATCGTCGGGCACGCCGAGCCGGATCGTCAGCGCGACCGTCGCGCCCGACAGCGCTTCCAGCATTTCGTCGTTCAGCGCGAGCATGCGCCGCGCATAGCTGAGCACCGTCACGCCCGCGTCGGTCGGCCGGACGTCGCGCGTGCCGCGGTCGAGCAGGCGGTGGCCGGCGATTTCCTCGAGCCGGCGCACCTTCTGGCTGACCGTCGACTGCGTCGAATGCAGGCGCGCGGAGGCCGTCGTGAAGCTGCCGCAGTCGGCGACCATCACGAGTGCACGCAACAGGTCGAGGTCGAACAGGGGTCTATTCATTTCTGCACTTTTGCGGATTCAAGCATTTCATTTTCAAATGTGTGCGACGACTTTTAACATGACCGGAGGCTGCGGACAATCGCGGTTTCGCCGGACTGGGCGGGGCGTTTTCGCAGCGGCTTTGAAGCGTCTGACGCATCGTATTGACCGCGCATCGGCGAGCGTGGGCATGTCGATACGGCGCGCACGCTGATCGACGCGGGCGTGAACGTCGACCACGTGAACCTGCTCGGCTGGACCGCGCAGCTGGAGGCGATCAGGCTCGGCGACGGCAGCGAGCGTTATGTGCGGATCGTGAAGTTGCTCGTCGACGGGCACGCGAACGTCGATCTGCCCGATTCGAACGGTGTGACGCCGCTGCGGCATGCACAGCAGCGTGGGTGCGGCGCGATCGAGCGGGTGCTGGTGGCGGCGGTGGCGCGGTGGGGTTTAGCGGGGGCAGCAAGGCGCTGCGGTCAGACCCATACTTTCCGGTAGAGGTGCAGCGCCTGTGACCATGCGGCAAGGTTTTTCCAGATGGACCGCAGTGGGATGCCAGAGCGTTGCGCAGCTTCCTCGGCTGCCTGCACGACGACGGGTAGCGGAACCTCGTCGAGCATGACGGCGAACTGCGATTCATATCCTGCCGGGATGTGCCCGGTGGCCAATGCGTCGACCAGTCGCAGCTCGGTCAATTCACCTTTGTAGCTGACGTTCGCACTCACGACGGCTTTGTGGAGGCCCCTTTGAGCGGGCCGCGCACGGGTCACGAGGTCGATGCCGAGCAATGCGAGCAACGGAATCAGCTTGTTGATGCCGAGATCGTTGAGCTTACCCGTTTCGAGCTGGTTGACGGTGAGGCGAGACAGCCCGGCGAGCCTGGCCAGTCGGGCCTGTGTGAGGTCAAGTTCGGCACGCCGTTTCGCGATGGCCTGACCGATTTCATAAAGTTGCATGAAGACCTTCCAACAATGGCCGAGGGTTCTCGAGTGTAAGATATATCTTACATTTCAGGGTCGGTTATCGCATGCCATCGGCAACGAGTTGCGTCGGCGGGGCGCCCTTGCTTTATCATTCTCCTTACCTTAAAGTAAGGAATCAAGGAGGTGCCATCATGACGGCAGCAACGATCACTTCGAAGGGCCAGGTCACGATCCCCGTGGACGTGCGCAATCAGCTTGGCTTGCAGTCTGGCGACCGGATCGAATTCAGTTTCAACGAGACAACCGGCCGGTATGAAGTCATTCCGGCCACGCGCTCGCTTGCGTCGCTCAAGGGCATCGTGAAGAAGCCCCTGAAACCTGTGTCGATCGAGGACATGAATCGGGCCATCGCCGAGCAGGGAGCATCCGGGCGATGATCGGACTGGATACGAATGTGCTGGTTCGCTATTTCGCTCAGGATGACGTCGTGCAATCGAAGAGGGCGACGGCGCTGATGGAGTCCCTGTCGGCCGAGCGGCCGGGGTATATTTCACAGGTGGCCCTGGTCGAGGTCGTGTGGGTGCTCGGGCGCTGCTACGGCGTCGAGCGCGAGCAGATGAAGGACATCATCGACTCGATGATCGGCACCAAGGAACTCGTGGTTGAAGGCGCCGATACGGTGCGAAAGGCGCTTCGTGTTTTCGCGGCGTCCGCGAAGGCGGACTTCTCGGACTGCCTGATCGAGCGCTCGGGGTTTGCGGCCGAGTGCGAGTACACAGCTACATTCGACGTGACGGCCTCGAAGGTCGCCGGGATGCGGTTGATCAAGTAGTTATCGCCCTGGCCGAAAAGCCGCCACATGGGACGGCCGCGCGGAGCGATTCGCGATGCGGTATAGGTCGCAATGTCGATATCGCGCTGGGCGCACCTTCGCGCCGATCATCCGTACAAATATCGCCACTCCACGGAAATCCGAAAAAAGCCCTCTTTGGCGAGCGTGCTTCGTGCAGGGTAAACACCCCAAAACCCCCACAGTAGTGCTATAGATCAAGCTCCGTCCCACCCCTCCGATACCTCCTTACCCTCGGTTCACGCCACCCGGTGCGCTCCTGCTTGCGCTCGAAAATTAAGCGGTCTAGACTGCATCGCAGTTTCATCGAAGTCCCCCGTCTTTCGCGTACCGTGCCGGCGTCCCGGCGCGGCGCCTCCACCGGACGCCGGCGTCGCCCGCCGCGTCGAGACTTTCAAGGACACGCCATGAACCGCACTGCAAAGCTCCTCGTTTCCACGCTGGCGTTCGCGCCGCTCGTGTCGTTCGCCCAGGACACGTCGACGATCCGCTGGGGTATCGACCCCACGTATCCGCCGTTCGAGGCGAAACAGCCCGACGGCTCGCTCGCCGGCTTCGACATCGACCTGCGCAATGCGATCTGCGAGCAACTGCATGCGAAATGCGTGTGGGTCGAGCAGGGCTTCGACGGGATGATTCCGGCGCTGCGTGCGCGCAAGTTCGACGTGATCATGTCCGCGATGACGGCCACCGACGAGCGGCTCAAGCAGATCGACTTCTCGAACAAGCTGTATGCGTCGCCGGGCGCGCTCGTCGCGCCGGCCGGCTCGAAACTGCTGCCGACCGCCGCGTCGCTCGCGGGCAAGCGCATCGGGATCGACCAGGGCACGACGCAGGAGGCCTACGCGAAGGCCGAATGGGCGACCAAGGGCGTGACGATCGTCTCGTACCAGAACCAGGATCAGGTGTACCAGGATCTCGTCAACGGCCGCCTCGACGCAACCTTCCAGGACAAGACGCAGGCCGGCTACTCGTTCCTGAAGACCCCGCGCGGCAAAGGCTATGCGTTCGCAGGCCCCGATGTGACCGACGTGCGGATCACCGGCTACGGCGTCGCGATGGGCGTGCGCAAGGGCGACGCCGACATGAAGAAGCGGCTGAACGACGCGATCGTCGCGATCCGCGCGAACGGCACGTACCAGAAGATCGCCGCGAAATACTTCGACTTCGACATCTACGGCGCGAAGCAGCAGCTGACTTCTGCACCGTGACTCCGTGATTCCGTGACTCCGTGACTCATTCCATCGACAGGCACACCATGACGAGTATCCAGGACCGCGTCGCGCAAGCCGTGACGCCCGAACTGATCGCCGCGTTCCGCGAAGAAGGGGCGGTCTGCATCAAGGGCATCTTTTCGCCCGACGAAGTGGCCGCGCTGCGGGCCGGCATCGACGCGAATCTCGCGCAGCCGAGCGAGCGCGCGAAAGTGGCGAGCCGGCCCGACGATCCCGGCTGGTTCTTCGAGGATTTCTGCAACTGGCAGCACAACGACGCGTATCGCGATTTCATCGTGCGCTCGCCGGCGCCGTCGGTCGCCGCCGCGCTGATGGGGACAGAGAGCGTGCGGCTGCATCACGACCACCTGCTCGTGAAGGAGCCCGGCACGCGGCAGCGCACGCCATGGCACCAGGACCAGCCGTACTACAACATCGAAGGCGACGACAACGTCAGCATGTGGATTCCGGTCGACCCGGTGCCGCTCGAATCGACGCTGGAATTCGTCGCGGGCTCGCATCGCGGGCCGTGGCTGATGCCGCGTACGTTCATGGACAAGGAAGCGAAGTGGTTCCCGGAGGGCAGCCTGGCCGACCTGCCCGACATCGAAGCCGACCGCGCGGCGTTCCCGATTCGCCACTGGGCGCTCGAACCCGGCGACATGGTCTGCTTCCGGATGCTCACGCTGCATGCCTCGGGCGGCACGCAGAACCGCCGGCGCGCGTTCTCGATCCGCTTCGTCGGCGACGATATCCGCCACGCGCCGCGCCGCTGGAAGACGTCGCCCGAATTCCCCGGCCTCGCGGAGCAACTGGCCGACGGCACGCCGCTCGACCACCCGCTGTTTCCGGTCGTATGGTCGCGTGCGGCGGGGCAGGTTCGCGCGATCTGAACCACGCAGGTCACGAACGCGGCGGCCGTTTCAGCACGAAACGGCCGCCGTGCGCTTTGAGCGGGTGATAAAGGTCAGGTCGGGTGACGCCCCGCGCCCGGCTTGAAGCGCGAGCCGAGCCGGTAGCGGTTGCCCGGATGCAGGAAATGCACGAACGTGACCGGCAGCCCGTCCGTCCAGGTGCGGCGCGTGAGCGTGAGGCACGGCTCGTCGGCGCGCATGTCGAGCAGCCGCGCCTGCTCGACGGTCGGCAGCGACGCGTCGACGACGTGCTCGATTTCCAGTTCGTAGTGCGACACGTTGTTGAACAGGTATTCGGAGGGCGGCTCGGCCTGGAAATCCTGGTCGATGAAGCCGGGCGCGGCGGCCGGGTTCACGTAGCGGTCCTCGAGCTGGATCGGGCGGCCGTTCTCCTCGTGCACGCACACCACGTGAAAGACCGGTGTATTGACCGGCAGCCCGAACGCGGCCGCGACGTCGAACGACGCGGGCTCGCTCGACCGGCTCAGCACGCGACAGCGATATTCGTGCCCGCGTGCGCGGATTTCATCGCGGATATGCGCGATCATCAGCAGGTTCGACTGCGGCTTCACCTCGGCGACGAAGGTGCCGACGCCCGCGATGCGCTTCAGCACGCCTTCCTCGGTCAGCTCGCGCAGCGCGCGGTTGACCGTCATGCGCGCGACGCCGAACTGCGCGGCGAGATCGAGTTCCGACGGAATGCGGTCGCCGGGGCGCCAGTCGCCGGACTCGACGTTCTGGCGAACGAGCGTCTTGATCTGCTGGAACGGTGCGGTGGCCTTGGTGACCATCGGGGGTCCTTGCGCGAAGAAGTGACGAGGCTAGTCGTCGTGACTGACGATGACCAGGATCTCCGCCTGCGCGGTGCCGAGGCTGCGCGTGCGGTGCGGGATGAGTGCGTTGAAATAGACTGAATCGCCGGTCTTGAGTTGCACCGTCTCGTTCGGAAATTCGATTTCGACGCGCCCCTTGTGCACGAACAGGAATTCCTCGCCCTCGTGCTCGCGCAATGTCGACGCGACGAATTCGTGCGGCGGCTGCACGACGAACGGCAGCATCCTCTTCGGCGCGACGCCGGCCGCGATGCTTTCGAAGCGGTGCGCGTGGCGGTCGGCCGCTGCGCCCATCGCCGTGCGCTCGCCGGCGCGCGTGACCGTGATCAGCTCGCGGTTGTGGCTTTCCGAGAACAGCTGCTCGACGTCGACGTTCAGCGCCTTCGACAGCTTCAGCGCGACCGCGATCGACGGCACGCTCAGGCCGCGCTCGACCTTCGACAGGTAGCTCTTGGTGAGGCCCGTCTCGTCGGCCAGCACATCGAGCGTCCAGCCCTTCTGTTTTCTGAGCAGCTTCAGGCGAATCGTCATGGGGCGCCAAGTGTCCGTCGAAAAACCGATTGTAACGCATGACACAATGTGTCCTAGGGTGTATCGTGTGTCACGTGATCCCGAAAAACGGCCGCGGACGGCGCGGCAGACCCGATTCATTCAGGAGGCGAACATGGCGGAAACGCTGAACTTGACGAAGGAAGCGCTGGTCGCGCTGGCGGAGCGGCGGCTCGAGAACGAGGTGGGCGACAGCGGCTGGACCGCGCGGCAGAAGCTCGCGCTCACGTGCCGGATCCTGTTCGATGCCGGCCACGACTCGGGGCTGGCCGGGCAGATCACCTGCCGCGCGGGCGATGCCGGCACGTATTACACGCAGCGGCTCGGGCTCGGGTTCGACGAGATTTCGGCCGCGAACCTGTTGCACGTCAACGAGGATCTCGACGTGGTCGACGGCGAGGGCATTCCGAATCCGGCCAACCGGTTCCATACGTGGATCTATCGCGAGCGCCCGGATGTGAACTGCATCATCCATACGCATCCGGCGCATGTCGCGGCGCTGTCGATGCTCGAGCAGCCGCTCGTCGTGTCGCACATGGACACCTGCCCGCTGTACGACGATTGCGCGTTCCTGAAGGACTGGCCCGGCGTGCCGGTCGGCAACGAGGAGGGCGAGATCATCTCGAAGGCGCTGGGCAGCAAGCGCGCGATCCTGCTGTCGCATCACGGCCAGCTCGTGGTCGGCAAGACGATCGAGGAAGCGTGCATCCTCGCGCTGCTGATCGAGCGCGCCGCGAAGCTGCAACTGCTTGCGATGTCGGCCGGGGAGATCAAGCCGGTGCCGCCGGCGCTGGCGCGCGAAGCGCACGACTGGATCTCGAAGCCGAAGCGTGATGCGGTGACGTTCGACTATTACGCGCGCCGTGCGCTGCGTACGCATCGGGACTGCGTCGCCTGAACGCGCGTGTCGACCCGCGCGGTGCGCCGTGCCGCTGCTGCCGCCCGGCTGGCACAAGATGCCTGACAAGCGCCGGACGGAACGGCTGGTCGAAGGCTGGACGAAGCGGCTCGAAGGGTGACGGGCCGCGCCGCGGCTTACTGGGCCGGCAGGTTCCGCACGTCGGCGGTCGGCTCGGTGCCGAACGCGTCGCTCAGCGCATAGCTGATCAGTTGCCGTGCGGCTGCCGCGGGCGTCGCGAGCGCGCCGCTCGACTTCAACTCGTCGAACTTCTCGCGCATCGGGAAGTTGTCTTCGCTGGTCGAGCGGATCGTCGCCTGCATGCCCGTGTCGACGACACCGGGCGCAACGCTGCAGATCCGCAGCGTGCCGTTCGCGTCGAGCGCGACTGCGCGTGCATGGTGATCGAGCGCGGCCTTGGTCGCGCAGTAGATGCTCCAGCCCGCGTATGCGTTGCGTGCTGCGCCGCTCGACACGTGCAGGATCCGGCATTCGGTCGTGGCCGTTGCCGCCTGCGCGAGCGCGGCCGACAGCATCAGCGGCGCAGCGACGTTCAGGCCGACCGCGCGCGCGACGATCGCAGGGTCTTGCGTGGCGAGCGTGCCGATCGGATCGACGATGCCTGCGTTGTTGAACAGCAGCACGAGCGACGCGCCGTCGACGAAGCGGCGCAGCGTGTCGCCGGCCAGCCAGGTTGCGACGGCCGCGGAGTCGGACAGATCGATCTCGACTTCGGAGAAGCGGTCGCCGGCTTGCGACGCGAGCGACGGATGACGGCTGCGCGACACGCCGAGCACGGCGACGCCTTCCAGCAACAGTTGTTCGGCGAGCGACGCGCCGAGGCCGCGCGTGTGTCCGGTGACGATGGCGCGTACGTGCGGCGCGGAAGAGGATGCAGTCATGACGGTGAACCGGTGAAGGGGTGAACGGTGTTGACGGGCGGCGTGCATGCGCGGCGGCAGCACGTTCAGGACGGGCGATGCGTGGCATCGGCGCGTGAAGACGGTCGCGCGCGGCGCCACGGATATCGGGGTGAACGCACATCGTAGCGCCAGCGTGCGCATCGCGCAAACGCCGGGGTATGCGCGTACGCGTCGCCGCGCGGCACTGCGCGGTATCGAGCGCGCCGACAGGTTGGACGAAAGCCCGCTGCGGCAAGTGCGCGCGCCGGCGCGGCGAGCGGTGCCGGGCTACCCGCCGCGAGCTATCATATGGCTCGCCCGTGCGCGATGCCGGACGGGCCGCGACCGTTTCCCTTCACCTGCTGCACGCTGCGAAGCTACTCATGAACACCACGCCGGACATGCCCACGCCACGCGCCCTGCGCGAACTCACGCCCCTTGAGGCTCGCATTCTCGGGGTGCTCGTCGAGAAGCAGCACACGGTGCCGGATACTTACCCGCTGTCGCTGAATGCGCTGACCGCGGGCTGCAACCAGAAAACCGCGCGCGCGCCGGTGATGAACGTCAGCGAGGACGAAGTCACGACCGCGCTCGACGGGCTGAAGCACCTGAGCCTCGTGATGGAGGGCAGCAGCAGCCGCGTGCCGCGTTTCGAGCACAACATGAACCGCGTGCTCGGCATCCCGAGCCAGGCGATCGCGCTGCTGACGATCCTGCTGCTGCGCGGCCCGCAGACGGCCGCCGAGTTGCGCCTGAACAGCGCACGCCTGCACGGCTTCGCGGATATCTCGTCGGTCGAGGCGTTCCTCGACGAGCTCGCGACGCGCGCGCAGGCGCTCGTCGTCCGGCTGCCGCGTGCGCCGGGGGCCCGCGAGAACCGCTGGATGCACCTGATGTGCGGCGAAGTGAACATCGCCGACTTCGCAAGCGCGGAGGCCGGTGGCGGCGCGGATTCGGTGCCGCCTTCCGAGTTCGAGGCGCTGAAGGCCGAGCAGAAGCGTCTCGCGGACGAAGTGGCACGGCTGAGTGCGCTGGTTCAGCGGATGGCGAGCGAACTTGGCATCGACGCCGACGCGCCGGGCGAAGCGTCTTGATGCCATGACGGCGGTGCATGCGCACCGCCGCGCTACTTCAGTTTCACACCCGGCACGAGATAGCGCGCACCACCCGATTTCAGGATCGGTGCGAGCGTCGCAAACGGCGCGTCGAGCTGCGGCCCGAGACAGGCGCCCGCCGCGTGGACGATCCCGGATACGACGAACGACAGCTTGCCGGGGGCATCGAGTTCAAACGCCAGATATTGAGGGAATACGTCGGCACACGACAGCGAGTTGCCTTCGCCGTCGGTCGCCTGGTTGCGCGGGGCCGCCCCGTCGCGCAGCCGCGTGATGAAATTCACTAGCGCGGGGCTTGTTGCCGATTCGCCGTCCTTGTCGGCCGTTGTCGTGTCGATCACGCGGTTCCAGTCGAGGTACGCGCCGCGCAGCAGGTCGAACGTGACCGGATCGTAGTGATTGTCCGGATACGCGCCGCCGCAGAACGTGCTGCCCGATTCCACGATGCTCAGCGCCGCGTTCGACAGCCACGTGACTGTCACTTGCTCGTCGTCGTAGCCGCCGAGTGTTCCTGCGGCCGGCCCGTCGTCGGTAAAGCGTGTCGACGCGCATTCAAGCGCCGCGAGATTCATCCGCCAGTGCCGCTGTTCGAGCAGATGGTTGACGCGTGCCATTACGGCCGGATCGGGGTGGCGGCTCAGCCGCGGATACGCGAACACCGTGCGCGAATCGCGCCACATCCGGTACGCGACCGTGCCATCGCCGATTTCGCGACCGGCCGGCCGTGCGTGTCCGGCCAGCTTCAGCGTGGCATATGGCGCATGCTTCATGTCGATGGCCGCGCCGCGGGCGATGCCGCTGCCGACCCCGCCCGCGGAGACCGCGGTAATCGCCTCGACCGGGCTGGGCGCGATTGCATCCGGATCGTATTCGGCCACGCGGCGCAACGTGAAGGTGCGCACCTTGCCCGAGCGGGCATCGGTCCAGCGGCCGCGATAACCATCCTTGTCCCGCGTGCCCTGCCAGGCTGCAGCGACATGATCGAAATCGGCGTGCTCGTGGAATGTCGATGAGTCGCGCGCATTGTCCGGCAATTGCGTACGCGCGAGCGGCTCAACCAGTTGCGCGGGTTTGCCGTGCAGTGGAATGTCGACGCCGAACTGTGCGTAGAAATAGCGGCCAGAGAGCGTGCCGTCCGCGGCCGGCAGCGTGTCGAGTTCCATCACGACGGTGCCAGCACCTTGCAACGTTCCTTCGTAGACCGTGCGCGGCGCGCCATCGGCGAAGCCCGCGTGCAGCGCGATCAGTACCACAGCCATCCGGATCGACGGGCGCATCACCAGCGGCACCCGGTTTGCTCGGACGCGTCGACATCCAGTGCGCGGCCGAACGAAGTCTTCTTGCCGGTGCGCGCGGAGGTGTAGGTCATCGAATAGATCATCGCGCCCTGGCTCGTCATTTCGTACCGCCCGTTGATCCTGCCGTCCACCAGTTCGACCCAGGTGGTCGTGTACTGGTGTGGGCGATCTTTCGCGAGCACTTCGTCCTCTTCATGTTCGATCACCAGAGGGAGCGCCGTTTTCGCGTTCGCGTACCGGACCATGCCTCCCGACCATTTGACCACATCGTCGTAGTAGGTACGCATCTCGAAGCGCACGGGTTTGTCGCCATCCGACCTGAAGCAAAATACTTCGGTGGAAACCGTGGCGAGTGCCGGCAACGAGATGCATAGCAGCAGCGCGGCGAGGAGTTTTTTCATGAGGATAGTTACCGATGACGAGCGATATTAACCGACACTGATCCGCGTCGCACCCGCATCGACGAGCCGGAACAGCAGATCCTCGACGGCCGTTTCGGGCGCGGAACCGAGATCTGCGTTGACGCGCCACCCGTGCTCCGTGCGAACCGGTTCCGACAGGTAATGCACGATGCCGTGCAGCCCGTCTTCGGCCGGATCGTTCTCGTCGTCGACATCGAACCACGCGAGGAACCACGTCTTGAACGCATCGGCCGCAGCGCTTTCGTCGAGACCGTCGGCCTCGATCTCGGCCCAGTCCCACACGAACGGGCGGATCGACACGGCCGCCGTTTCAAGGTCGAACTCGAGCGGGTCGAAATCCAGCTGCGTGGTCGAATCGATCATCACGGGCTGGCCGGCCGCTTCGCCTTCGGCCGCGATGGTGTCGGCGCGGCACGGCAGCGCGAGCGGCCCTTCGGTGGCGAGCGTGCCGTCGGCCTGCCGGTAGGCCGGCTCGACGATCACCGACGGTTGCGTGGCCGCATGCGCGAGCAGGTCGGCGTAGGGTTGGCGGATGGCGCGGAGCAGTTCGGATACGGTCATCGTGGCGTGTCGGTCGGGCAGGGACGATCGGTTGCGGGCAAGCGGTGCACGGTGCGCCCGTGCGTCATGCGACGGGCCGCTTCGTTACCGGACAGCCGTGATCGTACGGTGCTTCGTC
Source organism: Burkholderia sp. BCC1972 (assembly GCF_905339605.1). Lineage (NCBI taxonomy): Bacteria > Pseudomonadati > Pseudomonadota > Betaproteobacteria > Burkholderiales > Burkholderiaceae > Burkholderia > Burkholderia sp. BCC1972. The sequence goes on along the minus strand of NZ_CAJPGH010000004.1, from coordinate 296,362 downwards.
GGCTCGCGAACAGTCGGCCGAACGGCCGGTGCGTTCGCGTCGACCGGCAAGGGTTTTAGACGTTTACCTTCAAACAATCGAAAACCGGCATCGAACGCGTTCGCGCTGTGCTTCAATGAAATCCGGTTTGTACTCCTACTAAAACTGCAGATTCAGAACAAACCGGATCACTCATATACAGGAGACAGTCGATGGCACGGACGCACATTTGATTCGGCAAGCGAGAGGGTCTGCAATACCGCCGAACTTCCTTCGATGAAAGCAGGTTATCCCAAGGGCCCCCACCCATGTCCTCCAGACGAGTCATGACCGTCGCGGCCGCCGTGTGCGCCGCGCTGGCCATCATCGCACCGTCGGCCGGCACCGCCGCGCCGACCGTGCCCGATCCGTTCTATACGTACACCGGCACCACGCCGCTGGCATCGATTCCACCGGGCACGGTGCTGAAGACGCGCAACGTCACCTATCACGTGGCCGGTATCCCGACGGCCGTGACCGCGCAGCAGTTGCTGTACCGCACCAACGACGCGCGGAACCAGCCCGTCGTCAACGTGACGTCGGTGATCCGCAGCCAGGTCAGCAACGGCCAGGCCATCTCGTACCAGTCGGCCTACGATTCGCTGAACCCGTACGACGAGCCGTCGCAGGTGATCGCCGGCGACCGCGACGTGACCAAGGTCATCAACATCGGCACGCTGCTCTACAGCGCGGAATCGGTTCCGCTGTCGACGCTGCTGCTGCTCGGCTACAACATCATCGTGCCCGATACGGAAGGCCAGACGGCCGACTTCGCGGCCGGCCCCGAATACGGGATGACGACGCTCGATTCGATCCGCGCGGCGCTCAATACGCCGTCGACCGGCCTGAATCCGTCGAGCAAGGTCGCGATGATCGGCTATTCCGGCGGCGCGATCGCGACGAACTGGGCCGCGCAGCTCGCGCCGAGCTATGCGCCCGACGTCAACAAGCAACTCGTCGGCGCGGCGGAAGGCGGCGTGCTGGTGGATCCCGCGCACAACCTGCGTTACGTCGACGGCAGCATCGTGTGGGGCGGCGTCGCGGCGGCCGCGCTGGCCGGCCTGTCGCGCGGCTACGACTTCGACCTGACGCCGTATCTCAGCGAGACGGGCGTCGCCGTGTTCAAGGACATCCAGAGCCAGTCGCTCGCGTACATCCTGCCGAAGTACACGGGGCTGCACTGGGGCACGCTGTTCAAGCCGCAATACGCGAACGACATCAACAGCATCCCGGCCTACGTGACGTATGCGAACAAGGTGAATGCGGGCCTGGCCGCGTCGCCGACGATTCCGATGTTCATCGGCCAGGGCACGGCCGGCGCGCTCGACGGCACCTTCGGCAGCCAGGTGGGCGACGGCGTGATGCTCGCGTACGACGTGCGTGCGCTGGCGCAGAAGTTCTGCGCGAGCGGCACGCCGGTCACGTACACCGAGTATCCGCTGGAGCATGCTGGCGCGATCGTGCCGTGGGTGGCCGGGATGCTGCCCTGGCTCTACGACCGCTTCAACGGGAAAGCCGCGCCGAGCAATTGCTGGCTGACGTCGCTGCTGCCGAGCAACTCGCTGGCGCCCGAGACGCTGCACTAGACGCGAGGGCGTACGACTCGATGCATGGCCGGGCGACCCTTTTGCGGGTCGCCCTTCTTTTTGACGGCGATTCGACGTCGGTTGCGCGATCGCAGCCACCGCCACCCGCGTTACGCCACCGTAACCTTCTGCCACCTTCTCCGGGTGCCATAATCGAGCCTGCCCATCATTCCAGACGTCCCCCGGAGAATCACCATGCAGAACCTCGACAATCCTTCCCATGATCGCGAGGTAGGCAGCGCCGACGCGACGCAGGACACCACGCGCATCGACGACGTCCGCATCGGCGCCGTGCGCCCGCTGATTTCGCCGGCGCTGCTGCTGGACGAGCTGCCGGTGCCGGCCGGCACGCAGACGCTCGTCGAGGATACGCGCCGCGCGATCGGCGACATCCTGCACGGCCGCGACGACCGGCTGCTGCTCGTCGTCGGCCCGTGCTCGATCCACGACCACGACCAGGCGCTCGACTACGCGCGCCGCCTGAAGGTCGCCGCCGATGCGCTGAAGGACGACCTGCTGATCACGATGCGCGTCTACTTCGAGAAGCCGCGCACGACGGTCGGCTGGAAGGGCTACATCAACGATCCGCGTCTCGACGGCAGCTTCCGCATCAACGAAGGGCTGCGTGCCGCGCGGCAACTGCTGCTCGACGTCAATGCGCTCGGCCTGCCGGCGTCGACCGAATTTCTCGACCTGCTGAGCCCGCAGTACATCGCCGACCTGATCGCGTGGGGCGCGATCGGCGCGCGCACGACCGAGAGCCAGAGCCATCGCCAGCTCGCGTCGGGCCTCAGCTGCCCGATCGGCTTCAAGAACGGCACCGACGGCGGCGTGCAGGTCGCGGCGGACGCGATCGTTGCCGCGGCTGCGAGCCATGCGTTCATGGGGATGACGAAGATGGGGATGGCCGCGATCTTCGAGACGCGCGGCAACGACGACGCGCACGTGATCCTGCGCGGCGGCAAGACCGGCCCGAACTACGACGCCGAGCATGTCGACGCGTGTTGCGCGGTGCTGCGCAAGGCCGGGTTGCGCGAGCAGGTGATGGTCGACTGCTCGCACGCGAATTCCAACAAGTCGCACGACCGGCAGGTCGACGTCGCGCAGGATCTCGCACGGCAACTGTCGCAGGGCGAGCAGCGGATCGTCGGCGTGATGGTCGAGAGCCATCTCGAGGCCGGGCGCCAGGACCTGAAGCCGGGCGTGCCGCTGAAGTACGGCGTGTCGATCACCGATGCGTGCCTGAGCTGGACGCAGACGGAGCCGGTGCTTGACGTGCTGGCGGAGGCCGTGCGGCAACGGCGTGCGCAGTCGCGCAACGCGTGACGGGGGCGAGGCCGACATGACCGATTTCCCGTCGACGACGCAACGGCCATGCCGGGCGAACCGGCTGCTTCCGGCCGGGCGGCATCGGCCGCACCGGTGCCGCCTGGCAAGCTGTTCACGATGGCGGGCGTCGGCTGGGCGGCATTTCTCGGCTCGCCGCTCGCCGGCGGCATCCTGCTCGCGGCGAATGCGCGGCGTCTTGGGAATCGCGCGCTCGCGCAGCGGCAGATTCTCGCCACGGCGCTCGTCACGCTCGTGTCGATCGTGCTGTACGCGGCGGTGAACATTCCGGAAGCCGCGGCGGTGCCGCCCGTGCTCGTGCATGCAGTCGTCATTGCGGGTCTCGCCGGGACGATCGTCTACGCACGGCACACGCAACGCGCGGCCGTCGACGCGCACCGGGCCGCCGGCGGCGCGCTGCAGTCGAACTGGCGCGCGGCGGGCATTGGCCTGCTGACGCTGCTCGGTGTCTGGCTGTCGATTGCAGTGGTGGTCGTGGCGCTGGGTGTCGCGGGCGTGCTGAACTTCAACAACGATCTGCAACTCGTGCGCAATTATCCGGCGCCTGCGGAGCTGCGTTTGCCGGCGGGATGGCGGGTCGCGAACCAGCCGGAGAATCGCGGCGAGGCGAGCTACCGGATCCGGCGTTTCCGATTCGGACTGATCTCCGCGGGGATCGATTTCGTCATCGGCGACAAGAGTGACGATGCCCTGTCGAGCTTCTGCGACGGGTGGGACGATCCGGTCAAGGAAGCTGGCGGCGCAATCGAGTCGTCGCGCGCGACGAACGGCACGCTAGCCGGCCGACCCGCGCAGATGTGCGAGCACAAGGAGGCGCTCAACGATGCAATCGTGCACCAGGCGGTCGTGGCGACCTCCGGCAACACCAAGACCTGTGCACTGATCTACACCGCGCGCGAGGAGAACTACGCGCGCTATCTGCCTGAATTCGCGCAGGTTCGCGATTCGCTGCGTTGTCCGTAACGCTGCGATCGCCCGGGCTGCGTCATCGCGTCCGATGCAGCATTGTGCGAGTGGCGCTAACATGGGCCGGTGCGATGTGTCGCGCATACGGAGGCGGAGAGGCCGGCCGCCGATACCGACAACAATTCACCGGAGTGCATAACAGCATGGCTTTCTACAAGACCCTCATCGCAGCAACCATCCTCGCCTCGAGCGTCAGCGCGCATGCGCAGATCGCGGGTTCGCAACCGATCAGCGTGACCGTCGAGCAATCGCAGGCGCTGCTCGAAGGCTGGAGCGTGAAGAAGAGCGTGCTCGGCAAGGCCGTGTACAACGACGACAACCAGAAGGTCGGCACCGTGCGCGACCTGATCGTCGCGCCGGACGGCTCGGTGTCGGCTGCGATCGTGTCGGCCGGCGGCTTCCTCGGCGTGGCCGCGCATGACGTCGCGGTGCCGATCGCATCGCTCGACGTGCGCAAGGGCAACATCTACCTGCCGGGCGCGACGAAGGAAGCGCTGAAGGCGACGCCGGCGTTCCAGTACGCGAAGGTGCCGTCGCCGCCGAAACCGAAGAAGATCGACGAAAAGCAGTGATGCAGGTGGCCCGGCACGCCCTGTGCCGGGTCATGCCGACCGCGCGTCCGGAATCGCCGCGCGTGTCGGCATCCCGATTCCCTCCGCAGTACTCATGCCGGCGATCAGCTTGCCGCTGCCTCCCCGTCCACCCACACCGCGCTGAATCCGAACGCAACCGGCCCGCTCAGGAACACGCTGCCGGCGCCGTCCCATTGAACGGTGACGTCGCCGCCGTCGCAGGTCACGCGTACCGTCTCGTCGAGCAGCCCGCGCCGGATGCCGTTGACCACCGCGCCGCATGAGCACGAGCCCGATCCGAGCGGCACGCCGCCGCCACGTTCCCAGATGCGCAGGCGAATGTGCGAACGGTCGATGACCTGCACGACATGCACGTTGGTTTTCTGCGGAAACAGCGGATGCGTTTCGATTGCGGGGCCGAACGCTTCGAGGTCGACCGTATCGACATCGTCGACGAAGAACGTGCAGTGCGGATTGCCCATGCTGCACGCGGCCGGCGCGCCGGGCAGCGGCAGCGCGAGCGTGTCGGCGGCTTCGGCGACGGGCACGTCCTGCCAGCCGACACGCGGCGCGCCCATCTCGACCTTGATCAACCCGTGCGCGTCGTGTGCACACAGCAGGCGCCCGCGATTCGTGCGCAGCACGACCGACGCCGCGCCGGTTTCCCGCATCAGCTTCCATGCAACGCCGCGCGTTGCGCTGCCACAGGTATCGAGCGCGGAACCGTCGGGATTCCAGAACGCGACGCGCGCGGCCGCGTCGTCGCAGTCCGAGATCACCGCGAGCTGGTTGAAGCCGATACCGTTATGCCGGTCGCCCATGCGCCGCACGAGGTCGCGATCGATGCGCGGCACGTGATCCCGATCCTGACCGCGCAGGTCGACGATGACGAAGTCATCGCCGTTCGCATTCATCTTCTGAAATCCGATCGGCATGGCGGTTCCGGAATGGAGGCAGGTGAATACTGTACGTGGCTCGCCGTTCACGATCAATCGCACGTCGGACAATGCACGCGCAACCGGCATCTACGTAATTCTACGTAGCCCCGCATACGTAGTTAACCGCTTGTAAGCCGCCCCCGTCACACGGAATACTACGGCCCATCGTCGCGGCCTTTGCGAGGCCGCGGCACGACGCATCGACGTCACGCGGGTTCGGCGCCTCGCCGCATCCACTCAAAAACACATTGGAGACCAGGAGACGCCATGAATCGGGCTTCCAGTACCCTGCTCTGGATCGCGGTCGCGCTGCTCGGCGCGTTCTCGTTCGGAACGATCGCACTCGCGCACGGCGAGCGCGTCAGTGCCCTCTGGATCGTGATCGCCGCAGTCTGCGTGTATCTGATCGCGTATCGCTTCTACAGCCGTTTCATCGCCAGCAAGGTCATGCAGCTCGACGGGCTGCGGATGACGCCGGCCGTCAAGTACAACGACGGCCTCGACTACGTGCCGACCAACAAGTACGTGCTGTTCGGCCATCACTTCGCCGCGATCGCCGGCGCCGGCCCGCTCGTCGGGCCCGTGCTCGCCGCGCAGATGGGCTACACACCCGGCATGCTGTGGATCCTGGCCGGCGTCGTCTTCGCCGGCGCCGTGCAGGACTTCATCGTGCTGTTCATCTCGACGCGCCGCGACGGACGCTCGCTCGGCGACCTCGTCAAGATGGAACTCGGTACGGTGCCCGGCGTGATCGCGCTGTTCGGCGCGTTCCTGATCATGGTGATCATCCTCGCGGTGCTCGCGCTGATCGTCGTGAAGGCGCTGACCAACTCGCCGTGGGGCACGTTCACCGTCGCCGCGACGATTCCGATCGCGCTGTTCATGGGCGTCTACACGCGCTACATCCGTCCGGGCCGTATCGGCGAAGTGTCGATCATCGGCTTCGTGCTGCTGATGGCGTCGATCGCGTTCGGCCAGCATGTGCACGATTCGCCGACGCTCGCTGCGTGGTTCACGTTCACCGGCACGCAGCTCACGTGGATCCTGATCGGCTACGGCTTCGTCGCCTCGGTGCTGCCGGTGTGGCTGCTGCTCGCGCCGCGCGACTATCTGTCGACGTTCCTGAAGATCGGCACGATCCTCGGCCTCGCGATCGGCATCCTGGTCGTCGCGCCGGAACTGAAGATGCCCGCGCTGACGAAGTTCGTCGACGGCACGGGCCCGGTGTGGTCGGGCAACCTGTTCCCGTTCCTGTTCATCACGATCGCGTGCGGCGCAGTGTCGGGCTTCCACGCGCTGATCTCGTCGGGCACGACGCCGAAGCTGATCGACAACGAAACCAACGCGCGCTTCATCGGTTACGGCGCGATGCTGATGGAGTCGTTCGTCGCGATCATGGCGCTGGTCGCCGCCTGCGTGATCGAACCGGGCATCTACTTCGCGATGAACGCGCCGGCCGCCGTGCTCGGCTCGACGCCTGAGGCCGTCGCGAACACCGTCACGCAATGGGGCTTCGTGCTGACGCCCGACATGCTGACGCAGACCGCGAAGGCGGTCGGCGAAACGACGATCATCGCGCGTGCGGGCGGCGCGCCGACGCTGGCCGTCGGCATGGCGCACATCCTGCACCAGGTGATCGGCGGCGAAGCGATGATGGCGTTCTGGTATCACTTCGCGATCCTGTTCGAGGCGCTGTTCATCCTGACGGCCGTCGACGCCGGCACGCGTGCGGGCCGCTTCATGCTGCAGGACCTGCTCGGCACGTTCCACCCGGCGCTCAAGCGCACCGAGTCGCTGCCGGCGAACCTCGTCGCCACCGCACTGTGCGTGGCCGCGTGGGGCTACTTCCTGTATCAGGGCGTGGTCGATCCGCTCGGCGGCATCAACACGCTGTGGCCGCTGTTCGGCATCTCGAACCAGATGCTCGCCGCGATCGCGCTGGTGCTCGGCACTGTCGTGCTGTTCAAGATGAAGCGCGAACGCTATGCGTGGGTGACGATCGTGCCGACCGCGTGGCTGCTGATCTGCACGCTGACGGCCGGCTGGCAGAAGATTTTCGACGCGAACCCGAAGGTCAGCTTCCTCGCGCACGCCGCGAAGCTGCAGGCCGCGGTGGACGAAGGCAAGGTGCTCGCCCCGGCGAAGTCGATCGCGCAGATGAAGCGGATCATCTTCAACGACTACATCGATGCGGCGCTGGCCGGGCTGTTCATCTTCGTGGTCGTGGCAATCGCGGTGTACGGCGTGATCGCCGTGCTGCGCGCGCGCCGCGAGTCGAAGCCGACCGTGCGCGAGACGCCGTACGAAGCGATGCCGGCCGCGCAGGCGCTCGGCAGCGGACGTTAAGGGGAGGCCGCGATGTTCAGCGATCTTGGCAGCGACCTGCGCAGCGCGGGGCGTTACCTCGGGCAGGCGTTGCGGCTGATGGTCGGCCTGCCCGACTACGACACCTACGTCGCGCACATGCGCGAAACCCATCCGGACCGCGAGCCGATGACGTACGAGGAATTTTTCCGCGAACGCCAGAATGCGCGGTACGGGTCGGGTGCGGGGAAGTGCTGTTGAGCGTGTGAAACGGCACGAACGAAGAAACGAGGCGTCATGGCGTGAAGGCCATGACGCCTTTTTTCATGGCGGCGCATGGCGATGGGGTCGCGCGACGCATCGTCTCACGGGCAGCCGTAGTCGGCCGTCGCGACGGTCAGTCGCTTTCGTTCCGGAGCGCAAGAACCGCTGCGGCCCCCGCGACGAGCGCGATGACGGTCAGTGCGACGGCAAAGCCGGTCGCGCCGGCCGTGAAGCCGATGCGATCGATCGCGTACCCGGTCATCACGGGCATCAGTCCCGCCGGAAGGTAGCCGCCGATGTTCATGACGGCGTTCGCCTCGGCGCGTCGTGCGTCCGATACGTGCAGGCCGATCAGCGTCAGGCCGCCGAGCTGCCCGAGGCCCTGCCCCGCACCCGCGAAGAGCGCCGCCGCGACGAGGACGGCGGCCGACGACGCATGCACGGCGATGCACAGCATCACCATCGACAGCGTGGTGGCGACCGTGCCGGCCACGAACGTCGTGCGGATCGATCCGCGCCGCGCGACGAACTGGACTCCGGTGGCGGCGATGAACATCGCGCAGGCCATCCCGCCCGCGAGCAGCGGGCTGCGCACGTGAAGCAGGCGCGCCAGCAACGACGGACCCAGCGCCAGCACGAAGGAGGTCGCGGTGATGCCCGGCCCGAACACGGCGATGCCGCCGGCGACATGGCGCCGGTTGTGCGACGGTACGGACGGCAGGCGCAGCGGCGGCGCGTCGCCAGGCACTTGCGCGGGCCGGTTGCGCGGCAGCCGCAGGGCGACGGCCAGCGCGCTCAGCAGGATCACGAATTCGACGCCGAAGACGAGGGCGACCGGATGTGCGGCGGTTTGCGCGGCAATTCCGGCGAGCAACGGTCCGAGCCCCGCGCCGAGCACCATCGCCACGGACGCGAGCAGCGCGGCCTTGCGCCGCTCGGTGCCGGCGAGATCGATCACCGATGCCATGCCCGCCGACACGATGACGCCGACCGCGATGCCCGTCAGCAAGCGGGCGACCGCGAGCATCGCGACGGACGACGCGGTCGCGAACAGCGCGCACGCGATCAGCGCCGCGGCGAGGCCGGGCAGCAGGACCGGCTTGCGCCCGTAACGGTCCGAAAGCTGGCCGGCGACGAGCAGCGTACCCAGCAGCCCGGCGATGTAGAGCGCGAAGATGACGGTCAGCGTGCCGGACGAGAAGCCGAGTGTGCGCTGCCAGGCAACGTACAGCGGTGTCGGCGAGTTGGACAGCATGAACACGGCGGTGACCATCCAGGCAGCATGTGCCATGCGGGGCACGCCGCGCGGAGCTGCGCGTTGCGATTGGGGAACGACGGTGTCGGACATGAACGGACTCCTTGTACGAGTTTTTTCGAACTATAGCCTAGTTCGAAAAAACTCGTACAAGGTGATATGCTGGCGGACATGAAACGAGTTCATCCTGAACGGGCGGCCGGCAGCGTGCCGGCACCTGCGGATTTGCCCGATCCGCTGCCGGAGCCGGCCGTCGCCGAGCTTCGCCTCGAAACCATTCTTGGCGCGCTGGCCGATCCGCTGCGGCTGACGATCGTGCAGAAGCTGATGCTGGAATCCGAGGCATACGACCATCCTTGCGGCTGGTTCGGCTTCGATCGCCCGAAATCGTCGCTTACCCACCATTTCAAGGCGCTGCGTGACGCGGGCGTGCTGCGCCAGCGTCAATACGGGCTCGAGCGGCGCAGCCGCGTGCGCACGGAAGATCTCGACCTGCGCTTTCCCGGCCTGCTGAAGCTCGTGGCCGAGTGGGCGCCGCTGGCCAGCCACGACGGTTGATGGCGGCCATCCGGGATGGACGCGCGGCGACGGGCCGGGCCGGTCGCCATGCGGCGGCGAGCGTGACGCGCCGGGCACGCCGCGCTGCGCAGCCGTCCTTGTGTCGAGCTTGATCTACCCGCAACCCGGGAGCGTTTCCCGGCCGGTATCATGTGAGCTTGAGCCGTTGGCTCCCGATGAACCCGCACAGGAGGATCCCGTCGTGCATGCCGGTGAGCGTTTCAACAGCATTACCCATCTCGTCGGCGCGGTGCTATCGGTAGCAGGGCTGGCAACACTGGTGACGATGGGCGCGCTCGAAGGCGACGCCTACAAGGTGGTGAGTTTCAGCGTCTACGGCGCGATGCTCTGCGCGCTTTACGCAATCTCGACGCTGTATCACAGCGTGCGCAATCCGCGCCTGAAAGCGATCCTGCAGAAGTGCGACCACTCGGCGATCTACCTGCTGATCGCCGGCAGCTATACGCCGTTCACGCTCGTCACGCTGCGCGGCCCGTGGGGCTGGTCGCTGTTCGGCGTGAGCTGGGGGCTCGCCGTGTTCGGGATCGTGCAGGAGCTGACGCTCGGGCGCCGCACGCGCTTGCTGTCGATGATCCTGTACGTGCTGATGGGCTGGCTCGCGCTCGTCGCGGTGCGGCCGCTGATCCATGCGCTGCCGCCGATCGGCACCGCGTGGCTGGTGGCCGGCGGCCTGATCTACAGCGCCGGGATCTACTTCTTCATCAACGACGAACGCATCCGTCACGGGCACGGCATCTGGCATCTGTTCGTGCTGGCAGGGAGCCTGTGCCAGTTCGTCAGTGTCGCGATGTACGTTGCGTGAGCGGCGCATCTGCCGCGGCATGCGCTAGCGGCGCGTGGCGGCCGCCTGCAGCTGCGCGGCCGCTTCGCCGGCTGCCGGTGCCGGCCGCGTCGTGATCCACCACGTTGCCGCGGCGAGCGCCGACAGCGCGATCGCCATGACCAGCGCCACCCGCATCGCCACCGGAAACGGCTGCAGCGTCGCGATGCACGCACCGAAGATCGCCACGCCGAGCGCCGAACCGCTCTGCCGCGCCGCGTTCAGTGCCGCCGCCGCCACGCCGGCGCGGCGGCGGTCGATCGTCCCGAGCGCCGGTGACGTCGCGGCCGGCGAAATGAATCCCGATGCGAAGCCGATCGAGAGCATGGGCGCGACGGCGAGCCATGCGGGCGTCGTCGCCCCGATGGCCGTCATCCCGAGCGCGCCGGCCGCATAGAGCCCGAACGCCGCGCACATCGTGCCGCGCGCGCCGAAGCGCGCCACCAGCCGCCCCGAACCCAACCCGCCGAGCGCGACCATCGCGGTCATCGGCAGGAACGCGAGCCCCGTGTCGAGCGGGCTCGCGCCGCGCACCTGCCGATAAAAGAGGCTGAGCACGAACAGCAGGCCGTAGAACACGAACGCCGATGCCATCGACACGAACGTCGATCCCGCGAACAACCGGTTGCGGAAGAAGGCGAGCGGCAGCATCGGCTCGCGGCGCCGTGCTTCGATCGCGATGAACGCGATCCACGCGACGACACTCGTCACGGCACCGCCGACGATCGGCGCCGAGCGCCAGCCGAGCGACGGCCCTTCGATCAGCGTGCCGATCAGCGCGGCGATCGCGACGATGGCGGTGGCCTGGCCGGCCCAGTCGAACTGCCGCGACGTGTCGGCGGCGGTGCGCGCGACCGTGCGGCCGAGCCAGATGCCGGCGAGCCCGAACGGCAGGTTCACGAAGAACAGGCTGCGCCACCCGAATAGATCGATCAGCAGCCCGCCGATCAGCGGACCCGACGCCATCGCGATGCCGCCGCAACCCATCCACAGGCTGATCGCCGATGCGCGTGCGGCCGGTGCGGGGAATGCGCGGTTGATCAGCGCGAGCGAGCAGGGCACCAGCATCGCGCTGCCGACGCCTTGCAACGCGCGAGCGGCGGCGAGTGTCGGGAGGGTCGGCGCGAGGCCGCACAGTGCCGACGCGGCGACGAATACCGCGAGCCCCGCGACATAGACGGTGCGGTCGCCGAGCCGGTCGCCGAGCGTGCCGCCCGTCAGCAGCAGGCTCGCGAACGCGAGCGTGTAAGCGTTCACTATCCATTGCAGGCCAGCGACCTGGCTGCCGAACGTATGCGCGATGTCGGTGAGCGCGACGTTGACGATCGACGCGTCGAGCAGCACGAGCGTGTAGCTCATGCAGGTCGCGGCGAGCACGCGGCGCGCCGCAGCCCTGTTTGGTGCGGCGGCCGTCATGCGTGGCCGCGCGACGGCGTGGCAGCCCGCAGCGCATTGAACCCGACCCATCCCCAGTACACGCGATGATGCGCGATCAGCCCGTCGCGGAGATCCATCACTTCGACGAGATCGACCTGGTCGCCGTCCGGCGTGGCGCGCGGGTATTCCCAGACGAGCTGGCGACCGTTCGAGAAGAACAGCCCGGTCCGGTACCAGCGCCCGAGCTTGTTGTCCGGATTGCGCAGGCCGGCCGCGAAGAATGCGCCGATCGCGGCCTTGCCGTGCAGCACGCCCGAGCCGTGTTCGGGCAGCGTGGCGACGACGAGCGGCGTTTCGAGCACCGCGTCGTCGGCATACAGCGCCATCAGCGCGTCGAGGTCGCGCGCGACGACGGCGGCGTGCCAGTTTTCATGGATGCGCCGGGCGGCGGCGTCGGTCTCTGCGGGTGTCATGGCGGGTGTCCGGAAGCGTCGTTGACGGAAGCCCACTGTATGGGCGCACCGTCGCGTGACGTTTCACGTCGACCCGAAACGTGGATGCAGCGTCGGGCAGGTTGCGCCGTGGCCCGCCCTTATCCGGCCAGCGCGTCGAGATTCAGCGTATACGACTTGCCGATCCACACCGCGCAATCGCGATGGTCGCGCAGTTCGTCGTGCGTATTCGGATGCAGGAAGATGTCGAGCGCGCCGTGGTTCAGCACGAGCCACGGCACGATGTCGTCGAAGCGCGCGGCGTCGAACGCGATCTGGTACGACCATGCCGGATGCGGGCCGACGAGCCGTTCGTGAAAGCGCCCGAGTTCGATGACCGCGCCGAACTTCGCGTCGACGACCTGGCGAAACGCCCAGGCCGCGTCGCGGCTCGCCGCATCGAAATAGACGTGCGCGTGCCAACTGTCGATGGCGGTAATGTCGAGGGCAGCCATGGAGAGACTCGATTAAAAATGAAGAATGCGTGAGAGGCCCTGCGAAACGGCCGATGCGTGATTATCGCGCGTCCTTGCATATTGAGTCGCGTCTCAATCCGGCACGTCGATGCGAGTGATTTGTCCTGCATCAGAAGAATCGGCTGATCCGACGAAATCGCTTCGGCGGCATCCGCGTGCGCGATATTGCGCCGAAAGCCTTGTGCGCAGGCGCGCCCGCCGAAATCGCACCGGCAACACGTCATTTCGGAAATTGAAAAAGCGGGGCGAGCGCCCCACCGGATCGCCGGTAAAAATCCGATCAGATCGTTGAATGAAATAAAGAAATTCCATTTCGAAGGGATCCGCGAATGACGCAACTCGAACGCCGAATGCGCGGCTGAAAATAACAATTGCGGATTCGGCTATTCAAGCGGCATACGGCCCGACATACGATGATTTCAACGCATCGACGCTCGATCGATGCGGGGACAACCATCTGGAGGCCATTATGCGATCCCTCGTTCCCGTTGCCGTTCTTTCCTGCGCACTCGCTGCGCTGCCGGCCGTCAGCTTCGCGCAGTCGATCGGCGTCGCCGACGCCCCGAATCCCGCGCCGTTGACCTGGTCGGCGGCGCGTGCCGAAACCGATGCGCAGCTGATGCAGATGACGCGTGCCGGCTACCGCGCGACGACGGCCGGCAACCAGAACTATCCGCTCGCGATGCAGCGTGCGCTCGAGCGTGTGTACAACCCGGTGCCCGACCGGTGGGCCGACGAGAAGGCCGCGATGGAGGCGCGGGCGGCCCGCGACGCGCAGAGCGGCCATCCGGTGAAGGCGTTCTTCGTGAAAACCGCGTACTACCTGAAGGGCGAGAACACGTTTTGAGGCAGGAGACGAACATGGCATGCCCGAACCGACTGCCCGGCGTGTCGCGTGCGTCGGCGATACGCAAGCTGCCGGAGGCGTGCGCGGCACGGCGGCGCGTCGATGTGCACGGCATGCGACGCCGGGCGAATACCCTGCGCGACGCGGGCCGCGGCGGCGCCATGTGCCGCCGCGCGTGGCCGGGCGCGGCGGGGGATGACGCGTCCGCGAACGAGGTCGCATCATGAAGGCTGCCCGCAAAGGCCGTCGCCATCCGCCGTTGACGCGCGAATGGCTGCTGCCGCTGCCGCCCGCGCATGCCCGTGACATCTCGCTGAAATGCCACATGGCGCTGGTCGCGCTGCGCGGCGAGCACGGCAGCGAAACGCTGCTGATGCGGCTGCGCACGAGCGTGTATCTGGTGTTCCTCGCGCTCGACGATGCGGTTTCTCCCGACGCGACCATCGACCTGTGCGTCGACGCGGAGCGCGTGCTGGACGCAAGCGTGGCGCGAGCCGCGCAAAGCGGTGCCTGGATGCTGCACGACGACGAATGTGCGGTGCTCGAACGCGTGCTCGCCGCCAACGACGCATGCGTGGCGACGCTCACGCGGCATCGGCTGGCCGAGCTGTGGCGTCATGTCTGCACGTTCGCTTCCGCCGAACAGCCGGGGATCGTCGCGCAGGCCGCGGAGAAGATGCGGGCGTCGGCCGTTCTGCATTGAATGGCAGGCCGCAGGACGTGTTTCATACGCGTCCGATTCCATCGCGCGGCCGCGCGCCGTCTAATGACTTGACTGGAACCTGGCGTGGCCGGGTGACGAGGATCCATCCTCGCGTTTGCGACGGTCGTGCGTGTCGACGCGAACGCATTCGTTTTAGTCAGGAGGAGCGATGGCGCTATACAGGAGCGGCGGCTACTTCACATGCGGAAGTGGCCGCGCATTCAGCGAGAATCTGCCGCCGGGCAGCAAGGTGACGGTCGCGGGCATCTATCGATGCACTGTATGCGGCGACGAAATCGGCATCGCGAAATGGCAGGCATTGCCGTCCGAGGACGCGCATCGGCACGATCTCGATCCGCCGTCCGACCCGCTGCTCGATCCGGGGCCGACCGCGTGGCAACTGATCGCCGCGGCTGAGTCGCGAAGCTAGGCATCTGACGTTCGCCCCCGCGCGCAGGCGCGCAAGCGCTGCCCGTCACACGGCGTCCGTCAAAACAAAAAGCGCCACGGAGCGAACTCCGTGGCGCTTCTTCGATGCGAGGCCGCTGCGAAGGCGCAAACCTCCGCGCAGCGCAACGCGTGGCTTAAGCCGCCGTTGCCGGCTTCGCCGGCTTCTGCAGCTTGCCCTTGCCGGCGCGCTGGATTTCCTCGAGCTTGATCTCGACGTGGCGCGAGAACACGTACTCGGCCGGACGCTGCTTCGCGATCGAGATGTCCGGTGCGAACGGGCCGTCGGTCTTGATGCCCTTGCGGCTCACGCGCAGCGCCTTCAGCGGGTTCGAGATGGTGTCCATCACGGCCGTCGCCTCGAAGCCGCAGTGGACCATGCAGTCCGCGCACTTCTCGTAGTTGCCGACGCCGTAGTTGTCCCACTCCGTCGTTTCCATCAGTTCC
Organism: Burkholderia sp. BCC1972; assembly: GCF_905339605.1. Taxonomy (NCBI): domain Bacteria; kingdom Pseudomonadati; phylum Pseudomonadota; class Betaproteobacteria; order Burkholderiales; family Burkholderiaceae; genus Burkholderia; species Burkholderia sp. BCC1972. Next base: position 280,925 of record NZ_CAJPGH010000004.1, on the reverse strand, counting down.
TTGAAGGTCTTCACATAACCTTCGCCGACCAGGTAGCACGGCTTCTGCCAGCCGAACACCGTACGCGCCGGGTTGCCCCACGGCGTGCACTTGTACGTCTGGTTGCCGGCCAGGAAGTCGAGGAACAGCGACGACTGGCTGAACGACCAGCGCTTGCCGCCTTCGCCGCGCTTCAGGATTTCGCGGAACAGGTTCTTCGTCTTGTCGCGGTTCAGGAAGTGCTGCTGATCCGGCGCGCGCTCATAGGCGTAACCCGGCGACACCGTGATGCCGTCGACGCCGATCGGGCCCAGCGTGTCGAAGAACTTCGCGACGCGCTCCGGCACGGCATCGTTGAACAGCGTGCAGTTGATGTTCACGCGGAAGCCGCGGCGCTTCGCTTCCTTGATTGCCGCGACGGCCTTGTCGTACACGCCTTCCTGCGACACCGAGTGATCGTGCGCTTCCTTGTCGCCGTCGAGGTGGACCGACCAGACGAAATACGGGCTCGGCTCGTAGTCGTCCATCTTCTTTTCCATCAGCAGCGCGTTCGTGCACAGGTACACGAATTTCTTGCGCTTCATGATGCCTTTGACGATTTCCGGCATCTCCTTGTGGAGCAGCGGCTCGCCGCCGGCGATCGACACGACGGGCGCGCCGCACTCGTCGACGGCCTGCAGGCATTCCTCGACGGACAGGCGCTGGTTCAGGATCGGATCCGGATAATCGATCTTGCCGCAGCCGTTGCACGCGAGGTTGCAGCGGAACAGCGGCTCGAGCATCAGCGCGAGCGGATAGCGTTTGTTGCCGGACAGGTGCTGGCGCACGATGTAGGCGCCGACACGGACTTGCTGGAGCAGCGGAATAGACAAGGGATGTCCTCCTTAAACTTCGCGGGCGACAGCTTGCGTGAGCTTCGCCGGCAGCTTGAATTCGACTTTTTCTTCACGGCCCGCCATCGTCGCGACATCGACGGGCCCCAGTGCGCGCAGCGCGCCAATTACATCCTCGACCATCTCTTCGGGCGCCGACGCGCCGGCCGTCAGGCCGACCGTCTGCACACCCGTGAACCATTCGGCCTTCACTTCCGAGCCGTCGGCGACGAGATAGCTCGGCACACCGCTTTCGGTGCCGATCTCGCGCAGGCGGTTCGAGTTCGAACTGTTCGTCGCACCGACGACGAGCAGCACGTCAACCTGTTCGCTCAGCTCGCGCACGGCGGCCTGGCGATTTTGCGTCGCGTAGCAGATGTCGCGCGTGTCCGGGCCGACGATGTCGGTGAACCGGCGCTGCAGCGCTTCGATGATGCCGCGCGTATCGTCGACCGACAGCGTGGTCTGCGTGATGTACGCAACCGGCGTGTCGACGGGCAGCGTCAGCGTATCGACTTCGGCTTCGCTCTGCACGAGGATCACCTCGGCCGGAATCTGGCCGATCGTACCCTCGACTTCCGGGTGGCCCGCGTGGCCGATCAGGATCAGCCGGCGGCCGGCCCCGACATACTGGCGGCCCTGCACGTGCACCTTCGTGACGAGCGGACACGTCGCATCGAGCACGTCGAGCCCGCGCGTTTCCGCGTCGCGCTCCACCGTCTGGGCGACACCGTGCGCGCTGAAGATCGCGACAGCGCCGTGCGGCACCTCGTCGAGCTCCTCAACGAATCGTGCCCCTTTATTACGCAGATTTTCTACGACGTGCCGGTTATGCACGATTTCATGGCGTACATAAACCGGCGCACCGTGCTGCTGCAGCGCGCGATCGACGATCTCGATCGCACGGACAACCCCCGCACAAAAGCCGCGGGGCTGGGCAAGGATGACTCGCATAGGTGAGCGAACTCCGACGACAGACGCCGGGGTTCGAGAGCTGGCACTCGCTTGCTCGCCCCGGCTTGATGTTATGAAGGCAGGAACGAACCGGCCGGCCAGGCCCCGGAACCCCGAATTAATCGCGCATTTTAACCCTATCGCGCCGTCCGTGCTTTGGTGCTGTGCCGGCACTGTTGCAATTGCGGGAGAGCCGCGTCGGCGCTGGCGCGCGCGGAACCCGGTAAACTGCGCGGTTTCGCGGGCGGCCGCTCCGGCTGCCCGGCGTCGCGCTCATTTCAAGGCCATTCGATGACCGTCGATTCTTACGCGTATTGCCCGGCCGCCCCTGCGGTTTCGGGTGTTTTGTTCCAGACCCCAATTAAGCCCGGGCGAGCCGGCACCCGGCAGGAGGCATGCCGATGATGCTGGTGATCGCTTTCCTGGGGTCCGGCCTGTCGCTGGTGATCTGGCTCGTGCTGCTCGTCGCGCGCGGCGGCTTCTGGCGTGCGCAGCCCGCGCGGCCGCTGCCGCCCGAGGCACGCGGGGCGGCGGCCGAGGCCGGCTGGCCGGCCGTCGTCGCGGTCGTGCCGGCGCGTAACGAAGCCGACGTGATCGCCCGCGCGGCGACTTCGCTGCTCGAGCAGGACTACCCGGGCGAATTTCATCTGATCATCGTCGACGACCACAGCGACGACGGCACCGCCGATGCGGCCCGCGCGGCCGCGCTCGCGATCAACCGCGCCGACCGGCTGACGGTGCTGGGCGCGAAGCCGCTGCCGGCCGGCTGGTCGGGCAAGGTGTGGGCGCAGTCGCAGGGGATCGCCGCGGTGCAGACGCTCGGCCTGCCGGCCGACTACCTGCTGCTGACGGATGCCGACATCGGCCATCCGCCCGACGCCGTCGCGCAGCTGGTCACGCGCGCGCAGGCCGAGAACCGCGATCTCGTGTCGCTGATGGTGCGGCTGCGTTGCGATTCGTTCTGGGAAAAGGCGCTGATCCCGGCGTTCGTGTTCTTCTTCGCGAAGCTGTACCCGTTCTCGTGGATCAACAACCCGCGCAACCGCACGGCCGGCGCCGCCGGCGGCTGCATGCTCGTGAAGCGCACGGCGCTCGAGGAAGCGGGCGGCATCGAGTCGATCCGCGGCGCGCTGATCGACGATTGCAGCCTGGCCGCGCAGATCAAGCATCGCGGCAGCGGCCGCCATCCGATCCGGCTCGACCTCGCCGACCGCAGCGTGTCGCTGCGCCCGTACGACAGCTGGCGCGACATCTGGAACATGATCGCGCGCACCGCGTTCACGCAGCTGCACTATTCGCCGCTGCTGCTGGCCGGCACGCTGCTCGGGATGACGATCATCTACCTCGTGCCGCCCGTCGCGGCGCTCGCGTACGGCGCGCGTGCATGGCCGGCCTGGCTCGCGTGGGCGTCGATGTGCGCCGCGTATGCGCCGATGCTGCGCTACTACCGTCGCTCGCCGCTGTGGGCGCCCGCGCTGCCGCTCGTCGCGCTCTTCTACGTGGGCGCGACGTTCGCTTCGGCGTGGCGCTACTGGCGCGGCAAGGGCGGCCAGTGGAAGGCGCGCGTGCAGGCGCCGGTGGATCGCTGAGTATTGATTGCCCGGGAGGTACGTCTCCCGGCAGCCCGAAAGCAAACAGCCCGATCGGTGCGAACCGGTCGGGCTGTGTCGTTTTCGGCGGGGCCGCCGACGGTGCGCGTGCTTACCGCTGGGTCAGCATCATGTACATCTGGACCACGACGTCCGGCGAGAACGTGAACGGCACCCAGCCGTAGCCGGTGTGGCGCGCGACCAGCAGGCGGTCGCCGTTCGACTGCTTCTGCACGGCCATCATCGGGTTCTTCGTCGTCACGAAACGCCAGCCGGCCGGGATGCCGGGCGGCGGCTCCGGCTGCATCGACGCGCGTGCGTGCGCGAGCTCCTCGATCAGCTGGCCCAGTTGCTCCGGATGCAGCGTGATCGACTGGCCGTTGACGGTCAGCGTGAGTTCGTTCTGGGACGGGCGCGCGACGTGCAGCGTCGCCTTGTCGGCCGGGGCGGGCGCGGCCTCGACTTCGACCGCGGGTTCGGCTTGCGCCGCCGGGACGATCGCAGTACCGGCTGCAGCCGCAGCGGTAACGTCGGCCGTTTCTGCCTCAAGCGCTGCAACTGCGCTCGCGACCGGTTCAGCCGCCGGCGTATCCGCCGGTGCCGCTTCGACGTCTTCGGCCGCAGCGGCCGCAACGGCCGGGGCGGCAACCGCGTGCGTCGCGGCTTCCTTGACGACGGCCTCGACCAGCGCCTCCGCGTCGGCGATGGCCTTCGCGTGGTGCTGCGCGGCCGCTTCGGCCTGCGCGATCGCTTCGGTATGGCGCTGCGTGACGGCCTCGGCCTCGGCGGTCGCCTGCGCGTGACGTTGCGCGGCGGCTTCGGCCTGCGCGATCGCTGCCGCGTGGCGCTGCGTGACGGCTTCGGCCTCGGCGGCCGCTTCGGCGTGACGCTGCGCGGCAGCCTCGGCTTCGGCGATCGCCTGCGCGTGACGCTGCGCGAGTGCTTCGGCCTCGGCGATCGCAGCCGTATGGCGTCGTGCGGCAGCTTCGGCCTCGGTCGTCGCTTCCACGTGGCGCTTCGCGGCGGCTTCGGCTTCGACCGTCGCGGCCGCATGGCGTTGTGCGGCCGCATCGGCTTCGGTCGCGGCGGCGTGATGACGCTGCGCGGCGGCCTCGGCTTCGGCGATCGCGGCCGCGTGGCGCTGCGACGCGGCTTCGGCATCCGCGTGACGCTGCGCGAGCGCTTCGGTCAGCGCGGTGGCTTCCGCATGGCGCTGCACGGCCGCCTCGGCTTGCGCGGCGGCATCGGTGTGACGTTGGGCGGCAGCTTCGGCGGTGGCGGTCGCGGCGGCGTGGCGTTGCTGCGCGGCTTCGGCGTCGGCAGCAGCGGCCGTGTGGCGCTGCGCGGCAGCCTGCGCCTCGGTTTCCGCGGCGGCGTGACGCTCGGCCGCGGCCTGGGCTTCCGCCGCGGCGGCGCGCGCGAAGGCTTCCGCGCTGCGTGCCGCCTGCTGGGCGGCGTGGTGATCGTGGAGGAGCTGATCGACGCCCGTGGCGAGCGAAGCGATCTGATCGTTCAGGTTCATGCGTGTCTTCTCTGCGTAAGACCCGCGATTTTAACCGCTGCGCCGGTGCCGGTCCGCGCGGGACGTGTAACAAAATGCGCAAAGCGGCGCGAGGCGCGCCGCTTTGTGTTACTTCAGGTAGCCCGCCGAGCCGAACCAGTCGAGCGCATCGCGCAGCCCTTCGCGGTATGGACGCGCACGGTAGCCGAGCTCGCGCTCGGCCTTCGCGGACGTGAAATACATCTTGTTCTTCGACATCCGCAGCCCGTCCACGGTGACGAACGGTTCCTTCTTCGTGAACTTCGCGACCGCTTCGGCGCCGACCGCGAGCGGGTACAGCGGCCAGCGCGGCAGCGCGATCGTCGGCGCCTTGCGGCCCGTCATCTGCGCGATGTCGGCGAGCATCTGCTGCAGCGGCAGGTTCTCGCCGCCGAGGATGTAGCGCTCGCCGATCCGGCCGCGCTCGAGCGCGAGGAAGTGGCCGTGCGCGACGTCGTCGACGTGCACGAGGTTGAGCCCCGTATCGACGAACGCGGGAATCTTGCCGAGCGCGGCTTCGACGATGATGCGGCCGGTCGGCGTCGGCTTCACGTCGCGCGGGCCGATCGGCGTCGACGGATTGACGATCACGGCCGGCAGCCCTTCGTCGGCGATCATCCGCTCGACCGCGCGCTCCGCGAGCACCTTGCTGCGCTTGTACACGCCGATCGCCTGCTCGGCCGTGAGCGGCCGGTTCTCGTCGGACGGGTCGCCGGCGCTTGTCACCTTCAGCGTCGCGACGCTGCTCGTGTAGACGATCCGCTCGACGCCCTCCGCGCGGGCCGCGCGCATCGTCGCGACGGCCCCCTCGAGGTTCGCGCGCTCGATTTCGTCGGGATCGGGCGCCCACAGCCGGTAGTCGGCCGCGACGTGCAGCAGGTAGCGCACGCCGCGCAGCGCGGCGCGCATCGACGCCTCGTCGCGCATGTCGCCGGTGACGATCTCGGCATCGAGATCCGCGACGTTCGTGCGCAGGCTGGTCGGGCGCACGAGCACGCGCACCGCATAGCCTTTCTGCTGCGCAATGCGTGCGACGGCCGAGCCGACGAAACCGGACGCGCCGGTGACGAGAACGAGATCGCGGGAGGTATCAGTCATGCGTTTCCTTCAGGGCCGCGCGCGGGCGGCGCGGCGGTTGGGCATCGGCGAGATTGTACGTGGTCGGCGCGCGCGGCGACGCCTGGCCGGCGCGTGTGCGAAGCGGCCGACGCGACTACAATGCCGGGCTTGAATGCAACGGGAGGGCGACGCGATGAGCCGCAATGAACTGGACGAACGGATCGAGACCTACTATGTGCGGGTGCGCGGCGTCGTGCAGGGCGTCGGTTTCCGTCATGCGACGGTGCGCGAGGCGCATGCGCTGAAACTGCGCGGCTGGGTCGCGAATCTCGAGGACGGCACCGTCGAGGCGATGATCCAGGGCCCCGGCGCGCAGATCGACCGGATGCTCGCATGGCTGCGTCACGGGCCGCCGGCCGCGCGCGTGACCGAGGTGACGTTCGAGGAACGCCAGACCGCAAGACGCTTCGAGCGTTTCCAGCAGCAGTAAGAGGCACACAACAATCATGACGGGGTATCCGGAAGCCGGGCGCGGCCTCATGCTGTCGGTGATGGCGTCGACGCTGTTCGCGCTGATGTCGGCTTACGCGAAACTGCTCGCGCCGCTCACGGGGCTCGACATCTTCGCGTGGCGCGTATTGTGGACCGCACCGGGCGCATTCGCGCTGATCGCACTGCGCGGCCGCTGGCCGTCGCTCGTCGAGCTCGCGCGGCGCACCGCGCGCGACTGGCGCCTGCTGATCGCGCTTCCGGTGAGCGCGGCGCTGCTCGGCGTGCAGCTGTGGCTGTTCCTGTGGGCGCCGCTGCACGGCCGCATGCTCGAAGTGTCGCTCGGCTATTTCCTGCTGCCGCTGACGATGGTGATCGTCGGCCGCTTCTACTATCACGAACGGCTCGACCCGCTGCAATGGGCGGCGGTCGCGTGCGCCGCGCTCGGCGTCGCGCACGAAGTGTGGGCGACGCGCGCGTTCGCGTGGCCGACACTCGTCGTCGCGCTCGGCTATCCGCCGTATTTCGTGCTGCGCCGGCGGATCAACGCCGATTCGCTGGCCGCGTTCGCGATCGAGATCGCGCTGCTGGGCCCGGTCGCGTTCGCGATGGTCGCGACGAGCACGACTCGCGTCGCAACGCATCCGGTGCTGTGGGCGGTGCTGCTGCCGGGGCTCGGCATCCTCAGCACGCTCGCGCTCGCGAGCTACCTGAAGGCGAGCCGGATGCTGCCGATGGCACTGTTCGGGATCCTCGGCTACGTCGAACCCGTGCTGCTCGTCGCGGTGTCGCTGCTGCTGCTCGGCGAGACGCTGAGCGTCGCGAAGCTCGCGACGTACGGGCCGATCTGGGTCGCCGTCGCGCTCACTGCGTGGCACAGCGCAATGCTGATGCGGCGTCTGCCCGCACGCGGATAAGCGTCGATCGCGATGCCGGGGCCGCACGGAACGTGCCGCGCCTCGCCGATCGATCGACGATCGAACGGGAATCGTTCGGCGGTCGAATGCGACGATGCTGACCGCGAACTGGCGTCGCGCTGACGTGAATCTGGCGACGCCGACCGCCTTGCCCCACAAGGCTCGCGCGTGTAATCGAAGAGAAGATTCGGTTGCACTTTGTTACTTAGGGTCTCCCCTGATCGGCCATTAGACTGGTCTGAACGACTTCCCTTCGTATGCAGCTTTTCAATGAACGGTCATCTCCGTGCCTGGCCAGCCGGGTTGGCGCGATGCGAGCATACGCGCATCGCCGCTGATCGCGCTCGCCTTCTCCTTTCCGATCCCTTCCCCGGTGCGTGCCGCACCGCCGTCGTGCAGGTGCGCTCATGTCGTTGAGCCCGCCGCCTCCCGCCACGGTCCAGCCGCCACGCAGCGGCCGCCTGATCGAAATCGACTTCTTCCGCGGGCTCGTGCTGTTGATGATCGTCGTCGATCACATCGGCGCGAGCGTGCTGTCGCGCGTGACGCTGCACGCGTTCGCGCTGTGCGATGCGGCCGAGGTGTTCGTGTTTCTCGGCGGCTTCGCGACCGCGAGCGCGTACGGCGCGATCGCCGAGCGGCACGGCGCGCGCGCGGCGCAGGCGCGGTTCGTGCGCCGCGCGATGCAGATCTACCGCGCGTTTCTCGCGACGTCGACGCTGATGCTGGTCGTGTCGGCCGTGCTCGACCACTACGGGATCGATGCGCCGAACCTCTCGCTCGACGACGTCAGCGTGATGCTTGCGTCGCCGCTCACGGGCCTGGCCGAATTGCTGACGTTCCAGCGCCAGCCGTATCTCGCGTCGGTGCTGCCGATGTACGTGCTGTTCGCGCTCGCGTCACCGGTGCTCGTGCCGTTCGCACGCCGCCATCCGTGGCTGCTCGTCGCGTTCAGCGTCGCATCGTGGATCGCGGCCGGCTGGCTCGGCCCCGAGCTGCTGGACACCGACGGCTTTCGCTGGAGCTTCAACCCGTTCGCCTGGCAGCTGATGTTCGTCGCCGGCGTGCTGGCGCGCTGCCAGCCGTTTTACCGGCACGTCGCGCTCGGGCGCTGGGGCGCGGCGGCGACCGGGCTCGCGTGCGCGGTCGTGCTCGGTTGCGCGAGCTACAAGCTGTTCTCGGGGTTGCCGCTGCCGGAAGGCGTGTTCAAGCGCGACCTCGCGCTGCCGCGCGTCGTGAGCTTCGCGGCCGTCGCATGGCTGATGGCCGATTGCGTGCGCTTCGGCTGGATCGCGCGGATCGCACAGGGTGTGCGGCCCGTCGTGGCGGTCGGCCAGCGCGGGCTGATCTGCTTCGTGGCAGGCGCGGCGATTTCGCTCGTCATCGATTCGCTGCTGCATCCGGTCGTGCGCAGCGCCGACCTGCGGCAGGTCGGCGTGGGCCTCGTGGCCGACGCGTGCGCGCTCGGGCTGATGATGGCCGTGGCCGGTTCGGGAACGTGGATCGCGCGGTGGCGCAGTGCGGCCGCGTAGGCGGCGCGGGAGGTGGCGCGTGCGGCACGGCATGCGCCGCGCGGCGTCAGTGAGGTGAGTCGATACGGGAGCGGGGCACGACGGTTGCGTCGTCGGGTTCGGTGTCGTCGCGTTCGTCCTGCGCGGGATCGTCGCGTTCCGCGAGTACCGCGTCGGCTTCGGCTGCGGCCCGGGCGGCGCGCATCGCGGTGCAGCGCTGAGCGTGCCGGATGTCCGACAGTATTCTCAGCAGCCGCGTGGTCTTGCTTTTCATGGGTTTCTCCCGCCAGGCGCATCGCGGGAAGCGGATGCGCGTCCTGCAACCAGTGTAGGACGCGTTCGCGTGCCTGGCGGGAGAATGTGGCGTGCAGGCCGCACGCCAAGGGATAGTACTTACTGGATCGCGGCGACGCCCTGCGCCTGCAGCGTTTCTTCGCGACGCTCTTCCACGCAGCGCTGATGCTGGCGCGACAGGCGGTTCATCAGCGGCAGCAGCAGCAGGGCGAGCACCATGCCGATCGCGGCGAGCCAGCCGAGCTTCTCGAACAGCGACAGGTAGAGCGGCAGCGATTCGGTGGCCGGCAGCTCGTGCGACGGCATCTGCGCGAAGTTCGCGACGACGCTGCCCAGATACTGCGACACGCCCGTCGCGACGAAATACGCACCCATCATGAAGCCGCTCATGCGCGCCGGCACATAGCGGGCGATCATCGCGAGGCCGAGGCCGCTCACCAGCAGTTCGCCGAGCGAGTAGAGGCCGTAGCCCCACACCATGAACCACGACGACACGCGGCCGTCCACCGCATAGCGGCCGCTGATCGTGAACACCAGGTAGCCTGCGGCCACCGCACCGAAGCCGAGCGCGTACTTTGCGGCGACCGGCAGGTCGCGGCCGCCCTTCGCGACGGCGTTGTAGATCCACACGAGCACCGGGCTCAGCAGCATGATCCAGATCGGGTTCAGCGCCTGGAACTGCGCGGCGCTCCACGTGAACAGCGTCGTGCCGAACAGCATGAAGCGCGGATCGACGTTGCGCAGCGCGAACAGCGTCAGCGACGTCGACATCTGCACGTAGAAGATGAAGAACAGGATCACCTGGCCGATCAGCACGAGTGCCGCGATCAGGCCCGCGCGCTCCGAGCGCTCCGACTTCGCGATCATGTAGGCGAAGATCGCGAGGATCGCGAACGCGGCCGTCCACACGCTGGCCACGGCGAGCTGCTTGTGCTGCAGCACGTACAGCGTGACCAGCGCGAGCCCGACGCCGCCCAGCGCCACCGCGCCGAGGCGCTTCCAGCGGATCGGTTCGTCGTCCGGCTGCGAGCCGACGTGTGCGAGCGTGCGATGCATCAGCATGAAGTTGAGGATCGCGAGCAGCATGCCGCCGCAGCAGACCGCGAACGCGGTGTGCCAGCCCCAGTGATCCTTGATCCACGGCGTCGCGAGCATCGACACCGTCGAGCCGATGTTGACCGCCATGTAGTAGATCGTGAACGCGCTGTCGATGCGCGCGTCGTCGCCTTCGTAGATGCGGCGCACGAGGTTCGCCGCGTTGGCCTTGAACAGGCCGTTGCCGACGACGATCACGCCGAGCGACGCATACATGTACGCCAGGTGGTCGTTCGGTACCGCGAGCATCAGGTAGCCGGCGCACAGCACGGACGCGCCGATGATCATCGTGCGACGGGCGCCGAGCACCTTGTCGCCGATCCAGCCGCCGATCGACGGTGCCGCATAGACGAGCGCGGTGAACGCACCCCAGGTCAGGTTCGCATGGCTGTCGGTGAAACCGAGCCGGTCGACCATGAAGAGGACCAGGAGCGCGGCCATGCCGTAATAGCCGAAGCGCTCCCACATTTCGATGAGGAAGACCGTCGTGAACGATCGGGTTTGTGAAACAGGTGAATGCATCATCAATCTCGGTTGAAACGGACGGCACGGATCGCGCGTCGTCTTGGGGGTCGAACTGGCGCCGGAGCACTGTGGCCGGGTAGGCTTTGCGTCGGCGATGGAGCAGTCGGGCGGTTAGCCCGGGCCGGGGTGGGACGCCGCGCCGGAAGGCGGGGCGCGACCCCGACCGGCGCGCGAATGGTAACGTTTGCCGGTCCGGTGCGTCGGGTCCGCGCCACTTAGGGAAACTCCCGATATGGCAGCAGCTTTCAGGAACATTCGTCTCATCATTTATTTGTAAGCTTCGCGCCCGTTCTCCGCAGATTCCCGGAGAGCCGCTTGCAGCTTGCCTGTGAAGCCTGCGAGTCTGGCAAGATAGCGCGTCGTTTCGCTCGCTTCGGGCCCTGTTTAGTGCACCGGGCTCAATGCCGAAGGCGTGTGCGAACCCGAAGATTAAGCTATCTCCAATTAACTTAGTTACTTTCCATCAAACATTTTTTGACGACCACTTTTCGGCCTGCTATGGTTCCCCCCACTGAAAACTCGCGATCGGCAGACGCTGTCGCGCTTGGCAACAAGATTCGCGCGTTGCGCCAACGTCTGAAGCGCACGCTCGACGACACCGCTACCGCCGCCGGGATTTCGAAGCCGTTTCTGTCTCAAGTCGAGCGCGGGCTCGCGTCGCCGTCACTGACGTCGCTGGCGGGTATTGCGCACGCGCTCGGTGTGACGGTGCAGTACTTCGTGGATACGCCGAGCGAGGAACGCTCGGTCTGCCGAGGCGATCAGCTGCGCTTCTTCGGGTTTGCCGATTCGGCGAACCTGTTCGCAAGGCTGACGAACGTGTCCGAAGGGCGCCAGCTGGAGGCGATCCTCGTGAGGATGCCGCCGGGGCAGAAGCGGTCCGAGGTGACGACACATGCAGGAGAGGAATTCCTGTATGTGATTGAAGGGGAAGTGTCGCTGACGCTGGAAGGCAAGACGTTCGTCCTGCAGGCCGGCGACAGTTCGCATTATCAGTCGACGGTGCCGCACAGTTGGGTCAACACCGCGAAAGTCGAGTCGGTGGTGGTCTGGGTAGGTACACCTAGGCTGTTCTAACGCACAGGTATTCCTTCGTTTCCAAGACGGGATGCCTGTCGAAAGAAACGTAAGGAATACTAAAATGCTACACGAGAATCACGGGCCTCCTCAATCGCTGCACCCGTCAGCGTCTCACGCGTAAGCCGCGGCATCCGCCGCGCGACGCTCACCGAACAAACCTTCTCAAGACTGCCACGATGAAATCCTTGCATGCCATGTCGGCCGTGCTGGCCGCGCTCGCCCTGACGACGCCTGTTGCCCACGCCGTTACCGTCCCGTCGAACGTCGCGCTCGCTCCCCAACAGGACCTGACGCGACAGGTGCCCGCCGAAATCGAGTCGCTCGACCCCGCGCACATCGAATCGTGGACCGGCAACACGATCGGCCTCGACCTGTTCGAAGGGCTGGCCCGCATCGATGCGGCCGGCCAGGTCGTGCCGGGCGTCGCGCTGTCGTGGGAGCGCAAGACGCCGCAAACATGGATCTTCAAGCTTCGCCATGACGCGAAGTGGAGCAACGGCCAGCCGGTGACGGCCGCCGATTTCGTCTATTCGTGGCAGCGCCTCGTCGATCCGAAGACGGGCTCGAAGTACACGATCCTCGTCGAGTTCGTGAAGAACTCGAAGGACATCATCGCGGGCAAGGCCGCGCCGTCGACGCTCGGCGTGCGCGCCGTCGATCCGTACACGCTGGAAGTGACGACCGACGTGCCGGTCGCATTCTTCCCGGAACTGACGGCCATGGTGCCGCTCGCGCCGGTGAACAAGGACACGGTGACGAAGCTCGGCGACGCATGGACGCGCCCGGGCAACATCGTCAGCAACGGCGCATACCAGCTCGTCGACTGGCAGCCGAACAACCGCATCGTGATCTCGAAGGATGCGAAGTACTGGAACGCGCCGAAGGTCGTGATCAACAAGGTCACGTACCTGCCGATCGAGAGCGACGAGACGGCGTTGCGCATGTACCAGGCCGGCCAGATCGACTACAGCTACTCGATCCCGTCGGGGATCTTCCAGCAGGTCAGCAAGCAGTTCGGCGGCGAACTGCGCCAGGGCCTGCAGCTCGCGACCTATTACTACTACCTGAACAACAGCGATCCGGCACTGAAGGACAAGCGCGTGCGCCAGGCGCTGTCGATGGTGCTCGATCGCGACGTGCTGACGCAACGGCTCACGCAGGCCGGCGAGAAGCCGATGTACGGCCTGATGCCGAACGGCACGAAGGGCGTGCAGCCGTTCACGCCGGATTGGGCGTCGTGGCCGATGGCCAAGCGCGTCGAGACCGCGAAGAACCTGCTGAAGCAGGCCGGCTACTCGGATGCGAAGCCGCTGTCGTTCACGCTGACGTACAACACCAACGACCTGCACAAGAAGGTCGCGCTGTTCGCCGCGTCGGAATGGCGCACCAAGCTCGGCATCAATACGAAGCTCGAGAACGTCGAGTTCAAGGTGCTGATGAAGGAGCGTCATGACGGCAAGGTGCAGATCGCCCGTGACGGCTGGTTCGCCGACTACAACGACGCGATGACGTTCTTCGACCTGCTGCGCTGCGGCAGCGCGCAGAACACCGTCGGCTACTGCAACAAGCAGGCCGACGCGCTCGTCGACGAAGGCAACCAGAAGCTCGACGACAAGGCACGCGCCGCGCTGCTCACGCAGGCGCACGACCTGGCGCTGAGCGACACGCCGATGGTGCCGCTGTTCCAGTACTCGGCCGATCGTCTCGTGAAGCCCTATGTGGGCGGCTACTCCCTGAAGAACGTGATCGACATGCGTGCTTCGCAGGACATGTACCTGATCAAGCACTGAGCGGAGCGATCATGCTGGCCTACGCATTGAGGCGCACGTTGTGGGCGGTGCCGACGATCCTCGCGGTCGTCACCGTCTGCTACCTGCTGCTGCACTTCACGCCCGGCGGTCCGTTCGATACGGAAAAGCAGTTGTCCGCCGCGACGCTCGCGAACCTGAACGCGAAGTACCACCTCGACCAGCCGCTGTGGAAGCAGTACCTGATGTACCTCGATTCGCTGCTGCATGGCGATCTCGGTCCGTCGTTCCGCTACGTCGACTGGTCGGTGAACGACCTCGTGAAGAAGGCGCTGCCCGTGAGCCTCGGCGTGGGCGGCGTGTCGATCCCGATCTCGATCGGGCTCGGCGTGCTGCTCGGCACCGTCGCGGCGGTGCGCCGCGACAGCTTCATCGACCGCGTCGTGATGCTGATCGGCAACGTCGGCAACGTCGTGCCGCCGTTCGTGCTCGGCCCCGTGCTCGTGTGGATCTTCGCGATCCTGCTGAAGACGTCGGCCGGCAACGGCTGGCTGCCGGCAGGCGGCTGGGGCGACGGCGGCTGGCAGTACCGGCTGCTGCCGATCGTGCTGCTGACCTTCATCAACATGTCGCTGCTCGCGCGCGTGATGCGCGGCTCGATGATCGAGACGCTGTCGAGCAACTACATCCGCACCGCGCGCGCCAAGGGCCTGCCGGGCTCGACGATCGTGCTGCGCCATGCGCTCAAGCCCGCGCTGATGCCGGTCGTGTCGCTGTTCGGCACGGTCTGCATCTCGTCGATCACGGCGGCCGTCGTCACCGAGTCGGTGTTCGCGCTGCCGGGCCTCGGGCAGCTCGTCGTGAACGGCGCCATCAACCGCGACTACACGCTGGTGCTCGGCCTCGTCGTCCTGACCACCGTCTGCGCCGTGCTGTTCAACCTGCTGGTCGACCTCGCGTATGCGTGGCTCGATCCGCGCATCCGTTATTGAGCGAGGCACCGCGATGACTCCGACTACTCCCGTCGTCGGCCTGCCCGTGCAGACCGATTCGCCGCCCCGTTCGCGCTCGCCGCTCGCGCTCGCGATGGCGCGCTTCCTTCACAACCGCGCGGCCGTGTTCAGCCTCGTGCTGCTGGCGCTGGTCACGCTCGCCTGCTTCGTCGGCCCGTGGCTGCTTGCGGCCGATCCCGCCGCGAGCGACTGGGGCGCGATCAGCCTGCCGCCGACCTGGGCGAACCAGCACTGGTTCGGCACCGACGAGCTTGGCCGCGACCTGCTCGTGCGCACGCTGATCGGCGGCCGCGTGTCGATCGAGGTCGGCGTGCTCGGCACGCTCGTGTCCGGCCTGTTCGGCGTCGCGTGGGGCGCGACCGCGGGCTTCGCGGGCGGCCGCGTCGACTCCGTGATGATGCGCGTCGTCGACATGATGTACGCGATCCCGTACCTGCTGATCGCGATCCTGATGATGACCCTGTTCGGCCGCTCGTTCATGCTGGTCGTGCTGACCATCAGCGCGTTCTCGTGGATCGACATGGCGCGCGTCGTGCGCGGCCAGACGCTGTCGCTGCGCAACCGCGAGTTCGTCGATGCGGCGCGCGCGATCGGCGTGACGCCGGCCACGATCGTGCGGCGCCATGTCGTGCCGAACCTGCTCGGCGTGGTCGTCGTGTACGCGACGGTCTCGGTGCCGGGCATCGTGCTGACCGAATCGGTGCTGTCGTTCCTCGGCCTCGGCGTGCAGGAGCCGATGACGAGCTGGGGCGTGCTGATCCAGGACGGCGCGCAGAAACTGGAATCGATGCCGTGGCTGCTGCTGGCCCCGGCCGTGATGCTTTGCGTGACGCTTTACTGCGTGAATTTCGTCGGCGACGGCCTGCGGGATGCGCTTGACCCGAAGGATCGTTGAGATGGCTGCACTACTCGAAGTAGAAAATCTCGGCGTGCGCTTCACGCGCAAGGATGCACCGCCGATCGACGCCGTGAGCGGCGTGTCGTTCTCGCTCGAAGCCGGCAAGACGCTCGGCATCGTCGGCGAATCGGGTTCGGGCAAGAGCCAGACCGTGATGGCGCTGCTCGGCCTGCTGGCCGGC
The DNA here is from genome assembly GCF_905339605.1 of Burkholderia sp. BCC1972. NCBI lineage: Bacteria > Pseudomonadati > Pseudomonadota > Betaproteobacteria > Burkholderiales > Burkholderiaceae > Burkholderia > Burkholderia sp. BCC1972. The sequence continues at coordinate 265,181 of NZ_CAJPGH010000004.1, read as the reverse complement.
AACGGCACGACGACCGGCGCCGCGCGCTATCGCGGCGACAACCTGCTCGACATGGACACGCGCGCGCTGAACGCGGTGCGCGGCGACCGGATCGCGATGATCTTCCAGGATCCGATGACGTCGCTCAATCCGTTCCTGACGATCGAGCGGCAGATGACCGAGACGCTGCAACTGCATCGCAAGCTGTCGCGCAAGGAAGCGACGAAGCGCGCGATCGAGGCGCTCGAATCGGTGCGCATTCCCGACGCGGCGCGGCGCATCCGCATGTATCCGCACGAGTTCTCGGGCGGCATGCGCCAGCGCGTGATGATCGCGATGGCGCTGCTGTCCGAGCCGGAAATCCTGATCGCCGACGAGCCGACCACCGCGCTCGACGTGACCGTGCAGGCGCAGATCATCGACCTGCTGCGCGAACTGAACCGCGAGCGCGGCACCGCGATCGTGCTGATCACGCACGACATGGGCGTGGTCGCCGGCCTCGCGGACGACGTGATGGTCATGTACTCGGGGCGCACCGTCGAATACGCGCCGGCCGAATCGATCTTCGCGGCGCCGTCGCATCCGTACACGATCGGCCTGCTCAATGCGCTGCCGCGCCTGACCGACGCCGACGACGCGCCGCTCGTCGCGATTCCCGGCAATCCGCCGATGCCCGGCACCGCGCCGGCCGGCTGCGCGTTCGCGAAGCGCTGCACGTATGCGGAAGAACGCTGCGGCACGGCGCGCCCCGCGCTCGAAACCTATGGCGCCGTGGGCGCGGTGCGCGCATGCCACCGCCCGGTGGCCGATCTGACGGGAGGTCTGCGATGAGCGTCAATGAACACCGCGATGCCGGCGCGACGGACGACACGCTGCTGTCCGTCGACAATCTGAAGGTGCATTTCCGCGTGCCGCTCGGCGGCTATCCGTGGTCGCCGAAGGGCACGCTGCGCGCGGTCGACGGTGTCTCGTTCGACGTGAAGCGCGGCGAGACGGTCGGGCTCGTCGGCGAATCGGGCTGCGGGAAGTCGACGCTTGCGCGCGCGCTGATCGGCCTCGTGCCGATGACGGCCGGCTCGGTGAAATGGCGCGGCGAAGCCGTCGCGCCCGATCACCTGCGCGGCAACGCGATGCGGCGCGAAGTGCAGATGATCTTCCAGGATCCGCTCGCGTCGCTCGACCCGCGCATGACGATCGAACAGGTCGTGGCCGAGCCGATCGTCACGCACCAGGCCGGCCTCGGCCGTACCGAAGTGCGCCGCCGCGTGGTCACGATGCTCGAACGCGTCGGCCTGAACGCGCATCACCTGCTGCGTTATCCCCATGAATTTTCCGGCGGGCAGTGCCAGCGCGTCGGTATCGCACGTGCACTGATCGGCGAGCCGAAGCTCGTGATCTGCGACGAACCGGTGTCGGCGCTCGACGTGTCGATCCAGGCGCAGATCGTGAACCTGCTGCGCGACCTGCAGCGCGACCTGTCGTTGTCCTATCTGTTCGTTGCACACGATCTCGCCGTGGTGAAGGCGATCAGCCAGCGTGTGCTCGTGATGTATCTCGGCCGCGTGATGGAGTTCGGCACGCGGCATGACGTGTACGGCGTGCCGCAGCACCCGTACACGAAGGCGCTGCTCGATGCGGCGCCGACGCCGGAGCCGGCGCGCGAGCGTGCTCGCCGTCCGATGCTGCTGGCGGGCGAGATGCCCTCGCCGCTCAACCCGCCGTCCGGCTGCGCGTTCCGCACGCGCTGCCCGGTCGCGATCGACGCGTGCGCGCAGGACGTGCCGCTGCCGGAAGTGCGGCAGGGGTCGGCTGCACGTGTCGCGTGTATCCGCGCGGGCGCGGCGTGATGTGAAGTAACTCGGCAAATAAAACCAGGCAGGTCAACAGGGGCAGTGGCGGCGCGAATGATCTTCGCGTCGCGGGTACAGGCGCGTCCTTAGCCGGGCGTGCCGGGGGGCCGGGAGCGGATCGCGACCGGCGTGGACGGATATCAAACAAGACGAGAATGACGATGAAAAAACAGAAGACGATCGGGACGGCATCGAAGATGCTGCTTGCATGGGGACTGCCGGCACTCGCCGGCGTCTCGCTGACGGGCGTGGCGCACGCCGACGACGCGGCACCCGCGCCGCTGACGGTCGCGCAGGCCGCACCGGCCGCGACCGTTGCGCAGGCATCGACCCCGAACGCCATCATCAACGCCGAAGCGAACCAGGCCGTCACGCCGCCGGACGAGCCGTCGGCGCAGTCGAAGTCGAACGGCTTCATTGCCGACAGCCATCTCAACTTCCTGTTCCGCAACTACTCGGACGTGCTCGACAGCAAGGGCGGGCCGCATCGCCACGCGTGGGTCCAGGGCGCGATGGCGAACTTCGAGTCGGGCTTTACGACGGGCCTGATCGGCATCGGCTTCGACGCATCGCTGTATGCGGCACTGAAGCTCGACGGCGGCCAGGGTGCCGGCAGCATGGTGCACATCGCGAAGGGCGGCGGCGGCGGCAACCAGCTCGCGTGGGCATACCCCGGCATCTACGACATCAAGGCGCGGATCTCGAACACGGTGGTCAAGTACGGTCTGCAGGCCGTCGACAACCCGTTCATGGAGCAGCACGACAACCGTGCGCTGCCGCCGACGTTCCTCGGTGCGACGATCGTCAGCAATGAATTCAAGAACGTGATGCTCGAGGCCGGCAGCTTCACGAAGACCGACGCGCGCGGTCACACGACGCTCACCAACCTGACGACGCAGTACGGCGGCACGCGCATCGATCGCCTGACGTATGTCGGCGGCACGTGGGACTACTCGCCGAACGGCGAAGTCGCGCTGTACGCGAACCAGGCCGACGACGTGTGGCACCAGTACTACGCGTCGGTGAAGCACAGCATCGGCAGCCCGCAGACGATCAAGTGGACCGGCTTCGGCAACGTCTACTCGACGCACGACACGGGCGACGCGCGGCAGGGCAAGATCGACAACAACGCCTACAGCCTGTCGGTGGCCGCACAGCACGGCCCGCACGAGCTGCTGCTCGGCTTCCAGCAGGTGCTCGGCGACCAGTTCTTCGACTACCTGAACGAAACGAACGGCATCTTCCTGACCAACTCGATGGACGTCGACTACAACGCGCCGCACGAAAAGTCGCTGCAGCTGCGTTACACGTTCTACGGCAAGGAAGCGGGCCTGCCGGGCTTCAAGGCGATGGTCTGGGGCGTGACGGGCTGGGGTGCGGACGGCAGCGCGGGCGCGGCCAACGACCCGAGCAAGTCGAGCATCTACTGGGCCAACGGCGCGCCGGTGCAGGGCCGTCACCACGAGTTCGGCTTCATCCCGTCGTACACGTTCCAGAGCGGCAAGCTGAAGGACACGAAGGTCACGTTCATCGCGATGTGGCACAACGGTTCGGCTCACTACTCGGACGCGACGAACCGCGAGTACCGCCTGGTCGTGAACCTGCCGCTGCACGCGTTCTGAACGAAGGGGGACACCGGTTCCCCCGCATCGCGCAGCCGGCCGGGCCCGCAGTTCGGTCAGGCCGGCTTGTGCAGCCCCGCGACGGGATCGTTCGCGGCGGGCATCTCTTCCACGAGCGACGTGAGCTGGCGGCCCGTATCGCGCCAGGCGTCGAGGCCGCCGCGCAGCGCGAGCGCATCGGTGAAGCCTGCGTCGAGCAGGCGCTTCGCCATCAGCGCGGCCGTCACTTCATTCGGGCACGAGCAATACACGACGAACTTCTGCGACAGCGGATAGCGCGCGACGATGTCGCCGATCTGCCGCTCGTCGGCGAATTGCGCACCGGGAATCGTGAACGGGTCGAGCTTGCGGTGCTCGGGCGAGCGCACGTCGAGCACCACCGGCGCGGCGGTGTCGCGCAGCAGCACGTCGAGTTCGTCGACACCGATCCGCGCGTTCGCGAGCTGGCGGATCAGCGCGCGGCGGCGCATCCAGCGCACGGCCGCATAGATCGCCAGCAGCGCGACGATGACCAGCAGCACCGCGCGGCCGAGATGGCTCGCGCCGGCGAACAGCCAGTCGATCTGACGGTAGAACACGAGGCCGGCGATCAGCCCGACGATGGTCCACAGCGCGGCGCCGAGCGCGTCGTAGCCGGCGAACGTGCGATAGCGCGTGCCGAGCGCGCCGGCCATCGGCACCGACACCAGCGACAAGCCCGGAATGAAGCGTGCGACCGCGAGCACGCGCACGCCGTAGCGGCCGAAGAAGCGCTCGGTCTTGCGCACGCAGGTATCGCGCGACAGCGACAGCCGGCAGATCGTCTTCAGCGTCGTGCCGCCGTAACGGCGCCCCGCGACGTACCAGACGGTGTCGCCGATCAGCGCGCCGAGCACCGACAGCGCCACCACCGTCACGAGCTGCGACCCGATCATCGCCGGGTGCATCGCGGACATCGCGCCGAACAGCACGAGCGTCGGCATCGCGGGCACCGGCAGGCCGATGGCCGCCGCGAGCACGTTGGCGAACACGAGAAGCGGCCCGTACTGGGCGACGAGGTCACGTAGGAGCATGACGGCTGGCCGAAAAGGAGACGCGTGGGCAGGAAACGCAGATGGGCCGATTATCGGCCTTTTTCAAGACAACGGCGGGAATGACGCAAAGCGCCTGACGGCGGCAGGGGGATACCGGTGAGCCGGCGCGCTGCGCGCGGCTCACCGATCGGGATCAGGAGGGGGTACGGGCGAGCGACGCGGCACCGTGGTTTTCGCCGGGCAGCTCGGCGCCGTGCGAGCGGATCGCCGCGATCAGTTCGGCCGGCGTGATCTCGTAGCGGACCTCGCGGTGGATGCCGGGTTTGCGTTCGTCGATCTCGATCAGCAGCACGCTTTTGCCGTCGCCCGTTGCTTCCAGCCGGAGCGAGCGCAGTTCGCGGCCGTCGGCCGGGTCGTGTTCGGTGAGCAGGGTCATTGCCCCGGATGAGCCGGTAGTGCGCATCGAACCTATCCTCGTATCGTGTCGTGGATGCCGTAAAGGCAAAGATGTCTTTGTTGACTACAGCTTGACGCAGTTTAACGCGAACGGGCCGCGGTACGGAGCATTTTCGTGCGGTGAAATGAGGGCTGCACCACCGATCCTTCTGATGTTTGAGCCGCGCCGGGCGGGCGTTTCAGCCGGATCGGCCACAGTCGCGGCCGGCGCGTGAGCGGCGTGCGCGGTTGCACCGGCGCGGGTGGCGACACGCGAGGCGAAGCGTGTCGCCGCGGTGCCGTCGGAAGCGGTCGGCGAGACCCATCGCCGGCGCCGACCGAGTGGCGGCCGGTTTCGACGCGCCGGCCACGCGGCGCGAGAAGCTCGCGTCGCTGTCGGCGGTGACGATGAAGTCGTATCAGTGGCCGGTCGAGTCGCGTTTCCGGTGCAGCTCGGCCCGGTCGCCGGCGCGTGCCGTGACGGTCCACGTGGGACCGGTACCGTGGCCGCGACCCAGGCTGTTGCCGTCCTCGTTGCCGTGGCCATGACCATGATCGTCGTTGCCGCGGTTGCCGGCGAGCGGGCCGTAGACCGGGATCGACTTCGCACCGTGCCGTCGCCGCCGCCGTCGTTGCGCGGCCGCAGTTGGAGGAGGTGCGCGCATCGCGTTCGACACGCGGTGTCGCGCGAAGGCAGCGGCCATCGTCCGGATTCCGTTCGAATCTCCTTGCCACGTTCGTTGCGGGTGCAACGTGATGCGCGAGCGCGTGACGCCCATGTTTCAAATGCGTGAAATCGGATAAGCTCGACACGTTGCTGCGCCCATGCGCAGTCCGCGCCTTCAGCGCGATTTTTCGGAACCGGCCCACCCATGACCGACATCACGATCCGGCACAGCGAGACGCACGACGTCGACGCGATCCGGCACATCGCCGCGCATCCAGCGGTATACAGCAATACGTTGCAGTATCCGTTTCCGTCGCTCGAAAAATGGCAGAAGCGGATCGAGAACGTGCATGAGCGCGGCGTGAGCCTCGTCGCCGAAATCGACGGCACGGTCGTCGGCCATCTCGGCCTGCAATTCGAGCCGAATCCGCGCCGGCGCCATGCAGCAGGGCTCGGCATGATGGTCGATGCGGCCCGTCACGGGCGCGGCATCGGCAGCCGGCTGCTCGCGGCCGCGATCGACCTCGCGGAAAACTGGCTGAACCTCACACGCCTCGAGCTGACCGTATTCACCGACAACCGGGCGGCGATCGCGCTCTACGAGAAGCACGGTTTCCGGATCGAAGGCGAATCGCCGGGCTACGCGTTGCGCGACGGCGTGCACGCGTCCGTGTATCACATGGCGCGGGTCAAGGCACGGCAGTGAAAGGCCTGCAGACGCGCACGCGACGGCACATGCGGCCGCGATAGCGCACGTCATATTCATTCGAGAATTCGTTCGTTTTCCACCGTCTGTACCCGTCGTATCGTTGAATGATTTGCCGGCCGCTTCGGCCGGCGTTCGTTGTTCCGACTCGATGCATGCGCGGCGTCGCACGCTGGCCAGCCTCATCGTCATCGCTTCCCGGCCGTTGTTTCGCGCGCCGCACTGTCCCGCAACCGCCTCCTTCAACGGAACCCGCTTCGATGAAAACCGTTCTCCGGAATCTGACTGCCGCCTGCCTGTTCGCTGCCGCCGCAGGTGCGGCGTTTGCCGCCGCCACGCCCGCCGCCGCCCCGCTGGCGAGTGCCTCGCCCGACGGTGCGCACCTGCCGCCCGGCATCGCGTGGCAGCACGGCGACGTCGACGCCGCGTTCGCGCTCGCGAAGCGCACCGGCAAGCCGCTGCTGCTGTACTGGGGCGCGGTGTGGTGTCCGTCGTGCAACCAGGTGAAGTCGACGATCTTCAGCCAGCAGGCCTTCAAGACGCGCTCGTCGTTCTTCGTGCCCGTGTATCTCGACGGCGATACCGAAAGCGCGCAGAAGCTCGGCGAGCGTTTCAAGGTGCACGGCTATCCGACGATGATCCTGTTCCGCCCCGACGGCACCGAGGTGACGCGGCTGCCGGGCGAAGCCGATCTCGACCGCTACATGCAGGCGCTGTCGCTCGGGATGACGGCCGCGCATCCGGTGCGGCAGACGCTGGCGATGGCGCTGAAGAACGGCGCGTCGCTGACGCCGGACGAATGGCGCCTGCTGGCCGACTATTCGTGGGATACGGATGGCGCACTGCCGGTGCCAGCCGACCGCGTCGCCGAGACGCTGCAGTCGCTCGCGCAACGTGCGCGGGCGGCCGGCGCGAAGGCCGAGGCGGCACGCTTCGCGTTGAAGTCGGCGGTGGTCGCCGCGTCGGCCGATCCGGCGCAGGCCGGTGCGCTCGACAAGGCGGCGCTCGCCGATTCGCTGCGTACCGTGTTGCACGATCGGGCGCTGTCGCGGGCCGATTCGGACGTGCTGGTCGCGGCGCCCGCGCGCGTGGTCGCGTATCTCGGCAGCGACGACGCACAGCGTGCGACGCTGCGCGGCGCGTATGACGCTGCACTCTCGCGCCTGTCGACCGACACGACGCTGTCGTCGATCGACCGGCTGATGGCATTGCACGGCCGCGTGCTGCTCGCGCACGGCGACGCGACCAAGGGCGCGCCGCTCGCTGCGCCGGCGCTGGCCGATACCGCGCGCAAGCAAATCGCCGCATCGGTGCAGCAAGCGGCGAACGCGTACGAGCGGCAGGCGCTCGTCAGCGAAGGCGCGGACACGCTGACCGACGCGGGGCTGTACGACGAGTCGGATGCGTTGCTGAAGGCAGAGCTGCCGCGTTCGTCCACGCCGTATTACTTCATGTCGGGGCTGGCCGCGAATGCGAAGGCGCGCGGCGACAAAGCCGCCGCGCTCGACTGGTATCGCAAGGCATACGACGCGGCGAGCGGGCCGGCGACGAAGCTGCGCTGGGGTGCCACCTACTTTGCGAATGCGGTCCAGCTGGCGCCGGACGATTCGGCACGTATCGAAGGCATTGCCGCGAGTGTGCTCGCGCAGGCCGACAAGACCCGCGACGCGTTCTACGGCGCGAACCTGCGCGCGTTGACCAAGGTCGTCACGCAGCTGAACCGCTGGCGCGGCAGCGGCGCGCACGATGCGTCGGTCAAGTCGGTCGTCAAGCAGTTCGACGGCGTATGCGGAAAACTGCCTGCAGGCGATCCGCAGGCAGCGGCGTGCGCCAAGCTGATCCAGCCCGTGAAGGCGTAACGGCGCAGCGATGCGTCGTCGAGCGGGCCGGACGCGGGATTACTGGCCCGACTCCGACGACGCGCCGCGATCGCTGCCGTATCCGGCGTCGTGCTGGCGGGCGATTTTCGCTTCGGCGGAAACGATGCTGGCGGGGTAGAACCAGTCGCTCGACTGGAAGCCGGCCTCCTTCAGCGCCTTGACTTCGGCGCGGACCTGCGCGCGCGTCAGCGGCTGGTTCGACTGGGCTTGCGCGGCGAGCGGGGCCGAGATGGCGAGGGCAATGGCAACGGCTTGGACCAGGCGCTTCATGATCGGGACCTCCAGGATTCCGGTGAATCGCTGCACTTCGTTCATCGAAGCACCGTGCGACGTTGAACCCAGTGTAGGCCGGAGCACGTGCGCGAAAAATGCGATCGCGCCCAACGCAGTGTTTTGTTGCGGGCAACAATGGTTGCGCGGAGGCGGAGGCGAATGCCGGATGCCGGATGCTGGATGCCGGATGGCATCGCGGGCGCTGCGCAGGCGCCTGGCGGTACGGATTCGACAAGGTTCGCGAGCGGGGAAATGAAATCGGACCGGATGCGAATTCCGGAATCCGTTCCGGTTCGCATGCGATCCGATCCTGACGCGCAGGCGAGGCGGGAGGCGGTGTACGAGTGCCGCCTCAGGCAGGCACTTACACGAGCCCCGTCGCGTAGTACACGGCGATCACGAAGAACACCGCGAGCGTCTTGATGACGGTGACCGCGAAGATGTCACGATACGACTCGCGGTGCGTGAGGCCCGTGACCGCGAGCAGCGTGATGACGGCGCCGTTGTGCGGCAGCGTGTCCATGCCGCCGCTGGCCATCGCGACGACCCGGTGCAGCACGTCCATCGGAATGTTGGCGGCCTGTGCGCCCTTGATGAACAGGTCCGACATCGCGGCGAGCGCGATGCTCATGCCGCCCGACGCGGAACCCGTGATCCCGGCGAGCGAGCTGACCGACACGGCTGCGTTGACGAGCGGGTTCGGGATGCTCTTCAGCGCATCGCCGACGACGAGGAAGCCCGGCAGTGCGGCGATCACGCCGCCGAAGCCGTATTCCGACGCGGTGTTCATCGCGGCGAGCAGCGCGCCGCCGACGGCGGCCTTCGAGCCGGCCGCGAAGCGGTCGCTGACGCGCTTGAACGCGGTCAGCACGACCAGCACGATGCCGAGCAGCAGTGCGGCTTCGACCGACCAGATCGCGACGACGGTCTTGATCGACGTCGTGACCGGCGTATGCACGCCCGGCAGCACGTCCGGCGCGACCGTGTACGACGCGGCGCCGTACCACTGCGGGATCAGCTTCGTGAACGCGAAGTTCGACACGCCGACGAGGATCAGCGGCAGGATCGCCAGCGCGGGATTCGGCAGCGACGTCGCCTCGACGCGCTCCGGCTCGTTGACGAGCGACGTGCCGTAGCCTTCACCCTTCGCCATGGCCGAACGGCGGCGCCATTCGAGATACGAGAGGCCGACGACGATGATGAACAGCGAGCCGATCGTGCCGAGCGCGGGCGCGGCCCACGCAGTCGTCTTGAAGAACGTGGTCGGGATGATGTTCTGGATCTGCGGCGTGCCGGGCAGCGAATCCATCGTGAACGAGAACGCGCCGAGTGCGATCGCGCCGGGCATCAGTCGCTTCGGAATGTTGCTCTGGCGATAGAGTTCGGCCGCGAACGGATAGACCGCGAACACCACGACGAACAGCGAGACGCCGCCATAGGTGAGCAATGCACACACCGCGACGATCACCGCATTCGCGCGCGAGCGGCCGATGTAGCGGATCGCGGCATGGACGATCGACTCGGAGAACCCGGACAGTTCGATCACCTTGCCGAACACGGCGCCGAGCATGAAGACCGGGAAATACAGTTTGACGAAGCCGACCATCTTCTCCATGAAGATGCCGGAGAAGACCGGTGCGACGGCGGCGGGTTCGGTCAGGAGCACCGCGCCGAGCGCGGCGATCGGTGCGAACAGGATCACGCTGTAGCCGCGATACGCGGCGTACATCAGGAACGCCAGCGCGGCGAGGACGATCACGAAAGACAAGGGAGTCTCCTAATGGCTTTGGTTGTTGTTCGATCGCGCGACGCGCCGCGGACCGGCTCAGGTTCGTGCAGGTTTCGTGCCATCGGCCGGATTGCGCCGCCGGACATGGGTCCGCCGGAGGCCGGCGGGCCCGCGCCGGCCTATGTCTGACGATTCTACATAAAACGTCTCCGCCTGGAGACGATATGGCCGTCCGGCCAGCCCGTGAAATCGGGCAAGGCATTCCCGGACAACGTATTGCGGCATGTCTCCGTAATGAGATAATCCGTCTCGTTCCGGAGACATCCGGTCGACAATACGCGGAGACGAAGACACGATGATGAACGACTGGGCCCGCCTGCCCGTCAACTACGGCGACGTGCTGCGGCGCGCCGCCGAGTCGCTGTTCCGGACCTTCGAGGATTCGAGCGCGGGCACGGTGGTCGTCGATCGCGATGCGCGCGTCGTATGGATGAACGAGCGTTACGCGGCACGCTTCGGCTTTGCCGATCCGCAGCAGGCCGTCGGCCTCGACTGCGAAGCCGTGATTCCGAACAGCCTGATGCGCGAGGTCGTGTCGACCGGGCAGCCGATCCTGCTCGACATCATGGAGACGGGCCGCGAGCCGCTCGTCGTCACGCGCCTGCCGCTGAAGAACGAGGCCGGCGAGACGGTCGGCGCGATCGGCTTCGCGCTGTTCGACCAGTTGAAGACGCTCACGCCGATCTTTTCCCGCTATGCACAGCTTCAGCAGCAGCTGATCGCGACGCAGCGTTCGCTCGCGCAGGCGCGCCGCGCGAAATACACGTTCGCGAGTTTCGTCGGCACGAGTGCCGCGAGCCTCGAAACCAAGCGTCAGGCACGGCGCGCCGCGCAGGTCGATTCGCCGGTGCTGCTGCTCGGCGAGACGGGCACCGGCAAGGAGCTGCTCGCGCACGCGATCCACGCGGCGTCGGCGCGTGCGCTTCAGCCGCTCGTTACCGTCAACGTCGCCGCGATTCCCGATACGCTGCTCGAAACCGAATTCTTCGGCGCGGCGCCCGGCGCGTACACGGGCGCCGACCGCAAGGGGCGCATCGGCAAGTTCGAGCTGGCCGATCGCGGCACGCTGTTCCTCGACGAGATCGGCGACATGCCGCTGCCGTTGCAGGGCAAGCTGCTGCGCGTGCTGCAGGACAAGGAGTTCGAGCCGGTCGGCTCGAACCGGATCGTGCGCGCGGACGTCCGGATCATCGCCGCGACGTCGGCCGACCTGCCGGCGCTCGTCGCGGCCGGGCGCTTTCGCGCGGATCTCTATTACCGGCTGAACGTGCTGACGATCCATGCGCCGCCGCTGCGCGAGCGCGCATCCGACATCGCGGCGCTCGTCTACGCGACGCTCGAGGAACTGGCCGCGCAGCACGGGCGCGCCGCGCACTGTGAACTGACCGACGACGCGTTGCGGATGCTGTGTGCGTATCCGTGGCCCGGCAACGTGCGCGAGTTGCGCAATACGCTCGAGCGCGCGCTGATGCTGTCGGATCGTTCGGTGATCGATGCGCGTGCGCTCGCACCGTTCCTCGGGCCGGTGCGCGTCTCGGCGGACGGCGCGGCTCCTGCGCCGCGGGTTGCCGCGACGCCGGTCGAACCGCGAGCGGGCGATGCATCCAGCGTACCCGGTGCGGCGGTCGCTTCGTATGCCGATGCGTTGGCGGCGTGGGAGCGCCAGTTCCTGACCGATGCGCTCGCGGCCTGTGACGGGAAGGTCGTCGAAGCGGCCGCGCGCATCGGGATCGGCCGCGCGACGCTGTACAAGAAGCTGGCGGCGCTGGGCATCGACCGGTAGGCCGATCGGCGATGCCGATCCGGCCGGACGTGAAGCATCGAACAGGAGATCACGATGAGGCGGATCGGTATCGCAGGGTGGCTGACCATGTTGCTGGCGACTTCCGCGTTCGCGCAAGCCGGCGACGCCGACGCGCCCGAGGCGCGGCGCAACTGGTACAACGATCCGTTCATCGCGCTGTCGCGGGACGTGGCCGAATGCCCGTTGCCGCTCGGCCCGTGGATGACGCGTGCCGAGATGACGGACGACGCGCATTACCGCGCCGAACGCGGCACGACCTGCTGGCTCGCCCACCGCTGCACGAAGCCGAACTCGTATATGTATGACGCGTCGATCGCCGATGCCGCGAAAGCGCACTTCGCCGGCTCGGATCGCCTGCGCGGCACGAGCCTGTGGATCACCGTGCAGCGACGTTTCATCTACGTCGAAGGATGCGCGCAGACAGCGTTCGATCGTCAGGCGCTGCAGCGCGAATTTGAGGCACTGCCGGACGTCGAGCAGGTTTTCGTTCGCATCACCGACGATCCGCGCCGGAGCTTGCCGTACAAGGCGCGCGGGCAACCGGACCGGGTGCCGAACTGACGGTGGAAGGGCTGCGCATGGCATACTCGCGACATTCAAAAAAAGGTTGACGGGAAGAACAATGAAACACATGCTTGCGTCGGTCTGTCGGCGGTCTCGGGCGGCTGCATTGTTGGCTCTGGTGGCGGGGCTTGGCGGGTGTGGCGGCAGCGCGCCGCTGTTCACTTCGGACGGGCGCCCGACGACGCAGGTGCAATGCACCGGCAGCGACTGGAGCAATTGCACGGACAATGCCCGAGCGATGTGCAACGGGGATTTCGAAGTGATCCAGCAATCGACCGATGACGCCGTACGAAATCTTCTCTTCGCATGCAAGAAGAAAAGCGGTTATTGATCCCGAAATGACCGGCTGAGGAAACCACGATCGGGCGCAGCGCTTTTCCATTTGCTTGGTGTTACCTATTTTTCACGAATAACACTCACGGAGTCCCATCCATATGGCGACCTACAGGCAACTGTCCGCACAGCTCGAACGGCTTCAGCAAAAGATCGACAAGGAACGTGAAAAGGCGATTGCCGACGCGATTGCCGAAATCCGCGCGAAAATCGAGGAATACGACATTACGCCCGAGGAGCTCGGTTTTCGTCCGATCGGGGCCGCCGTTGCTACCACCGCGAAGGCGAAGCGGTCGTTGCCGCCGAAGTACCTGAACCCGAAGACCGGCGAAACGTGGAGCGGCCGCGGACGGGCGCCGACCTGGCTCGGCAAGAACCGCGCACGTTTCCTGATCAAGGACTGACTCCCGAAAATCCTCACCTTTCGTGTGCCGACTGACGGTGCGAATGACCCTACGGTCATCGCACCGTTTTGTTTTCGTGCAGTCGCCGAGCGATTTTCCCCGGTGAAGGGATGCGCAATGCTGCGCAATTAACGGATCCCGTTTTGCGAATTCGCCGCGATCCGGCCGCATATCGCGGCGAATTCCCGTAAACAGCCGTGCAATTGCGCAGCGCATGCGCATGGGCAATCGCGATTTTCGCGGTGCATGCGTGCCGTGGATTCCCATCACCTTTCGCGTGTTCGCGTGCTGCGTCGTGCAAATCCCGAAGAGTCTCACCATGGCTCCTGTAAATCCTCACCTTTGAGGAAGCGGACGCAGCGTCGTGCCGCGTTGCCTGCGTCGTGCGGCGATGCGTCGCCGCGTGTGTTGCAGGTCCATGGTGCAAGCGTTGACGCTCGTCGAACAGTCAGCCGTTCGGCATATAGGCAGTCGCATGCGCTTCGCCTATGCTTGGGATTCGCGTCGATCGGCACCCGGTCTCTCGGGCCGCATGCCGATCGTGTCGTCTTTCGTCACCGCAGGGAGCCGATGTGACCGTTCGCCATCTCGATGCGTTGTTCCAGCCCAAGTCCGTTGCAGTCGTCGGCGCGTCATCGCGTGCGGGCAGTATCGGCGCGATGGTGTGGTCGCGCGTGCTCGACGGCGCGTTCCAGGGGCCCGTGTGGCCCGTCAATCCGAAGTATCGCGAGCTGGACGGGCATGCGGTCGTGCCGGACGTCGACCGGCTGCCCGCGCCGCCGTCGGTTGCCGTGATCTGCACGCCGCCCGCGACCTGGGCCGGCATCGTGCGCAAGCTCGGGGAGCTCGGCACGCGCGTCGCGGTGATCGTCGGCGAGGCGCGCACGGATGCCGATCGCGCCGCCGTCGATCGTACGTTGAAGGCGGCGAAGCCGTTCGTGCTCCGTATCGTCGGGCCCGGCAGCCTCGGCGTGTTGTCGCCCGCACGGCATGCGCATTTCGGTGCGCCGGCCTATACGGCGCGATCGGGCGGCGTCGCGTGGGTGTCGCAATCGAATGCGCTGACGAACGCGGTGCTCGGCTGGGCCGATGCGCGCGGCCTCGGCTTTTCGCATGTCGTCGCGCTCGGCAGCGAATCCGACGTCGACGCCGGCGACGTGCTCGACTATCTGGCGAGCGATCCCGGCACGCGCGCGATCCTGCTCGAACTCGATACCGTGCGGGCCGCGCGCAAGTTCATGTCGGCCGCGCGTGCGGCCGCACGCAACAAGCCGGTCCTCGCGTTGCGCACCGGGCGCGCCGATCCCGGCGACGCACTCTATACGGCGGCATTCCAGCGCGCGGGCATGGTGCGTGTCGATGCGCTCGACGATCTGCTCGACGAGATCGAGACGCTCGGCGTCGGCCGCGTGACTGCGCGCGGCGCGGCGACGCTCGTCACCAGCGATGCGGGTGTCGCGAAACTCGCGGTCGATGCGGTCGCCGAAGTGCGCGACGTGCTGGCCGACTGGTCGCCGGCGGCAACGTCGGCCGTGTCGGCCGCGCTGCCGCATCTCGCGGCGCCCGGCAATCCGCTGACGCTGGGTGACGACGCACGCCCCGAGCACTTTGCCGCGGCGATCAAGGCGCTTGCGCCGTTCCCGCAAACGGGCACGCTGTTCGTCGTCCATTCGACGTCCCACAGTGCACCGGCCGATTCGGTTGCGCGTACGCTGATCGACTCGCGGCAGTACGCGCATCGCGGCATCCTCGCGTGTTTCTTCGGTGCCGTCGACGCCGCGACGCGCGATGCGCTGCATGCGAACGGCATTCCCGTGCATACGACACCGCAGCGGCTCGCACGCGCGTATGCGCGTCTCGTCGACTACAACCTCGGGCGGCAACTGCTGATGCAGACGCCCGAAGGCGCGCCGCCGCAGCCGGCCGAGTGCGTCGCTTCCGCGCAGGCGGAAGCGCGCCGCATGGTCGAAGCCGGCCAGCACGAGCTGGCCGGCGATGCCGCGCTGCGGTGGCTGTCCCATTTCGGCCTGCAGGGCGAGCAGGCTGCCGAGCCGGCCGGCAAGAAGGTTGTCGATGTCACGGTCGACATGTACGACGATTCGAACTTCGGTCCGGTGTTTCGCTATGCCGTGCCGCCCGCGGACGGCGTCTCGGCGCCATTCGTCGTCTACGGCCTGCCGCCGCTGAACACCGTGCTTGCCCGCGCGGTGATGGAGCGCTCGCCGTATGCGCGCAGCACGCCCGTCGAGCCGACGCTCGACGCATTGACGGCGTTGTCACAGGTCGTCTGCGACGTGCGCGAAGTTGTCGCGCTGTCGGTCACGCTGCGCGTGCTGTCCGGCGGCGCGCGCATGATCGCACCGCGCATCACGCTGGCCACGGGGCGCAGCCGGCTCGCGATCATGCCGTATCCGCGGCACCTCGAACAGACGCTCGAGTGGCGCGGCGAGACGGTGACGATCCGCCCGATCCGTCCGGAAGACGAGGCCGCGCACAATGAACTGCTCGCCGCGATGACGCCGGACGATCTGCGGATGCGTTTCTTCGGCGCGGTGCGCAGCTTCGATCACTCGCAGGTGGCGCGCATGACGCAGATCGATTACGACCGTGAGATGGCTTTCATCGTGTCGTTCACCGATGTGTCGGGGCGCGACCATACGCTCGCGGTGGCGCGCGCGGTCGCCGATCCCGACAACGAGACGGCGGAGTTCGCGATCGCGGTACGCCCCGATCAGAAGGGCAAGGGGCTCGGCAGGCTGATGATGGCCCGCATCATCGACTACGCGCGCTCGCGCGGCACTGCCTGGATGATCGGCGAGGCGCTGCGCGAGAATTCGGCGATGATCTCGCTCGCGAAGTCGTGCGGCTTTGCGGTGTCGAGCACGGAGGAGCCTGGCGTCGTGGGCTTCAGGATGAAGTTGCAGCCGTAGCGGCTGTCGGCTGCGCGAAGCGAGGAGGCATCGTCTGCAGGTGGCTGTCTCCATTTATTCACCGGTAACGCACGTAGTCACTCAGGAATGCAAATTATTTGCGCAGGCTTTCGCAGGCTGCACCTGAACCTGTCGAACCAGTTTGTCACGCCGATCCGGACAGCATCTGAAGGCGCTTGCCGAGCACCGCGTTACCCGCCCCGCGTGGTCATTTCACGCGATGTGTTCAAGCGTTTCGAGCACCGCATTCCGGCCTCGCCGATTCGGATCGATCGCAAAGGTGAGATTTTTCGGGAGCGGTAAGTGAGCGTTTCCGGGAACGCGTGGTGAGCCGATACGGGAGCATTCGGTGAGCCTTCCCGGGAGTGGCCGGTGAGCCCCTGCGGGAGCCGCTGGTGAGCCTTTCCAGGACGTATCGGTGAGCGCTTGCGGGAGCATCCGGTGAGGACATTCGGGAGCCGTTGGTGAGCGTCTTCGGGAGCGTTGGGTGAGCTTGTTCGGGAGGTGTCGGTGAGTGCTTGCGGGAAGCTGAGGTGAGATTTTTCGGGAGCAGGCTGATGGACCGCTCCCGCGAGCGCGGCACCAGCCAATGCGGGCGTCGCGCGAGGGTTCGGGCACGCATGAACCGTGCCCGATGCCACATTTACGCGGCGAGTTTCGACGCCGCGTCGTTCACCTGATCGCGCGAAATCGCGAGTTCGTCGAGGTGCGGATCGGCATAGACGGCGCCGGTTTCGCGCTCGAGGCGGGCGATCGTCAGCGCACAGCGTGCGGTGTCTTTCGGCATCGCGATGAAGCGCTTGATCGACTCGCCGGCCGTGAATGCTTCGAACAGCGCGCCGCGCACGTCGTCCGGAAGCGTCTTGGTCCATTGGTACGGCTTGCCGTTGAACGTGATCGACGGCGGCAGCGTGCGCTCCTTCTTGGTCGCCGTGATGAGCCCGTAGGTGCGGGCCGCGTCGCCGATCTGTTCGGGCGAGAAGAGTTCGTCAGGCGTGATGTCGAACTGCTCGATGTAGTTTTCAATCGTCTGCATTGCGGCAGCACGATCGTCGCGCTTCTGCTGCGCGCGCGCGACGATATCGCGCAGCTCGTCCGCTTCGTCGGGCGTGATCGTGAAGCTTGCCTGCTTCTGCTGAAGTTCGGAGAAACGCTGGAATTCTTGATCGTTCAGAAGTTTGGCCATGACATCCATCGGACACGACGGCCGCGACAACCGACCGTCGTAGTTTTTGAGAGGGCCGCTATTTTAGCGTAGCGCCGCGGGCGCACGATATGACACCGCATATCGCGTACCGCACGGGCGTCGCGCGCAACCGGGGGCCGGCGCTGCCGCGCCGCGCCCGGTGTGTTTCGTGGAGAAATCCGCGGGTCAGCAGATCTCGGTGCGGCCCATCGACAGATGGGCGGCCGTGTCGCGCAGCCCTTCGACGACGAGGTCGACGGGAGGCGCCGCGTGTGCATCGATCCGGCGCATGTACGGGCAGGTCAGCACCGCGATCGCATGGCCGGACGGCCCGAGGATCGGTGCGGTCAGGTCGGTCACGCCATAGGCCTGGCGGCTGTCCTGGCGCAGGTAGCCATCCTGCCGGATGGACTGGCACGCATACGCGAGTTCCTGCTCGTTCAGCGGCGCCTCGCCCTTGACCTTGCGATGCTCGGTCAGCATGTGCGCACGCTGCTCGGGGCCCTGGAACGCCAGCATCACGCGTCCCGACGCCGTATCGGCGAGCCCGACGCGCGAGCCGAGCCGGACCGACACGCCCCACGGGCCGGGCCCGTCGACCTGGGCGATCACGAGCAGGTTGCCGCGATCGTAGACGGACAGGTGGCACGACTGTTCGGCTGCATCGGCGAAGCGCTGCATCGGCGGCAGCGCTTCGGCAATCAGCCGGCTCATCGGCGGGTGCCGGTGCGCAAGCGCGAACAGCTTGAGGCTGAGCGTGTAGCGATCGCCGCCGGTCGAGCGCATCACGTAGCGGCGTGCGACGAGGCGTTCGAGCATCCGGTAGATCTCGCTCGCGTTGCGGCCGAGCTCCTTCGTGATTTCAGTGCGGGTGAGTCCTTCTTTCTGCTCGGCCAGGAGCTCGAGAATGTCGAGTCCCTTGTCGAGCGCGGGGGCGCGATAGCGGTCGATAGCGGCCATCGATTCCCGTGCGTCGCAGCCGGGAAGCGGGTCGTTGGTTGTCTGCATTGTCGGTGTGAGGTTGGGGATTACCGTCGATCGGCTGGCGACGCACGCTGGCCAGTTCTGCACGCGCATAGGGTGGGCCCGCGTATGGCGATGAAAGCCATTCGTACGAGCTTAGCAATAAACATACAGTGTGCAATGCAGCGTCTTTTTACCGATCATTACCGGACAAGAACGGATTGGCAAACGTTCTCGATGACAGGGCCACCCCGAATATCCAGTATTCATGGTCTGATGGCAGGCGATACCGGCAATCCCGACCGGTCGGTCGATGTATGCGCATCCAATGCTGCGCCGCAACGTCTGCAGGTGCACCAATAGTCGGTATCCGTCGCGGGCCATTTCACGGCGCGCGGCCGATGGTACAAAGGCTGGCGGGCCAACGACGGCGCGGTCGCGCGTGAAGCCGGCCGGCATGGGCCGGCACGCGTCGCGGGTGCCGGGCCGTCGTCGCCGATGCGCAGACCGGCGGCCGCCCGTTCGATGCGCGCCATACTGTTCGTGCGGCGCCGCGATCGCTGCGCCCGCGCGACCCTCGCGCGTCGAACCGCCTGCCGGATGCGGTGCCGACGCGCGCTATCGACGATCGACAATCAGTCCGGCGCGCGGCCGCGAAAGGTCGCGTCGGCCGCTATCCTGTCCCATTCGACAACAGAGGTGAGCACGATGAAACTGCTTCGCTATGGCCCGTCCGGCCAGGAAAAGCCCGGTATTCTCGACGCGGACGGCCGGATTCGCGACCTGTCCGCGCACGTGCCGGATCTGGCCGGCGATGCGCTGTCCGACGCCGGTCTCGCGCGGCTGCGCGCGATCGATCCGGCCACGCTGCCGCTCGTTTCCGGCGAGCCGCGCATCGGCGCGTGCGTCGGGCACGTCGGCAAGTTCATCGGCATTGGCCTGAACTATGCCGATCACGCGGCCGAAGCCGGCATGCCGGTCCCGAAGGAGCCGGTCGTGTTCGGCAAGTGGACGAGCTCGATCTGTGGCCCGAACGACGGCATCGACATCCCGAAGGGTTCGGTCAAGACCGACTGGGAAGTCGAGCTGGGCGTCGTGATCGGTGCAACGTGCAAGGACGTCGCCGAAGCGAACGCGCTCGATTACGTTGCGGGCTATTGCGTCGTCAACGACGTGTCCGAGCGCGAATGGCAGATCGAGCGCGGCGGCCAGTGGGACAAGGGCAAGGGTTTCGACACGTTCGGCCCGATCGGTCCGTGGCTCGTCACGCGCGACGAAGTGCCCGATCCGCAGCGTCTCGACCTGTGGCTCGAAGTCGACGGCCACCGTTATCAGAACGGCAACACGCGCACGATGGTGTTTACCGTCGCGCAGTTGATCGCGTATCTGTCGACCTGCATGACGCTGCAGCCGGGCGACGTGATCACGACCGGCACGCCGCCGGGCGTCGGCATGGGCATCAAGCCGTCGCCGGTGTTCCTGAAGGCCGGCCAGACGGTGCGCCTCGGGATCGAAGGGCTCGGCGAGCAATTGCAGCACACGCGCGGCGCGCAATAACCGGTCGCTTGCGCGCTAAAACCGAGGGCCCGATTCCGCATCGCACGGAATCGGGCCCTCGGCATTGGTACGCGATATATGCAGCGGCGTCACACGACGTTGTCGAGCTCGCAATGCGCTTCCAGCCGATACCCGTCGGGATCGACGACGAACGCCGCGTAATAGCCGGGGCCGTAGTGTTCGCGCTTGCCGGGCCCGCCGTTGTCCTTGCCGCCGTGCTCGAGCGCGGCGCGGTAGAACGCGTCGACCTCGACCGGCGAAGCAGCCTTGAACGACAGGTGCAATCCGGAATCGGGATCGGCGACGACGGGCCGAGCCGCGTGCTCCAACCACAGCTGGGGCTCGGTCGTGCCGTACCCGACGGCGCCGTCGTCGCTATATAGACGCTTGTAGCCGAGTGCGCCGAGCGCGCTGTCGTAGAAGGTGCGGCTGCGGTCGATGTGGGCAACGCCGAACGAAAGATGGTCGATCATCTGTAGCTCCTTGAACCGAGAGGGGGACGTCAGTGCGGCAAGCCTGCTTGCAGGCACCATGCCAGCCGCTTGTAGCGAAGCGCGCCGAGCGTGCTGTCGTCGTACGTGCGGCCGGCGGCGGTGTGGATAACCCTGAACGAAAAGCGATCGCTCATCTGTGTCTCCTTGGATTGAAAGGGGCGTCAGTGCGGCAAACCTGTTTTTAACCAGCATGCAGGTTATGTTAGAAATCGCTCGGGCGCTTGTCAACCGGCATGGTGGTTAGATACGATCGCGTCATGAGCAAAACGCAACCTTCCGTCACGACGGACTATCTGATTCCCGCGCCGTCCGAAACGTTGAGCCTCGATTTCGCGAATACGCTGTATTGGCGCGGCAGCGACCCGCCAACGGAAACCTTCGGCACGATGGACGACCTGCTGGCCTGGTGCCGCGATCAGGCGGGCGTACCGGCCGCACTGGCCGATGCATGTCGCGTGCCCGACAAGGAGAAATGGAAAGAAAAGGGCGACGAGCCGGCGATGCTGGCGCGCTCGCTCGCGTTGCGCGAGGCGCTGTACCGGCTCTTTCATGCGCAGGCCGAGCAACGCGAGCCGCAGGCCGACGATCTCGCGCTGTTGAGCGGTTTTCTGGCGGAAGCGTCGCCGCGCGTCGCGCTGGCGCGCATCGACGGCGGCTATGCGTGGCGGATCGATGCGTCACGCGCCACGCTCGCGGGGCTGCTGAGCCCGGTGCTGTGGTCGGCGGTCGACCTGCTCGGCGGCGCGCGGCTCGCGAAGGTCAAGCGCTGCGCGAACGATGCATGCCAGTGGCTGTTCGTCGACGACAGCAAGAACGGCAGCCGCCGCTGGTGCTCGATGTCGTCGTGCGGCAATCGCGCGAAGGCGTACCGCCACTATCACAAGGCCGACTGACGGGCCGGCCGCGCGCCGGGCCTATTTCGCCGACAGCTTCCGCCACAGCGTCGTCTTGCTGATGCCGAGCATCGCGCACGCACGGTCGCGGTCGCCGCCGCATGCGTCGAGCACCGCGCGGATCTCGTCGGCTTCCGCGCGGCGGCGGCGCGCGTGCAGCGTCTGCGCGTCGTCGGTATCGGCCGCGTCGGGCGGCGCGGCGAACAGCTCGGGCGCGATCGCCTGCAGCGCGTCGGGATCGAGCGCGGCGCACGCGGCGGCGGGATCGTTTTCATCGGCTTCCTCGGCGAGTTCCACCGCGATCCGCTCGATCACGTTCTGCAGCTCGCGCACGTTGCCGGGCCACCGGTAGCGCGCGAGTGTGGCCTGCGTCGTGCCGAGCACACGCGCGGCATCGCCGGCATCGCGCAGGCGTTCGGCGAGCCGCGGCTCGCGCCGCGCAGCCTGCACGAGCAGCGTCGCCGCGAGCGCGGGAATGTCGGCCGCGCGCTCCCGCAGCGGCGGCAGGCCGACGTTCAGGATGTTGAGCCGGTAATAGAGATCCGCGCGGAACGTGCCGGCCTCGACGGCCGCGAGCAGCGGCCGGTGTGTCGCGGCGATCACGCGCACGTCGATGCGGATCGGCTCGGTCGAGCCGAGGCGGATCACCTCGCGCTCCTGCAGCACGCGCAGCAGCCGGCTCTGCAGCGATGGCGGCATCTCGCCGATTTCGTCGAGAAACAGCGTGCCGCGGTGCGCGGCCTCGAACAGGCCGGTCTTGCCGCCGCGCCGCGCGCCGGTGAACGCGCCTTCCTCGTAGCCGAACAGTTCGCTCTCGAGCAGCGCCTCCGGAAACGCGCCGCAGTTGACCGCGACGAACGGGTAGCTGCGCCGCGCGGACAGCGCGTGCAGGCTCTGCGCGATCATTTCCTTGCCGGTGCCGCTTTCGCCGAGCACGAGCACGGTCGCATCGGATTTCGCGTAGCGGCGCACGAGGTCACGCACGCGCGCCATCGGCGCCGACGCGCCGACCACGTCGTCGAGCGCGTAGCGCGCGGCGAACTGCTGCGTGGTCGGCTGCGACCGCAACGCGCGATCGAGCCGCTCGACCGCCCGCGATTCCTGGAACGTCAGCACGCTGCCCGACGTCACGCCGCGATCGACGAGCGGCCCGCGATGCACGACGTAGCGCACGCCGCGTACGGTCGCGAGCGCGTCGCCGTCCTCGCCGCGCAGCGTGCGCAGCTCGGGGCGCAAGTCGACGAGCGCGCGGCCGACGGCCGCCGCAGGTTCGACCCCGAGCGCCGACGCGAGCCGCTCGTTGATCGCCTCGACGCGGCCGTGCGCATCGAGCGCGACGACGCCGTCGCGCAGGTGCTGCAGCAGCGTGTCGAGCCGCTGGCGGCGGAATGCCTCGGCGTGCGTCGCATACGCGACTTCGAGCGCGGTCTCGACGGCCTTGCGCACCGATGCGTGCGAATACAGGAATACCGCGCCCATGCCGGCACTCGCCGCGAGATCGGTGACGAGGCCCGGGCCGACGATCGTTTCGATGCCGCGATCGTGCAGGTCGTGCACGCAGGCTTCCGCTTCCTGTGCCGACTGATATGACGCAAACTGCACGTCGAGGCCGTACGCGGCGACGAAGCGGCGCACTTCGGGCGGCGTTTCCCCGGCGCTGACGAGCGCGATCCGCGACGCGTCGCGCCGGGCGCGCGCAAGCGCCTGCATCACGTCGAAGCCGGTCGGCGACACGACCACCACCGGCACCTGCGCACGCGTTTTCAGGAAGCCGCCGTTCGAGCCGGCCGCGACGATCACGTCGGGCCGCGCGGCGCCGGCCTCGGCGATCGCGCTCAGCGCATCTTCATAGGCGCGCGTGACGATGCGCACGTCGGCGCGTTCGTCGAATTCGCCTGCGATCTCGCGAAACAGGTCGCGCAGGCGGCTGATGCCCATCGCCCAGATGCGCGGGCGCACCGTGCGATCGGCCGGGCCGACGGGCTTGGTCGAGGAGAGGTCCATGACGATCGATTATGCGCGTGCGATTTCATTTTTGAAACACGAAATTGCTGAATTGAAATGTCTGGGCGCTGCGTCGCGTGTGCCGGTTGCTTAAGAATCAGTGGGTTAGCGACGTTTCGCGAGCTGGCCCGGTCCTTGCTGTTATCGGGCATTCCATCAGGAGGCCGTTCATGAGCAATACGCATCTTCAGAGCGCCGGCGCGAAATTCCGCGCGGCAGTCGCGGCGGAACAGCCGCTGCAGGTGGTCGGCGCGATCACCGCGTACGCGGCCAAGATGGCGCAGGCCGTCGGCTTCAAGGCCGTGTACCTGTCGGGCGGGGGCGTCGCCGCGAACTCGCTCGGGATCCCCGACCTCGGCATCAGCACGATGGAAGACGTGCTGATCGACGCGACGCGGATCACCAACGCGACCGACCTGCCGCTGCTGGTCGACATCGACACGGGCTGGGGCGGCGCGTTCAACATCGCGCGCACGGTCCGCTCGTTCATCAACGCCGGCGTCGCGGCCGTGCACCTCGAGGACCAGGTCGGCCAGAAGCGCTGCGGCCACCGTCCGGGCAAGGAAGTCGTGCCGATCGACGAAATGGTCGATCGCGTGAAGGCCGCGGTCGATGCGCGTACCGACGACCAGTTCGTGATCATGGCGCGCACCGACGCAGCCGCCGCGGAAGGGATCGACTCGGCGATCGAACGCGCGGTGGCCTACGTCGAAGCCGGCGCCGACATGATCTTCCCGGAAGCGATGAAGACGCTCGACGACTACCGCCGTTTCAAGGCTGCCGTGAAGGTGCCGATCCTCGCGAACCTGACCGAATTCGGCTCCACGCCGCTGTTTACGGTCGACGAACTGCGCGAGGCGAACGTCGACATCGCGCTGTACTGCTGCGGCGCGTATCGCGCGATGAACAAGGCTGCGCTGAACTTCTACGAGACGCTGCGCCGCGACGGCACGCAGAAGGCGGCCGTGCCGACGATGCAGACGCGCGCCGAGCTGTACGACTTCCTCGGCTATCACGAATACGAGCGCAAGCTCGACGAGCTGTTCGCGCAGGGCAAGAAGTAACGCGGCCCGCACCCCCGATACCCATTGGAGAAAGGAAACATGAGCGAGACGAAAGACGCAGCAGCACCGGCCGCCGCAGGCGCATTCAAGCCGAAGAAATCGGTGGCGCTGTCGGGCGTGACGGCCGGCAACACGGCGCTGTGCACGGTCGGCAAGACCGGCAACGACCTGCACTACCGCGGCTACGACATTCTCGACGTCGCCGAATCGTGCGAATTCGAGGAAATCGCGCATCTGCTCGTGCACGGCACGCTGCCGAACCTGACCGAACTGGCCGCGTACAAGACCAAGCTGCGCGCACTGCGCGGCCTGCCGAGCGCGCTGAAGGCCGCGCTCGAGCAGATCCCGGCGTCGGCTCACCCGATGGACGTAATGCGTACCGGCGTGTCGGTGCTCGGCACCGTGCTGCCGGAGAAGGACGACCACAACCTGCCGGGCGCGCGCGACATCGCCGACCGCCTGATGGCGTCGCTCGGCTCGATGCTGCTGTACTGGTATCACTTCTCGCACAACGGCAAGCGCATCGAGACGGAAACCGACGACGACTCGATCGGCGGCCACTTCCTGCACCTGCTGCACGGCAAGACGCCGTCGAAGTCGTGGGTCGAGGCGATGCACACGTCGCTGATCCTGTACGCGGAGCACGAATTCAACGCATCGACGTTCACGGGCCGCGTGATCGCGGGCACGGGCTCGGACATCTACTCGGCGATCACCGGCGCGATCGGTGCGCTGCGCGGGCCGAAGCACGGCGGCGCGAACGAAGTCGCCTATGAAATCCAGAGCCGCTACAGCTCGCCGGACGATGCCGAAGCCGACATCCGCCGCCGCGTCGAGAACAAGGAAGTCGTGATCGGCTTCGGCCACCCGGTCTACACGATCTCCGATCCGCGCAACAAGGTGATCAAGGGCGTCGCGCACAAGCTGTCGAAGGAAGCGGGCGACCTGAAGCTGTACAACATCGCCGAGCGCCTCGAATCGGTGATGTGGGACGCGAAGAAGATGTTCCCGAACCTCGACTGGTTCAGCGCGGTGTCGTATCACATGATGGGCGTGCCGACCGCGATGTTCACGCCGCTGTTCGTGATCTCGCGCACGTCGGGCTGGAGCGCGCACATCATCGAGCAACGCGTCGACAACAAGATCATCCGCCCGAGCGCGAACTACACGGGCCCGGAAGACCTGCAGTTCGTGCCGATCGAGAAGCGCTGAAACGCCCGCCGCACGCGCCGGCACCCGTGATGCGGGCCGCCGGCGCGCGCGGAACGTCATACCCCGAATTCCGCCCCACATCATGAATACCGCCAACCGCAAACCCCTGCCCGGCACGTCGCTGGACTATTTCGACGCGCGTGCCGCGGTCGACGCGATCGCACCCGGCGCCTACGACACGCTGCCGTACACGTCGCGCGTGCTCGCCGAAAACCTCGTGCGCCGCTGCGACCCGGCGATCCTTGCCGATTCGCTGAAGCAGATCATCGAGCGCAAGCGCGAACGCGACTTCCCGTGGTTCCCGGCGCGCGTGGTGTGCCACGACATCCTCGGGCAGACGGCGCTCGTCGATCTCGCCGGCCTGCGCGACGCGATCGCCGACGGCGGCGGCGACCCGGCGAAGGTGAACCCGGTCGTGCCCGTGCAGCTGATCGTCGATCACTCGCTCGCCGTCGAATGCGGCGGCTTCGATCCGGACGCGTTCGCGAAGAACCGCGCGATCGAGGATCGCCGCAACGAGGATCGCTTCCACTTCATCGAGTGGACGAAGAAGGCGTTCGAGAACGTCGACGTGATCCCGCCGGGCAACGGCATCATGCACCAGATCAACCTCGAGAAAATGTCGCCGGTGATCCAGGCGCAGGACGGCGTCGCGTACCCGGACACCTGCGTCGGCACCGACAGCCACACGCCGCACGTCGACGCGCTTGGCGTGATCGCGATCGGCGTCGGCGGGCTGGAGGCCGAGAACGTGATGCTCGGCCGCGCGTCGTGGATGCGGCTGCCCGACATCGTCGGCGTCGAGCTGACCGGCAAGCGCCAGCCCGGCATCACCGCGACCGACGTCGTGCTCGCGCTGACCGAGTTCCTGCGCAAGGAAAAGGTGGTCGGCGCGTATCTGGAATTCCGCGGCGAAGGGGCGGCGAGCCTCACGCTCGGCGACCGCGCGACGATCTCGAACATGGCGCCCGAATACGGCGCGACGGCCGCGATGTTCTTCATCGACGGCCAGACGACCGACTACCTGCGCCTCACCGGCCGCAGCGACGAGCAGGTGAAGCTCGTCGAGACCTATGCGAAGGCAGCCGGCCTGTGGGCCGATACGCTCGCCAACGCGCAGTACGAACGCACGCTGACGTTCGACCTGTCGAGCGTCGTGCGCAACATGGCCGGCCCGTCGAACCCGCACAAGCGGCTGCCGACGTCCGATCTCGCCGCACGCGGGATCGCCGGCCAGTGGGAAGAGACGCCGGGCGAGATGCCCGACGGCGCGGTGATCATCGCCGCGATCACGAGCTGCACGAACACCAGCAACCCGCGCAACGTGATCGCTGCGGCCTTGCTCGCCCGCAACGCGAACGCGAAGGGCCTGACGCGCAAGCCGTGGGTCAAGAGTTCGCTCGCGCCGGGCTCGAAGGCGGTCGAGCTGTATCTCGAAGAAGCGAACCTGCTGCCGGAACTCGAGAAGCTCGGCTTCGGCATCGTCGCGTTCGCGTGCACGACCTGCAACGGGATGTCGGGCGCGCTCGACCCGAAGATCCAGCAGGAGATCGTCGATCGCGACCTGTACGCGACGGCCGTGCTGTCCGGCAACCGCAACTTCGACGGCCGCATCCACCCGTATGCGAAGCAGGCGTTTCTCGCGTCGCCGCCGCTCGTCGTCGCGTATGCGATCGCCGGCACGATCCGTTTCGACATCGAGAAGGATGTACTGGGCCACGACCAGGACGGCCAGCCCGTCACGCTGAAGGACATCTGGCCGACCGACGAGGAGATCGACGCGATCGTCGCGTCGAGCGTGAAGCCCGAGCAGTTCCGCAAGGTCTACGAGCCGATGTTCGCGCGCAGCGCCGATGCGGGCGAGCGCGCGGCGCCGCTGTACGACTGGCGCGCACAGAGCACGTACATCCGCCGTCCGCCGTATTGGGAAGGCGCGCTGGCCGGCGAGCGCACGCTGAAGGGCATGCGCCCGCTCGCGGTGCTCGGCGACAACATCACGACCGACCACCTGTCGCCGTCGAACGCGATCCTGCTGGATAGCGCGGCCGGCGAATACCTCGCGAAGATGGGCCTGCCGGAAGAAGACTTCAACTCGTACGCGACGCACCGGGGAGACCACCTGACCGCGCAGCGCGCGACCTTCGCGAACCCGACGCTGATCAACGAGATGGCGGTCGTCGACGGCGCGGTGAAGAAGGGCTCGCTTGCGCGGGTCGAGCCGGAAGGCAAGGTCATGCGGATGTGGGAGGCGATCGAGACGTACATGAATCGCAAGCAGCCGCTGATCGTCGTGGCCGGCGCCGACTACGGCCAGGGCTCGTCGCGCGACTGGGCCGCGAAGGGCGTGCGGCTCGCGGGCGTCGAGGCGATCGCCGCCGAAGGCTTCGAGCGGATCCATCGCACGAACCTGATCGGGATGGGCGTGCTGCCGCTCGAGTTCAAGCCCGGCACGAACCGGACGACGCTCGGCATCGACGGCACCGAGACCTTCGACGTGATCGGCGAGCGCACGCCGCGCGCCGACCTGACGCTCGTGAT
Organism: Burkholderia sp. BCC1972; assembly: GCF_905339605.1. Taxonomy (NCBI): domain Bacteria; kingdom Pseudomonadati; phylum Pseudomonadota; class Betaproteobacteria; order Burkholderiales; family Burkholderiaceae; genus Burkholderia; species Burkholderia sp. BCC1972. The sequence continues at coordinate 237,021 of NZ_CAJPGH010000004.1, read as the reverse complement.
TCACCGCAAGAACGGCGAGCGCGTCGAAGTGCCGATGACGTGCCGGCTCGATACGGCCGAGGAAGTGTCGATCTACGAAGCGGGCGGCGTGCTGCAGCGTTTCGCGCAGGACTTCCTCGAATCGTCGCAGGCGGCGTGACCGACGCACACAGGGATAACGCAAACATGGCTCACATTCCTCAAATCAGGATTCCCGCGACCTATATGCGCGGCGGCACCAGCAAGGGCGTGTTCTTCCGGCTGCAGGACCTGCCGGATGCCGCGCAGGCGCCGGGCGCCGCGCGCGACGCGCTGCTGCTGCGCGTGATCGGCAGCCCCGATCCGTACGGCAAGCAGATCGACGGGATGGGTGGCGCGACGTCGTCCACCAGCAAGACGGTGATCGTGTCAAAGAGCACGCGGCCCGGGCACGACGTCGACTACCTGTTCGGGCAGGTCGCGATCGACCGCGCGTTCGTCGACTGGACCGGCAACTGCGGCAACCTGTCGGCGGCCGTCGGCCCGTTCGCGATCAGCGGCGGGCTCGTCGATCCGGCGCGCGTGCCGCGTGACGGCGTCGCGACCGTGCGGATCTGGCAGGCGAACATCGGCAAGACGATCATTGCCCACGTGCCGATCGTAAACGGCGCGGTGCAGGAGACGGGCGACTTCGAGCTGGACGGCGTCACGTTCCCGGCCGCCGAGGTGCAGCTCGAGTTCATGGACCCGGCCGCCGAGGAAGAAGGCGCGGGCGGCTCGATGTTCCCGACCGGCAACCTCGTCGACGATCTCGCGGTGCCGGGCGTCGGCACGCTGAAGGCGACGATGATCAACGCGGGCATCCCGACGATCTTCGTCGAGGCGGAAGCGATCGGCTACACGGGCACGGAGCTGCAGGACGCGATCAACGGCGATGCGAAGGCGCTCGAGAAGTTCGAGACGATCCGCGCGCACGGCGCGCTGCGCATGGGCCTGATCGATACGCTCGACGAAATCGCGACGCGGCAGCACACGCCGAAGATCGCGTTCGTCGCGAAGCCGGCCGACTATGTCGCGTCGAGCGGCAAGCGCGTGAACGCGGCCGACGTCGACCTGCTGGTGCGCGCGATGTCGATGGGCAAGCTGCATCACGCGATGATGGGCACGGCGGCGGTGGCGATCGGCACGGCCGCGGCGATCCCCGGCACGCTCGTCAATCTGGCGGCCGGTGGCGGCGAACGCAACGCGGTGCGCTTCGGCCATCCGTCGGGCACGCTGCGCGTCGGCGCGGAAGCGCAACGCGAGAACGGCGAGTGGACCGTCACGAAGGCGATCATGAGCCGCAGCGCGCGCGTGCTGATGGAAGGCTGGGTGCGGGTGCCGGGGGATGCGTTCTGATCGTTGCCGGTTACGGCGATGGCGATGCGGGCGGCTTCGGCCGCCCGCGTCGTTTTCGTCAGCCGTGCAGGAAGCGGCGCAGCGCGTCGTGGCTCAGGCGGCGTGCCGTTTCGGATACGCGCGCACCGGGCACGATGTCGAAGCCGTGTACGCCGCCGGGCAGCACGTGCAGCTCGGTCGGTACGCCCGCGCGGAGCAGGCGCTGCGCGTAGTCGAGATTTTCGTCGACGAACAGGTCGAGCGAGCCGACCGACAGGAACGTGGGCGGCAGGCCGTCGAGCCGCGTGGCGCGTGCAGCGGCCGCGTACGGCGACACGCCGTCGATGCCCGGCGCGTGACCGAGCAACGAGGTCCAGCCGAACCGGTTGTTGGCTGCATGCCAGACGAATTCGCCGGCATGCGGATGCGGCGGGCGCGTGCAGGTGCGATCGTCGAGCATCGGATAGACCAGATGCTGGAACGCGAGCCGGTACTCGCCGCGGTCGCGGGCCAGCAGCGCCAGCGCGGCGGCGAGCCCGCCGCCCGCACTTTCGCCTGCCACGCCGATGCGCGATGCGTCGATGCCGAGCGCGTCGGCATCGCGGAAGACCCATGCGAGCGCCGCGTAGCAATCCTCGATCGCGCCGGGAAACACGGTTTCCGGCGCGAGCCGGTAGTCGATCGAGAACAGCGCGCAGCCGAGCTGCGTCACGAGTGATCGATGAACCGCTTCGAGATCCTTCGCCTTGCCACGCACGAAGCCGCCGCCGTGCATGTGGACGATTGCCGGGAGCGGGCGCGCGTGATCGTCGGGCAGGTAGACGAGCACCGGGACGTCCGGCGCGCCGGCCGGACCGGGCACCGTGCGGCGTTCGCGCGTGCTGCCGGCAAGGTCGGGCGGCGGCAGCGGCAGCACGCGTTCGCGCGACTGCGCAAGGTTGTCGATGCCGAGGGTGACGGTCGGCCAGGTCTCGAGCAGCGGGCGGATTTCGGGATCGACGAGGTGCAGGGTGTCCAACGCGTAGCTCCATCGTGAAGGTGGGGGCGCGCCGTGGTCAGAGTGCGCTGCGCGCGATGACCCAACGGTGCACCTCGGTCGGGCCTTCGAAGATGCGCATCAACCGCGCCTCGCTGGCCATCTGCTGCAACGGCATTTCCTTCGTCATGCCCATCGCGCCGAGCGTCTGCATCGCATGGTCGATGACGCTCGATGCCATTTCGGTGGCGAACACCTTGACCATCGAGATCTGCGTGCGAGCATCCTGTCCGGCATCCACGCGCGCAGCCGCTTCGTAGGTCATGAGGCGGCACGCGTGGATCTGCGTGAGCGCGTCGGCGACCCACCACTGGACCGCCTGGCGCTCCGCGAGCGGCACGTCGAAAGTCTTGCGCTGTTTCGCATGGTCGCACAGCATCGCGACCGCGCGCTCGGCGCGGCCGATGCACCATGCGGCCATCTCCAGCCGCCGGTTCGCGAGCCGCGCCTGCATCGGCGCGAAGCCGGCGCCTTCCGCGCCCAGCAACTGCGCGGCGGGGAGGCGACAGTCCTCCAGCACGATTTCGTAGGTCGACAGCCCGCCGATCATCGGGATCCGCCGTTCGATGACGAAGCCCGGCGTGTCGCGATCGACGATGAACGCCGTCATGCCGCCGCGCTTGCCCTTGCTTCGATCGGTGAGCGCCATCACGATCGTCCAGTCGGCCTCGGGCGCGTGGCTGATCCAGATCTTCCGTCCGTTCAGCACCCAGCTGTCGCCGTCGCGCACGGCCGTCGTCGACAGCGCACCCGGATCCGAGCCGGCACCCGGCTCGGAGATCGCCATCGCGGCGCGCGTGGCGCCGCGTGCGTACGGTTCGAGATAGCGCGCGCGTTGCGCGTCGTCGGCCACTTCGCACAGCATCCGCAGGTTCGGTGAATCGGGCGGCAGGATGTACGGCGTCACGGTCGTGCCGATCGCTTCGTTCACGCCGACCATCGCGACGGCCGGCAGGTCCGAGCCGCCGGCGTCGAGCGGTGCGTCGAGGCCCCACAGGCCGAGTTGCCGGGAACGCTCGTCGAGGTGCGCGCGTTCATCGTCGAGCAGCCCGAAGCGCTGGCCGTCGGCCTCGCGCGCCATCACCGCGGCTTCGAGCGGAATCAGCTCGTCCTTCACGAAACGTGCGACGAGATCGCGGATCATCCGGTGTTCGAGTTCAAGGTCGAAATTCATGGGAGTCGATGAGTGTGAGGTAGGAGAGGCGGATGCCATCAGCCGGCATGCACGGGAGCCGATGCCCTGGCCCGTAGCGTGCCGAGCAGCGCGATGGCGCCGGCCGCGAGCAGCGCGGCGTTGAAATAGAGCCCGCCGCGCATCGACCCGGTGGCCGTGTTGAGCACGCCCATCAGGAACGGGCTCGCGAACCCGCCGATCGCGCCGGACATCGTGATCGCCGCGATCGCGACCGCCATCGAACGCTTCGGCAGCGCGAGCCCCGGCAGCACCCAGAAAGCGGGCAACGACGCGGCGTGCGTGGCGACCGCGATGCAGAGCGCGATCATCAGGTGCGATGTGCCGCCGACGCTCGCCAGCCCGGCGAGCGTCACCGCGCACGCGAACATCGCGACTGCACCGTGCCCGCGCCACTCGCGCCGGCGCTCGGTGCGCCAGCCCATCGCGAGCATGCCGACGATGCCGCACAGGTACGGCAGCGCGGACAGCAGCCCGATCTGCATCGCGCCATGCAACCCGCCGCGATGCAGGATCACGGGCATCCAGAACACGAGCGCGTAGCCGGCGGCCGCGATCGCGAAATTGGCCGCGCACAGCAGCCAGAAGTCGCGGTGCGCGAGCACCGACCGCGCCGCGTTTGCGTTCGGCGTGCCGGCTTCAGCCTGCGCGTGCGCGGCGCGCAGCGCGGCCTTGTCGGTATCCGACAGCCAGCGTGCGTCGTCCGGCCGGTCGTCGAGAAAACGCAGCGCAACGAGGCCGAGTACGCTGCTCGGCAGCCCTTCGACGACGAACAGCCATTGCCAGCCGCTCAGGCCGGCGGCGCCGTCGAAGTACGAGAGGATGGCGCCCGACACGGGGCCGGCGATCAGCCCCGCGAGGTACAGCGCGGTCATGAACAGCGCGAACGCCTTCGCGCGTTGCCGCGGCGGATACCACGCGCCGAGATAGAACAGGATGCCGGGGAAGAAGCCGGCCTCGAACACGCCGAGCAGGAAGCGGCACGCGTAGAACTGCGCGGGCGTCGTGACGAACATCGTCGCGGCCGAGCCGAGCCCCCATAGCACCATGATCCGGGCGATCGTCCTGCGTGCGCCGATCCGTGCAAGCAGCGCGTTGCTCGGAATCTCGAACGCCATGTAGCCGATGAAGAAGATGCCCGCGCCGAGCCCGTAGACGGCGTCGGAGAAGTGCAGTTCGGCCGCCATCTGCGCGTGCGCGAATCCGATGTTGATCCGGTCGATGAACGACAGCGTGTAGCAGAGGATCAGGAACGGCAGCAGCCGGCGAGAGATCCGCCGGTAGAGCGCCTGCGTCGCGCGCTCGTCGATGGCGGCCGCGTGAGTGGAAAGGGTCGGGGTCATGGATACTCCGTCAGAAGCGGTGGACGATGCCGAGCGCGAACACCTGCTCGGTGCCGCCCGGTTGCGGCTGCAGGCCGACCACGACCGTGTTGCGGGCGGCGCCGCCGTTCTTCATGTACAGATAGCGCGCGTAGAGCGACGTGCGCTTCGACAGCGGATGGTCGTAGCCGGCGCCGAGCGCGGTCGCGTCGTTCGCCGAGCCTTTCACGTCGCGGCGCACGACCGAGACGAGCAGGCGATCGAGCGTGCCGACGTTGATCGATGCGCCGGCGCTCGCGGTCGAGAACGCGGGCAGGTGCGGCGCCGTTCCGACGCCGTACAGGAACGCGGCGTACAGCTTGACGCGCGCGAACGCGTAGTTGGCTGCGAACACGTAGTGTCGCGTCGTCGACGGCGAGACGACGGGCGCCAGGGTGCCGGCCGACGTGTCGCCCTGGAAGCCGGCGCCGAGGTAGAGCCCGCCGATCCGGTACTGGAGCCCGGCGCCGTAGTTGCGCCCGGCCTGCGTCGACAGCGCGTTCGGCGTCGGAAAGCCGTACGTGGCCATCACGCGCAGGCCGTTCCAGTCGGGGCTCAGATACGACGCCGCCTGGTTGAAGCGCGGAATCGGCGGCGTCGTGTTGCTCGTGATCGTGTCCGTCGACGTCGCGAGCAGCGCAAGCGGCGACAGCCGTTCGTTGAGCCCGAACGGATCGCCGTCATAGACGACGTAGAACGCGGGCGTGTATTGCCGGCCGAGCCGGAGGTCGCCGTAGCGCGTGTTCTGCAGCGACACGTAGGCCTGCCGGTAGAACAGCGTGCCGCCCTGGAACGATCCGTCGGCCGGCGAGAAGCCGCTTTCCAGCACGAACTTCGTCGAGGTGCCGCCGCCGAGATCCTCGACGCCTGTCAGTCCGAGGCGGCTCGTCGACGAGCCGCCGCCGCTTTGCCGCATGCTCGACAGGCTGCCGATGCGATCGAATTCGACGTAGCTGTCGACGATCCCGTACAGCGTGACCGACGACGCGTGTGCCGACGTGGCGCACAGCACGCACGCTCCGATCAGGAGTGCTTTCCGTTGCATGAAGGTGTCTCCGTTCTATGTCTTTTTTTGCACGCCCGCGTTCTGGGAGCGGTTGCGCGCGTGGTGCCGCCGTGCCGTGTCGGGTTCAGCGCCCCTTGAATACCGGCTTGCGCTTCTCGAGAAACGCGCGGGCACCTTCGATCCGGTCCTCGCTCGCATAGACGTCGGGGCCGACGTCCAGCCGCAGCGCAGCGGCCACCGGCAGCCCTTGGCTGCGCGTCGCGGTTTCCTTGATGCGGCGGATCGTGAGCGGCGCGTTCGCGGCGATCGTCTGCGCCAGTTCGCGCACGGTGTCGTCGAGTGCGGCGCCGGGGACGACGCGGTTCAGCAAGCCGACCCGCTGCGCTTCTTCGGCATCGAAGCGGCGGCCCGTGAACAGCAGCTCCATCGCGATCGCGCGCGGCAGCATGCGCGGCAGCAGTACGCTCGCGAAGTTCGCACCCATCCCGACCCGCGCTTCGGGCAGCGCGAAGGTCGCGTGATCGGCCGCGATCCGCAGGTCGCACGCGAGCGCGATTTCGCATCCGCCGCCGATGGCGTGGCCGTTGATTGCCGCGATCGTCGGCTTGCGCAGTTCGAGGATCAGCTCGTGCACGTTGCGGGCGAGCCCGCGCATCGGCTGCATCCCGCGTATCTCGGGATCGCCGAGATCGACGCCCGCGCTGAACGCGCGTTCGCCCGCGCCGCGGATCACGATGACGCGGATCGTCGGGTTGTCGTCGAGCGTGACGAGTTCGTCGCACAGGCGCCGGATCGCTTCGGCGGACAGCGCATTGGCGACATGTGGACGATGGATCGTCAGCCATGCGATGCCGTCGTCGTCGTTGCGCAGGATCGACGGCGCGTCGTCGCCCGTCAGCGAGGAAAACGAGCCGGATGCGCTCATGACGTGCTCCCGGTGGCGTCGGCGCGCGTGTCGTGGAGCACGCCTGCCAGCCGCAGCGCATCCCGGCGCGCCGCGTCGATGCCGAGCGCGTCGAGCACGGCGTCAGTATCGGCGGCGAACGACTGGGGCGGCCGGCGTATCGAGCCGGGCGTGCGCGACAGTTTGGCCGGAACGCCCGCGCCGGTATACGTGTCGCTCTTGATGAACATCGCGTTGCGGGCCGCCTGCGGATGGTTGAAACCATCGGCGATGGTGTTGACCGGCCCCGTCGCGACGCCGGCGCGCATCAGTCGATCTACGACCTCGTCGGCGGGCAACTCGCCGGTCAACTGCCCGATCAGCGCGTCGAGCGCATCGCGGTGCGCGACGCGCTGCGCGTTGGTCGCGAAACGCGGATCGCGGGCGAGCTCGGGCACGCCGAGCGCTTCGACCATCCTTGCGAACGTGCGGTTGTTGCCGGCGCCCGTTGCGACCGGCTTGTCCTTGCACGGATAGACGCCGTACGGCGCGATCGCGGCATAGACGTTGCCCGTCGCGACGGGCACCTCGCCGGTCGCCATCCAGCTCGTACTGACCGGATGCAGCATCGACAGCGCGGTGCTGAACAGGTCGATGTCGACATGCTGCCCGAGACCGGAGCGCGTTCGTTCGACCAGCGCCAGCAGGACGCTCGACACGGCACTCAGGCCGGCCGCGAAATCGACGACAGGAAACGGCACCTTGAGCGGCACGCCGCCCGGCTCGCCGTTGATCGACATGAAGCCGGCGAGGCCCTGCGCGACGGCGTCGTAGCCCGGAAACCGCGCGAGCGGGCCGTCGGTGCCGTATCCGGAGATCGAGCAGTGGACGAGGCGCGGGAAGCGTTCGCGCAGGCAGTCTTCGTAGCCCATGCCCCAGCGTTCGAGCGTGCCCTGCTTGAAGTTGTCGATCAGCACGTCGGCTGTTTCGAGCAGACGGAACAGCACGCCGCGTCCGTCGGGATGCGACAGGTCGAGCGCGAGATTGCGCTTGTTGCGGTTGAGCCCCCAGTAGTAGCTGGACAGGCCGTTCGGCATCGCGGGCCCCCAGTCGCGCGTTTCGTCGCCCTGCGGCGGTTCGATCTTGATGACGTCCGCGCCGTGGTCGGCGAGGGTTTGTGCGCAGAACGGTCCCGCATAGACGCGGCTCAGGTCCACCACACGCACGCCTGCGAGCGCGCCTTCGTTACTGCTGGTCATGACGATGTCTCCTTCGATGTGGATTCGATGCGCCGGCAGGCCGGCACGCACCGGCTGCGCGGCCGTGATGCGTCGCGGTCGCGGGTTCAGCCGCGTGCGGCGAACAGTGCGTTGACCGCCGCGCGATGTTCAGGGGTCGCGTGCGCGAACGCCTGGTACGACGCGGACAGGTCGAGCAGCGTCTCGAGACTCGCGTGGCGGCCTTCGCGCAGCAGCCGCTTGGTCAGGCGCAGCGCGGTGCCTGAATGACGGGCGATGCGGCCGGCCAGCTCATGGGCGTGCGCGAGGAGATCGCCGTCGGGCACGACGCGCGACACGAGCCCGCAGCGCAACGCTGCCTGCGCGTCCAGCGCATCGCCCGTGAACGACATTTCCGCGGCGACGGCGGCGCCGACGATCTGCGGCAGGAACCATGCGCCGCCGTCGCCGGGCACGAGGCCGAGGGCGATGAAGCTCTCGGCGAAGCGCGCGCGGTCGGCAGCGATGCGGATGTCGCACATGCACGCGAGATCGGTGCCGGCGCCGATCGCCGGGCCGTTGACCGCCGCGATGGCAGGCACTTCGAGATGCTGGAACGCCTGTGCAAGGCGCTGGATCCCGCGGCGATAGCTGGTCCGGATCGCGGCGGGATCGTGCGGGTCCGATTCGATGAACGCGCGCATCGCCTTCACATTGCCGCCCGACGAGAACGTCGTGCCGGCGCCGGTCAGGACCAGCACGCGGATCGATTCGTCGCGGTTCGCGTCGTCGCAGCATTCGGTCAGTGAGTCGATCGCATCGGTGTCCGAAATGGCGTTGCGGGTTTCGGGACGGTTCATCGTGACGGTCAGGATCGGGCCCTGCCGTTCACGGATCAGAAAGGCTGCCATGGTGTCTCCGTGTGTTCCGTGCCGCGGGACTTCACGCCGCGGGCCGAAGCCTAGTATCGTCACGACGGTTGGCGGCGGGAAATTCCGTTCCACATATGTGGAAGGCCCGTCCCGGTAGCTGCGGAGAGGGCGGGATGAGCGGAAACGTGGTCAAGAGCGCGGCGCGCGTGTTCGAGGTGCTGGAACTCTTCAGCACCTTGCAGAGGCCGCTGAGCGTGCGCGAGATCGCCACGCGCTGCGGGTATCCGGGGTCGAGCGCGGCGGCGCTGCTGACCAGCATGAAGGCACTCGGCTATCTCGCGTACGACGACGCCACTCACGCGTATGCGCCTACGGCACGGCTCGTCAATCTCGGCGAGGCGCTGGTCGATTCGGCGGCCGGCAGCCGGCGACACTGGCATGCCGTCGCGAAGCGGCTGGCGGCACGCACGCACGAGGCAGTCGTGATCGCGGTGCAGAGCGATCTGTACGTGCAGTACATCGATGCGGTGGAGGGCTCTCATACGATTCCGATCCAGTTCTACGCGCCGATCGGCACGCGTCGCGAGATCTGCATGTCGGGGCTCGGCTGGGCGCTGCTGAGCCTTCAGCCGGACAGCGCGATCCGCCGGCTCGTGTCGCGCAGCATCCGCCGGATCGGGAAGTCGGGCAGGACGATCGACGAGGATGTCGTGCTCGACAAGGTCGAACAGACGCGCCGGCTCGGCTACTCGTATTCGGCACATACGGTCACGCAGGGCGCCGCGATGATCTCGATGGTGATCGCGGACGGCTGGAACGGCCTGCCGCTGGCGATGGGGGTGGCCGGGCCCGTCGAGCGGATCGACGCGCGTCGCGACGCGATCGTGAAGGCGATGCGGGAGGCGCTGGACGCGCAGCGTCGGGATGCGGCGGCTGGCTGATCGGACGAGGCGGACGCGCGCAGGCATTCGCATAGAATCGGGAGGTTTCGCCGCTCTTGTGCCGGCTGCATTTCAGCGAGGTCGTCGCCATGTCATTGAACGCGCCGCTTGCCGGCATCCACATCGTCGAATTCGAAGGTCTCGGCCCCGGCCCGCTCGCGGGCTGGATGCTCGCCGGGATGGGCGCGCGGATCACGCTGATCGCGCGCCCGTCCGGCCGCACGAGCGCGCCGGATGCGCTGCGGGCCCGCGACGGCGACCTGCTGCGCGAAGGCAAGACGATCGTCGAGCTCGACCTGAAGGCGCCGGCCGGCCGCGCCGCCGCGCTCGACCTGATCGCGCAGGCCGACGCGCTGATCGAGGGCTTGCGGCCCGGCGTGATGGAGCGGCTTGGCCTCGGGCCCGACGATTGCGCGCGCCGCAACCCGAAACTCGTGTACGGGCGGATGACCGGCTGGGGCCAGCACGGCCCGCTCGCGGCCGCGGCCGGGCACGACCTGAACTACGTCGCACTGACGGGGCTGCTGTCGCTGTCCGCGCCGCGCGACGGCCGGCCGGGCGTGCCGCCGACCGTCGTCGGCGATGCGGGCGGCGCGCTCGGGCTCGCGTTCGGGATCGTCTGCGCGTTGCTCGATGTGCGCGGCGGCGGGCCGGGGCGCGTGGTCGACGGCGCGATCGTCGACATCGTGTCGATGCTCGGTTCGCTGGCGCTATGGGCACGCGCGAACGGGCAGCTCGACGGCGCGCAGCCGAGCCTGTTCCACGACGCGCCGTTCTACGACGTGTATCGCTGCGCGGATGGCGAATGCGTGACGATCGGCGCACTCGAGCCGCCGTTCTATGCGCTGCTGATCGAACGGCTCGGGCTGACCGACGTCGATCCCGCGTCGCAGTACGACCGGGCGCGCTGGCCCGCGCTGAAGGCGCGTTTCGCGGCGGTGTTCGCGCAGCAGCCGTCCGCGCACTGGCGCGCGCTGCTCGAAGGCACCGACGCGTGTTTCGCGCCGGTGCTGAGCGTGGCTGACGCGGCCGTGCATCCGCACAACGCGGCGCGCGGGATCTATCGGACGGATGAACACGGGAACGTGCGGGCGAGGGTGGCGCCGCGGTTCTTGCCGTTGGCGGAGGAGGGAGCGGAATAGGCGCGGCGTCAGGGAGCCGACTTCCGTTTGTCGATGGCCGGGTGTCGAACGCATCGAGAGTGCCAATTTTGGTACTAAATTTAGTATCAAATCAAGTACAATCGATGTTCGATCGAACAAGGAGCAGATATGCCCCACACCATTCTGGCAAGCGTGACGGCTAGCGTTTCGGAGCTGAAGCGGAATCCGATGGGAACCGTTGCCGCCGGCGAGGGTTTTCCGGTCGCGATCCTGAATCACAACGAACCCGCGTTCTACTGCATTCCCGCGAAGACGTGGGAGGCGATGGTCGAACGTCTGGAAGACATTGAAGACAATGTGTTGGCCGATTCGCGCGCCAGGGAGAAGGTCGTCAAGGTCAAGCTGAATGACCTTTGAACTCGCCTTTCTCGACTCCGCATTGAAGGAGTGGAAGAAGCTCGATCGCTCCGTGCGCGATCAATTCAAGGTCAGGCTCGCCGAACGGCTCGAGCATCCTCGCATCCCGTCAGCCAAATTGCACGGCCACCCGGATCGCTACAAGATCAAGCTGCGCGGTGTCGGTTATCGCCTCGTCTACGAAGTGCGCGACGCGGAAGTCATCGTGCTGGTGGTCGCGGTGGGCCGCCGCGAGCGTGATGCGGTCTATCTGGCTGCGATGAAACGCTAGCGCGACGGGCAGCGCGGCATCGATGCCTGCGCTCGGCAATTCACGCCGTTTCCTCCGGCGCATCCGGCATCTTGCCGTCGCCGACGCGGTTGATCGTGCCTTGCGCGATCGCGACGAGCCGCTCGTGGTCGCCGTCGATGACGAACACATGGCACTGGCACGTCGCCTGATGCCGGCCCGCGTAGACGAGCTTCGCGCGGGCGACGAGCGTGCCGTTCACGGCCGGCCGCAGATAGTTGATCTTGTATTCGGCGGTGATCACGCGCGGGCCGAGCACGAGTGCGCCGGCGAACGTCAGCGCGTTGTCCGCGAGATAGCTGATGACGCCGCCGTGCACGAAACCGTGCTGCTGCCGAAGTTCCTCGCGCACCGGCAGACACAGCGACACTTCGTTGTCGCCGATATGCATCAGCTCCGTGCCCAGCAGCATGCTGAACGGCTGCGCGCGCAATGCGCCGCGCGCGTGGTCCGTGATGTCGGTCATTGAACTTCCTTCGCAATGAGTGCCCGCTTGCGCTGAACTCTAGGAAGGGGGCTCCGGATAAGCAAGGAAATTCGTCCGCGTTTCGTGCAAATTCAGAAGCGATGCGACGCGATTATTGCGTCAAATACCGAAGATCTCGCGGTTTGCAGGCGATTCCGCGGGGATGCGCGGGCAACGCGAACTTTGCCGCCTTCCATTCCTAAAGTCCGACGAAGAAATGCCGCTAATGCCGGGGCATTGCCTCATCGTCCGCTCTCCAGGAATCTCCCCATGTTCGGAAAAATCAAGCTCGCGTCGGGTCTGCTCGGCGTGTTGACCGTGTTTTGCCTCTTCCTGCTCGCGATCGAAGCGCTCGGCTTCTGGACGCTCACGTCGACGCGCAGCGGCGTCGACGATCTGTCTAACGTCGCGATCGCGCAGGTCGATGCGGCCAGCCGGGCGACCGAGCAGCTGCTCGACGCGCGCATCAACCTGTCGCGTGCGGGCACGCGGATGGTGCGCGGCGGCCCGAAGCCGGAAGACATCATCCGCCATGCGGGCGCGTCGCTCGCGCAAGCGGACAAGGCGTTCGCCATGCTGACGGCCGCGCAGGCGGTCGACGACACGAACCGCGCGCGCGTCGCCGCGCTCACCGAACGCTATCGCGCGCTGCGTGGCGCGCTGGGCGAACTCGTGCAGTTCCTCGACGCCGACAACATCCAGGCCTTCCTCGACCAGCCGACGCAAAGCATCCAGGATGCCTATATCGCCGAACTGCACCGCTTCACCGACTATGGCAGCGCATCGAGCCGCGTCGCCCTCGACACGATCGACGGCGGCATGCGCTGGTTCAAGTCGGTCGGCATCGTGCTGCTGGTGGCGATGCTCGCGGCGAGCGCCGCGATCTACGCGGCTGCACGGCGCGCGGTCGTCGCGCCGCTGGAGGAAGCCGGCCGTCATTTCGAGCGGATCGCGCAGGGCCGGCTCGATGAAGCCGTGCGGGCCGGCGGCGTGTTCGAGATCGACCGCATGCTGCGCGGCCTCGCCACGATGCAGACGAGTATCGCGGGCACCGTGCGCACGGTGCGCCACGCGTCCGACGCGATTCACCTCGGCGCGGGCGAGATCGCGGGCGGCAACGCCGACCTGTCGGCGCGCACGGGCACGCAGGCCGCGTCGCTGGAGGAAACGGCCGCAAGCATGGAGGAACTGACCGCGACGGTCCGGCAGAACACCGACAGTGCACGCGCAGCCAGCGCGCTGGCCGATGCGGCGCTCGAAGCGACGAGCCACGGCGGCGGCGTGGTCGACAGCGTGATCGACCGGATGCGCGGCATCGCGCAGAGCTCGGGGCGGATCGCGGAGATCATCTCGGTGATCGACGGCATTGCCTTCCAGACCAACATCCTCGCGCTGAACGCGGCGGTCGAGGCCGCGCGGGCCGGCGAGCAGGGGCGCGGTTTCGCGGTGGTCGCGGGCGAAGTGCGCTCGCTCGCGCAGCGCAGCGCGCAGTCGGCGAAGGAGATCAAGGCGCTGATCGAGGATTCGGTCGCGCAGATCAACGGCGGCGCGGAGCTCGTGGAGCGCGCCGGCGACGCGATGCGGACGGTGTCGGCGTCGATCACGCGCGTCGTGCAGACGATGTCGGAGATCACTGCGGCGTCGGTCGAGCAGACCGTCGGGATCGAGCAGGTAAACCAGGCCGTCACGCAGATGGATCAGCTGACGCAGCAGAACGCGGCGCTGGTCGAGGAAGTCGCGGCGGCGGCCGCGTCGCTGAACGACCAGACCGCGCACCTGATGCAGGCGGTGTCGGTGTTCGAGCTGGGTGACGGACGCGCCGCGCACGGCGAGCGCGCGGCGCCGTCGTTCGCCGGGACGCCTTACGAACCGGCCGGCAGCGCCGCGTAGGCGGTCGCGAGGTGGTAGGGCGTCGTCGACGGCATGTCGGCGCGCGCGACCTGCCCGTCCGCCGTCTTGCACTCGAACCAGCCGCGCGGATGCAGGAAGCGCGCGGCGAACCGCTCGATCTGCCGCGCGAGCGGCGCGGAGGCCGGCGTGCCGCCGTGCGTCGCGAGCGCACGCAGGTATTCGGTCTGCGCCCAGATCCGCTGCGTGCCGTCGATGCACGCGCCTTGCGCGTCGAGCGCCGCGCACACGCCGCCCGTCTGCGGATCGACGCCGTATTGCTCGGCGAACGCGAACGCGCGCGACAGCGCGGCGGGAAGGCCCGTCTGCGCGAGTCGCGTGCCGGCCGCATCGACCAGGTAAAACCACTCGAACTGATGGCCGGGCTCGAAACGGTTGTCGGCCGCCCCGAGCGGCAACTCGGCGACGCAGCCGGTCGCCGCATCGACGAACGTGCGCTCGACGGCGTGCGCGGTGCGCGCGAGCGCGTCGTCGAACGCCGCGTCGCCGAATGCGTCGGCGGCCGCGAGCCACGCTTCGGTCAGGTGCATCAGCGGATTCTGCAGCGCACCGCTGCCGGAGGGCGAGAAATCGGCATGGCGGGCCGCGTCGAGCAGCGCGTCGCCGGGGTGCGGCGCGAAGCGGTCCTGGATCAGCGCGGCGGTTTCCTCGGCCACCGCGCGCGCGGCGGCGTCGCCCGACGCCGCGTGCCAGGCGGCGCACGCGAACACGATGAACGCGTGCGTATAGAGATCCTTGGTCGTATCGAGCGGCGCGCCTTGCGCGTCGACGCTGTAGATCCAGCCGCCGTGGCGCGCGTCGCGGAAGCGCCGGCACAGTGCGTCGAACAGTGTGGCCGCGTGCGCGGAATCGCCGGCCTGCGCGAACACGAACAGTTGCCGCGCGCACGCCATGGCGCGATAGCGGGTGACGGGCAGCGGCGCGTGGGTGGCCGGATCGACGGCCTCGAACGGCAGTTGCAATGTCTGGTCGAACCCTGAACCCCGCCAGATCGGCAAGACGACGTGCGCGAAATGGTGGCGCAGCTGGGCGGCCTGGGCGGAAGCGGAGTCGGAAACGGGCATGACGGGGTTGAGCGCTTGGATCGAAACGTGTCGGCGCGGCCCGGAGGATCGGCGCGGCCGGGGCCAAGGATAAAACATTCCGCGCGGCCGGCACCAGAAAAAGGAGAGAAAGCGGATGCTCAGCAACCTGGAACTCGTGATGCGGCTCGTTCTCGCGGCGGCGCTCGGCAGCGTCATCGGCTTCGAGCGCGAGCGCCTGTCGTGGGCGGCCGGCCTGCGCACGCACATGCTGGTGTGCGTCGGCTCGACGCTGATCATGATCGTGTCGGCGTTCGGTTTTGCCGACGTGCTCGGCCGCAGCGACCACATCGTGCTCGACCCGTCGCGGATCGCCGCGCAGGTCGTGTCGGGCATCGGCTTCCTCGGCGCGGGCTCGATCCTGCTGCGCGGCGAGATCGTGCGCGGGCTGACGACGGCCGCGAGCCTGTGGTCGGTCGCCGCGATCGGCCTCGCGGTGGGCGGCGGGCTCTACGTCGCGTCGATTTCCGCGACGATCATCATCCTGATCATCCTGGCCGGCATCAAGCCGCTGGAGCGGCGCTACTTCACGGTGCGCCAGCGGCGCCAGCTCGCGCTGACGGTCGTGAGCGGCGCCTTGACGTTCGATTCGCTGCACGCGGCGCTCGGCCCGTCGAGTGCGCGTGTGAAGCAGTTCATCGTGCAGCGTGCCGACGAGACCGGCGAGCACGACGAAGTGCGCATCGCGCTCGCACGGGTGTCGGAACTCGAATACCAGGCGATCTGCGACAAGCTGCGTGCGCTGAAGGGCGTCACGCGCTTCGAAGAGGGCAACGGGCTGTCGGGCGACGAATAGGCTGAATCGGCAACGGACCATGCGACAATGGCCGACCACCGATTCCGTTCGACATCCGGCTCCGCGCCTGCGGGCCCCGCCATCCGATTTCCATGACCGAATCCGTTTCCTCGCCTCGCCCCCGCTCCCGTTCCATTCGTTCGTCGACCCGTTCCCGCCGGCGCTCGGCCGCTGCCGCGGGCAGCACGTCCGCGAGGGCGACGGCGCGGCCCGTCAATGCGCCGGCCGGCGATGCTCCGCGGGATGAACGGACGCTCGACCTGTTCGGCGATCCGGTGCTCGAGCCGGGCGAGCGTGCGCCGGTTGCGGCGCGCGACGAGGCCGTCGCGGAAGCCGACGCGGCGGCGGGTGCCGCGGACGGGCGCCAAGCCTCGCTGGACGGGTTCAGCGTGCCGGAGGGGGCGGCTGCGGCCTCGGCCGGGCACGCGGAAGCGGGATCGGAAGGTGCGGCGACGCCGGATGTCGTGGTGGCAGGCGAGGGTGTTGCGACGCCGGAAGGTGGTGCGACCGCGAACGTCGACGGCGCATCTGCCGGTGGCGGCGCCACGAAGGCAGCCGATTTGCCTGCGGCCGATGGCGTGGCAACGAAGGCTGGCGTGCCTGCGGCCGACGCCGCCGTGAAGGTGGCGGCCACGCTGCAATCGGCTGATGTCGCTGCGGCGAATGCGGCCGAAGCGCCACCGGCGGATGCCGAAGTCGTCAAGCCGGCCGCCGAGGTGGCGGCCGTCAAATCCCGCGAAGGAAAATCGGCCGGCGATGCCGTGAAGGAGCGCCGCCCGTCGTCGGGAGGCAAACGCCGGGCGGCTGCCGGCGCCAGCGAAGCGGCGCCGATGCAATCCGCGCCGGCTG
Organism: Burkholderia sp. BCC1972; assembly: GCF_905339605.1. Lineage (NCBI taxonomy): Bacteria > Pseudomonadati > Pseudomonadota > Betaproteobacteria > Burkholderiales > Burkholderiaceae > Burkholderia > Burkholderia sp. BCC1972. The sequence continues at coordinate 220,268 of NZ_CAJPGH010000004.1, read as the reverse complement.
CGACGAGCGTCGCCGCGGTACCGGAAGCGGCTGAATCGACCGGCTCGCCGGACGTTGCCGCCGCGCCTGCCGCGCCACAGACGCCGGTACAGTCCGCCGAGCCGGCAATTGCCACGAACTCCGCGCCCCCCAGGGAAGCGACCGCGCAGCCTGACATTGCGCCGCCACTCGTTGCCCAGCCTGTGGCTTCCGCTGCGTCCTTCGTCACGAAGCCGTCGGCGGAACGCACGCAACCGGCCGCGCCGGTCTTCGACCCGGACACGCACCTGCGCCCGCTGACCGACCGGTTCGCCGCGCTGCAGGCCGACGTGGACGGCCTGACGCACGCGGCCGATCGCGAGATGCGCCGCGTCAACCGCCTGCTGCTGGCGCTGGCTGTCGTCGTGCTGGCCACGCTCGTCGCGCTGGTGCTGCAAACGCGACAGATCGCGCACCTGAAACAGGACGTGGCCACGAAGCAGCAACGGATCGATCGCCTCGCGGCCGATCTGTCGACGCAGCAGGCGACGCTGATGACGCTCGAGGAACACCACGAAGCGCTCCTGTCGCAAGTCGACCGGCTGCAGCGCACGGCGAACCGCGAGGCGGCCGTCGCGAAGCGTGCTCGTCGCACGCGTTAATCGTTTCGACCCTATCCTGAAAGCCCGACGGAGCAAGGATCGCCGTTCCGCGGCGGCGATCGGCTGTCGCGCGCCTGCGGCAAACTGATGCGGTTCACTGGCAGAGTTCAGGGAAAACCCTTAGAATGGAGGTCATCTAAGGGAAAACCCTAGTCACATCTGTCAGGAGTCTCACATGAGCTTCATCCTCGCCCTGCTGCAAAAGATCGACGACCTGTTCGTGTCGCCGCACCTGCCCCTCGACGCCGAATACTCGTACGCAGCGCGTCATGCCGAAGCCGAGCGCGTGCGCCGTGCGCATCTCGTGCCGATCGTCCTGTACCGTCGCTGATTCGCTGATTCGCTGATTCGTTGATTCGTTGATTCGCTGATTCGCTGATTCGCTGATTCGCTGATTCGCTGATTCGCTGATTCGGCGCGGCGCTCGCCGCACCCGCCTGCCCGCTTTCCACCGCCGCATTGCGCGCCGGTGCGACCGTCCCGCTACACTGGAAGTCCGATTCCCTCGACGGCGACCGGGCCATGCTGCAGATGCGGCCGATGTCGGCCGGTGAATTCCATGCGTACCGCACGCGAGCCATCGACGGCTACGCGCGCGATCTCGTTTCATCCGGACAAAACGCTGCCGAAGACGCCGCCGATCGTGCGCGCGCCTGTTTCGACACGCTGCTGCCGGACGGCCTGCTGACCGCCGGCCAGATCCTCGTGATGCTCATCGACGGCGCCAGCGGCGACGCGGTGGGCGACCTCTGGTACGCGATCGTGCCCGAAGGGCCGAACCGCACGCTGTTCATCTACGACCTCGACATCGTCCCGTCCCGGCGCCGCCAGGGCTGGGCCACGCGCACGCTCGATGCGCTCGACGCCGAGGCGCGCCGGTACGGCGTCACCGAGATCGGCCTGTCGGTGTTCAATCACAACACGGCGGCCCGCGCGCTGTATCGCGCGTGCGGCTTCGCACCGATCACGACGACGTTGATCAAGCCGGTCGTTTCGGACTGAATTCACCGGCGCGGTACGCGCTGCCGATCCGGCGTGCCCCAACCGGCCGACGTCGACAATCCTCCCGAACCTTACTGCTGGCTGCTGGCCGATGGCCGATGGCCGAACGGCCACTCTGCCGTCCGGCCATCGCCGCGCATCAGCGTGCGCGGCCTTTCCATCTCCGCAGCAGCAACGCGTTGGTCACGACGCTGACGCTGGAAAACGCCATCGCCGCGCCCGCGATCACCGGGTTCAGCAAGCCGAATGCCGCGAGCGGCACGCCGACCAGGTTGTAGACGAACGCCCAGAACAGATTCTGCTGGATCTTCCGGTACGTGCGCTTGGAGATGTCGATCGCGTCGGCGACGAGCGCCGGGTCGCCGCGCATCAGCGTGATGCCGGCCGTGTGCATCGCGACGTCCGTGCCGGTCGCCATCGCGATGCCGACATCGGCCGCGGCGAGCGCGGGCGCATCGTTGATCCCGTCGCCGACCATCGCGACGACCCCGCCGTGCGTGCGCTTCAGCTCGGCGACGACGCGCGCCTTGTCGTCGGGCAGCACTTGCGCATGCACTTCGCCGATGCCGAGCGACGCCGCGACGGCCGCCGCGCTGCCGCGGTTGTCGCCGGTCACGAGCGCGCTGACGACGCCGCGCGCCGACAGCGCCGCGATCGCGTCGCGGGCGCCCGGCTTCACGGTGTCGCCGAACGCGATCAGCGCGAGCAACGCGCGCGGCGCATCGGCACGCATCAGCCACGAGATCGTGTTGCCGGCGCGTTCGAGTTCGGCTGCGCGGGCGTCGAGCTCGGGCGGCACCGCGAGGCCGAGCTCGTCGCGCCAGCGCGTGCTGCCGAGCGCGAGCAGGTGCCCGCCGACGCGCGCTTCCACGCCGCGTCCGGCCACCGCGCGCGCGTCGACTGCGACGGCCGGCAGTGTGGTGTCGCCGCGCGCGGCCACGTCCGCATCGTGTGCCGCGACCACGGCCCGCGCGAGCGGATGGTCGCTCTGGCGCTGCACGGCCGCCGCGAGCGCGAGCGCTTCGTCGCGCGGCAGGCCGACGGCTTCGAAGGCCGTCACCGACGGCTTGCCTTCGGTCAGCGTGCCGGTCTTGTCGAATGCGATCACGGTCGTGCGCTGCGCGAGTTCGAGCGCTTGCGCGTCCTTGATCAGCACGCCGTGCCGCGCCGCGACGCCGGTGCCTGCCATGATCGCGGCGGGCGTCGCGAGGCCGAGTGCGCACGGGCAGGCGATCACGAGCACCGCGACCGCGTTGAGGATCGCGGTTTCCGTCCCGGCGCCGGCAATCAGCCAGCCGGCCAGCGTCAGCACCGCGATGCCGAGGATCGCCGGCACGAACACTTCGCTGACGCGATCGACGAGCCGCTGGATCGGCGCCTTCTCGGCCTGCGCGGATTCGACGAGGCGGATGATGCGTGCGAGCGTCGTTTCCGCGCCGATCGCGGTGGTTTCGACGACGAGCGCGCCTTCGCCGTTGATCGAGCCGGCCGTGACGAGGTCGCCGTCGTCTTTCGGCACGGGCAGGCTTTCACCGGTGATCAGCGATTCGTCGATGTGCGAGCGGCCCGACACGATCCGGCCGTCGACGGGCACGCGTTCGCCCGGCCGGATGCTGACCTGCGTGCCGACGCGCACCTGCGCCAGCGGTACGTCGCGTTCGACGCCGTGCTCGATGACGCGTGCGCGGTCCGGGCGCAGCGCGTTCAGCGCACGGATGGCCTCGGTGGTCTGGCGCTTCGCGCGCGATTCGAGCCATTTGCCGAAGCGCACGAGCGTGACGATCACGGCCGACGCCTCGAAATACAGGTGGCCGTGATGCGCGGGGTCGCGCAGCAGCATCCACAGGCTCAAGCCATACGCGGCCGACGTGCCGAGCGCGACGAGCAGGTCCATGTTGCCGGTGCGTGCCTTCACCGCATGCCAGGCTGCGCGGTAGAAGCGTGCGCCGAAACCGAACTGGACGATCGACGCGAGCACCAGCTGGAGCCAGCCCGGCAGCATCAGGTCGATGCCGAACGGCGCGACCAGCATCGGTGCGACGAGCGGCGCGCTCAATACCGCCGACCAGATCACGAGGTTGCGTTCGCGAACGGCCTCGCGACGCTTGCGGGCGTCGGGGTCCGGTGCGGCGCTGGCCGGCTGCGCGTCGGTGCCGGTCGTGGCGCCGGCTGACGGCGCGGCGGCGAGTGATGCACGGTAGCCGGCTGTGGTGACCGCCGCGATCAGCGTGGCGGCATCGAGTGCGCCGGCGCCGTGCACCGACGCGCGCTCGGTCGCGAGGTTCACGGATGCACGCGCGACGCCCGGCACGGCGGCCAGCGCTTTTTCGACGCGGCCGGCGCAGGACGCGCAGGTCATGCCGCCGATGTCGAGTTCGAGGTCGGTGGAGGCGGGCGAGGCTGCGGGCGGCGTGGCGACGGCGACCGGTGTCGCGCCGTAGCCGGCCTGTTTCACCGCTTCGGCGAGCCGTGCGGCGGATACGTCGGCCGACGCGTCGACGGTGGCGCGTTCGGTCGCGAGGTTGACCGACGCGTGTGTGACGCCCGGTACCTTCGCCAATGCCTTCTCGACGCGCGACACGCACGATGCGCAGGTCATCCCGTCGATATCGAGTTCGATGCTGGCGGGTGCGGCGGGTGCGGCGGGTGCGGCGGGCGTGGCAGGTGTAGCGGGGACGGCGGTCGGAAGCGTGAGATCGGCCGCCGTCGGCGTCGCGTCATAGCCGGCCTGCTTTACGGCATTCGCCAGTTGCAACGCGGAAACGCCAGCCGATACGTCGACGGTGGCGCGTTCGGTCGCGAGGTTGACCGACGTGCGCGTGACGCCCGGCACCTTCGCCAGCGCCTTTTCGACGCGCGACACGCACGATGCGCAGGTCATGCCCTCGATATCGAGTTCGATCGTGGCAGCGGTGGGGGGAGGTTCAATCGCTGCCGACGGTGTTTCGTCGCGCTGCGCAGGTGCCGCAGGCGCGGTCGCAACGGCTTCGACCGCCGCTTCACGCACGGCCGCGCCGTAGCCGGCCGCACGGATTGCATCGACGAGCCGGCCGGCTTCGACCGTGTCCTGCGCGGTGACCGTCGCCGCCTGCGTGTCGAGATCGACCGCCGCATCGACGACGCCCGGCACGGCGGCCAGCGCGCGCTGCACGCGGCCCGTGCAGCCGCCGCAGTGCATGCCGTCGACGCTCAGTTCGATCGTTTGCAGCGCTGCGGAGGCAAGTGGTTCAGTCATGTCGGATTCCCCAAAAGCGCGGTTCGAGCCGCGAATGGTTCCAGTATCAACATTCCCATGATGGCAAGGTCAAGCGTCGGCGACGATGCGACGCATGTCGATGTACACAGCGTGTCACAACGTGAAAAAAACGATCGCCCGGCTTCCAGACGGACAGCCGGGCGGTCGTGCGTTGCGCTTGATTACGTGGTCAGGCGCAGAGCTTGGCGCTCGCGAGGCGATTCAGGCTGACGCCTTGCTCGGCGGCCTGGATGACCAGCGCACGGTGCGCCTGTGGCGGGATGCGAACCTTGAATTCGCCGCTGTAGGTGCGGTCGGCGATCGGATCGGGCACCTTCTCGCCGTTCGTGGTCATGTCGCGCACGACATCGGCGACGAGCCGGCGAATGCCCGTCAGCGCGCCTTCCGGCGTGGCGTCGAGCCACGAAAGAGACGGAAACTCCGCACAGAGGCCGACGTGCTCCCCGTCCTCCGGGGACCACGTTACGCGGTACGTAAAGTGGTCTTGGGTCATGATTTCTGTTCCTTCGGTCGATCGAGCGCGTCGAGAACCTGTCGCACCGGGTACGCCTTCGCTTTCCCGCGATCATGCTGGATATTCACTCGAGGATCGCCTTGCCACGGTGTCTTGAAAATAGCGTGGCTGGAACCCGATTGGCGGGCCGCTCCGAAGTGTGCCTCGCAGACCTTGAACAGGTCGTTGAAACGCACATTCGCGGGCTCGCGCCCCATTTGATCGTGGATCTTCCATTCGCTTGCCATAGCAAATGGTGTCAATAATGACACCATTTGTCAGCGCTGGTCACGAACCCTCTGTCACCGCCGTTCCCGCCGGCAACCGAACTAGCGCCCGCCCTGTTATTCGGCATATTGGGGGATGCCCTTAGGCGCTATGATACCGGCCTGACATCAGCGCCCACCGTTGCGAACCGTAGCGAGACGGTATCCGGGCAGGCTGGGGTGCCTTGCATTCGCCGTTCGCGAGACGAACAAGGCGTTGACTGAAAAGAACGATATTCGGCCAGTAATCGATGATTGAAAACCTGCAGGAATCAGTTTCTCTGCGGCGCGCGTGCGCGTCGCTGGCCTTGGCGGCATTGCTCGCCGGGTGTGCGTCGCAACCGGACGCGATCCAGCGGAAAACCGGCTGGATGCGCGCGGAAGTCGCCGACTCCTATGTCTATGCGTATCCGCTCGTGCTGATGGACGTCGCGAAGGAAGCGGCGACGGGCGGCGACGGCGCGCAACCGGGGCAGGCGCCGCTCAACACGCTGCGCCACGCGCAGGCGCTGCCGCCCGTCGGTGCGGTCAATCCGCCGCTGCCGGGCGTCGATACCCTCGACTCGACCGGCTGGCTCGACGTCGCCGCCGAACCCGTGATCGTCACGCTGCCCGACACGCGCGGCCGCTACTGGGACGCGCGCGCGCTCGACATGTGGACGAACGTGCTGTGGTCGTCGTCGACCATCGCAGTACGCACGGCACGCGGCGGCGCGCGATCGCAAACGATTGCGTTTGCCGCGAAGGGCTGGCAGGGCACGCTGCCGAAGGGCGCGCTGCGGGTCGACGTGCCGTCCGCCAACGCGTGGCTCGAAGTGCGGCTGCAGACGAGCGGGGGGCGCGACCTCACGGACGTGAAGAAACTGCAGCGCGCGATTCGCGTGGTGCCGCTGTCTGTATACACAGGCGCGGCGCGCGGCGCGTCGGTCGCGGTTCATGCGGGCAGCGCGCCTTCCGAAGCGGCGGGCGGCGGCACGCCGGCCGAGCAGGTGGCCGCGCTCGACCCGAAGGCGTTCTTCACGCGCTTCGCGCAGGCGCTGCAGGACAACCCGGCGTCGGCCGACGATGCGCACGCGCAGGAACTGCTCGGCGACATCGGCGTGACGGCCGGCTATCCGGTGCTGTGGACCGGCGACCGCCTCACGGCGGCGACGGCCGGCGTCGCCGAGGCGCGTGCGCGGCTCGCGACGCCGCCGTCGAACCTGCTGAACGCGAACGGCTGGAACTGGATCGGCGACACGGCCGGCAAGTACGGCCAGGACTACACGCTGCGCGCGTACGCTGCCTACTCGCAGTTCGGCACCGCGACGCGCGACGACGAGACGCTCGCGGTCGTCCGCGTCGACAGCGACGGCCATCCGCTGAACGGTGCGAACCGCTACGTGCTGCATTTCGCGCCGGGCGCGCTGCCGCCGGCCCGCGCGTTCTGGACGCTCACGCCGTACACGACGAACGGCGCGCTGCCCGACGTCGGGTCGGCGCGTCGCTCGCTCGGCGATCGCGACCGGCTGCGCCGCAACCGCGACGGTTCGATCGACATCGTCGTGTCGGCGTCGCCGGGTGGTGCGCACGCAGGCAACTGGCTGCCGGCGCCGCGCACCGATTTCGCGCTCGCGTTGCGCCTGTATGCACCGAAGCCGCAGGCGAGCGACGGGTCGTGGATGCCGCCCGTCGTCGTCCGGAAATGAACGGATGACCGGCGCCACTGTCCGACCGGCGGGCGCGACGGCGCCCGAACCCCGTACCGTCACCTCCTGAGCCTATACTTTCGGGATAGCGTGCGCGGCCGCCCGGTTGTCCGGCGCGGCCCGGCATCCATTCCCGAGGCATTCAAGCATGGCAAGCGCAGACAAAGAAACCATATCCTCGACCCTCCATGCCCTCGGTGGCGTTGCACGTTCACGTCGGACCCGGCGTATCGGTATCGGCGTGCTGATCTTCCTCGTATTGTTCGGACTGCTCGGGTTCTTCGCAGCACCGCCATTGATCCGCCATGTCGCCGAACAGCAGTTGAGCAAGCAGCTCGACCGGCCGGCCACGATCCAGCGGATCGCACTGAACCCGTACACGCTGAACCTCGAAGCCGACGGCATCCACCTCGGCGAGCGCGGCGGCCAGGGCGACTTCGTCGACATCGGCAAGCTCGTCGTGAGGCCGTCGTGGTCGTCGCTGTTCCGCGGCGCGCCGATCGTCAATGAAATCCGGCTCGATTCGCCGCGCTTTCACATCGTCCGCTACGACGCGCAGCGCTTCAACTTCACCGACCTGATCGAGAAATTCTCCGCGCCGTCGCCGAAGCCCGCAAGCAAGCCGACGCAATTCTCGGTGTCGAACATCCAGGTCAACGACGGCCGGATCGACTTCGACGACCGCCTGCTGAACGAGCAGCACGTCATCGACAACTGGACGCTCGGCATTCCGTATATCGCGACGCTGGCGTCGAAGACCGACATCTTCGTCGAGCCGAAGCTGCGCGCGCGCTTCGACGGCAGCCCGATCTCGATCGACGGCAAGACCAAGCCGTTCGCGCAGTCGCGCGAATCGGAGATCGCGCTGAAGTTCGATCGCCTCGACGTGCCGAAGCTGATCTCGTACGTGCCGGCGAAGCTGCCGGTGGTCGTGACGAGCGGCCTCTTGAGCAGCAACCTCGCGGTCAATTTCGTGATGAGCGGCGAGACGCCCGCGCTGCGCGTGTCGGGCACCGTCGACCTGAACGACGCGAAGGTGACGGACCATGCGTCCGCGCCGCTGTTCGCCGCGCGCGGCGTGCACGTCGCGGCAGCCAGCCTCGAGCCGCTGCGCAACGCGATGCACTTCGACGAGATCCGGATCGACCAGCCGGTGGTCGACCTGGCGCGCGACAAGCAGGGCGTGCTGAACGTCGAGAAGCTCGTCGCGCAGCCGGCCGCCGCCCCGAAGGCCGAAGCCGGCAAGCCGGCCGCATCGGCCGCCGCCGCTTCCGGTGCCGCCGTCGCCGCGGCCAGCGGCGTCAGGGCCGACAGCGCCGCCGCCGCGAAGGAAGCACCGCCGCTCGACCTGACGATCCGTCATTTCGCGATCGACGGCGGCACGGTCAACGTCGACGACCGCGTGCCGGCGACGCCGACCGCGATGTCGCTGACGAAGCTCGCCGCGACGCTCGACGGTTTCTCGCTGCAAGGCAAGACGCCCGCGAAATACACGCTGTCGACGTCGCTGTCGCGCGGCGGCGACGTGAAGGCCGAAGGCGCATTCAATCTCGCGGACAAGCAGGCCGATACGAAGCTGACGGTCGCCGCGCTCGCGCTGCCGGCACTGCAGCCGTACCTCGGCGAGGCGACGCGCGCGCGCGTGCTCGACGGCACGCTCGGCGCGACCGTCAACGCGAAGACCGACTGGGGCAAGACGCCGCTCGCCGCGGAAGTCGCCGACAGCACGATCGGCCTGAAGTCGCTGAAGATCGCTGCACCGGACAACAAGGCGCCGGCAATCGTGCTGCCCGACGCGAGCGCGAAGATCGCGAAGGTGGACGTCGCCGCGCGCATCGTGGAGATTGCGAGTGTCGACGCGAGCGGGCTCGCGCTCGAGGTGAAGCGCCTGAAGGACGGCAAGATCGACCTCGCCGCGCTGGCCGAACCCGCGCAGGCGGCGGTGCCGCAGCGCACGGTCGCGCGCAAGGCGCAGGCCGCCGCGCCGTCGTGGCACTACCGGATCGACGCGCTGAACGTGGAGGATTCGTCCGCGAACTTCACCGACCTGTCGACGCCGCGCCCGGTGAAGCTGGCGATCAAGCCGCTGGAGCTGTCGGTGCAGAAGCTGAGCGACGACATGACGAAGCCGCTGCCCGTGCAGTTGAAGGCGACGCTGAACCGCAAGGGCTCGCTGAACGTGACGGGCGACGTGACCGCGCAGCCGCTGAAGCTCGGCCTGAAGATCAACGGCAACCGCCTCGACGCGGCCGCGTTCGAGCCGTACTTCGGCAGCGCGCTGAACGCGACGATCGCGAGCGCGCTGCTCAACGCGCAGGGCAACCTGACGTTCGCGCAGGTGAAGGACACGCCGCGCGCGACCTATCGCGGCGACGTCGCGCTGGTCGACGTGCGGATGCTCGACAAGGCGACGTCCGACCCGTTCGCGGGCTGGCGCTCGCTCGCGCTGTCGAACCTGAAGGCGAACTACGACGAGAAGGGCACCGACGTCGATGCCGCGCGCGTGACGTTCTCGAACTTCTACGGCCGCGTGCTGCTCGATGCGCAGGGGCGGCTGAACCTGAAGGACGTGGTCGCGAAGGAGTCGGGCCCCGCGCAGTCGCTCACGCGCGACGCGAGCAAGGGCGAACCGGTGCCGCTTTCGCCGGGCATGACGCCGCCGGCCGCCGCGCAGGCTGCATCGGCTGCCGCCGCCCAGCAGGCATCCGTGCCGGCCGCTGCGCCCGCGACCGTGGTCGTGAAAGCCGCGCCGCCGCCGCAGAACCCGGTGCGGATGCAGTTCGGCCAGCTGCTGCTCCAGAGCGGCCGCGTGACGTATACCGACAACTTCATCAAGCCGAACTACACGGCGAACCTGGTCGCGATCAACGGGACGGTCGGCGCGTTCGGCACCGATTCGACGACGTCCGCGCCGGTCGACGTCGCCGCGAACCTCGCCGGCAACGGGCCGATCTCGATCAAGGGCTCGGTGAACCCGCTGATCGAGAAGCCGGCGCTCGACCTGACGGCGACCGCGCACGACATCGAGCTGACCAACCTGACGCCGTACTCGGCGAAGTACGCCGGTTACCCGATCACGAAGGGCAAGCTCAACGTCGACCTGCACTACCAGCTCGCGAACGACCAGCTGTCGGCGAACAACCACATCTTCATCGACCAGCTCACGTTCGGCGATCACGTCGAGAACGACACCGCGACGAAGCTGCCGGTGAAGCTCGCGATCTCACTGCTGAAGAACACGCGCGGCCAGATCGACGTGAACCTGCCGGTGTCGGGTTCGCTGTCGAACCCGGAGTTCAGCGTCGGCGGACTGATCTGGCATGCCGTGCTGAACCTGATCGCGAAGGCCGTCACGTCGCCGTTCACGCTGCTCGCGAATGCGTTCGGCGGCGGCGGCGAGGATCTCGGCTACGTCGAGTTCGCGCCGGGCACCTACGAGCTGACCGACGCGCAGCAGAAGAAGCTCGACACTGTCGTAAAGATGCTGACCGAGAAGCCGTCGATCCGCCTCGACCTGATCGGCCGCGTCGACCCGGCGCAGGACACGCCGGGGCTGCGCGACGCGTACGTCGAGCGGCTGGTGCGCCAGCAGAAGCTGAAGGACGTGGTCGGCCAGGGCGAGAGCATCGATCCGATGTCGGTGAAGGTCGACAAGGCCGAATACTCGAAGTACCTGGCGCGCGCGTACAAGGCCGCCGACTTCAAGAAGCCGCGCAACCTGGTCGGCCTGCAGAAGACGCTGCCCGATGCGGACATGAAGCAGGCGCTCGCCGATCACGCGCCGGCCGACGACAACGCGCTGCGTGCGCTCGCGCAGCAGCGCGCACAGGCCGTGCGCCAGTACCTCGACGGGAAGATCGATTCGAGCCGCGTGTTCGTCGTCGCGCCGAAGCTCGACGCGAAGGGCATCTCGGACAAGGGCGCGACGACGCGCGTCGACTTCGGGCTGCAGTAAGTCTTGCCGTCATCCGCCGCCGCGCCCGCGTCCGCCGGGCGCGGCGTTTTTTTTCAGCGCGCGGCGATCGCCGGTTCGCGCTTGTCCAGTTCCTTCCTCGCGGCCAGCGGCAGACGCGCGTCGTCCCACTGCGTCAGCCATTCGATTTCCTTCGTGGTGAACACCGGTCCGTGGTTGCGCAGCGCGTACTGCAGCGCGTCGACGACGTGGTGGCGAATGATTTCGGGGGTACGTGCATCGTCCAGCACGAACCGGAGAGCTTCCAGGGTCGACATAGTCGTGCTCCGGGTCAGGGAAAACCCTTTATTACACGCCAATAGTCGCCGGCCAAGTCGAAAAAAAATCCCGCCGCACGGGCCGGTGCACGCGACGGCCGCCCATTGCGACCGATTCGTATCGCTTGCGATTGGTTACGTTTGACAGACAACAGAAAGCCGCGCTTCACGTGGCCGCCGCACGATCCGGCGATATTTTGCGCGCCTGATGGCAAGTCGTGCAGTTCAACGTCAATCGATGAGGTGGGGTGATGATTTCCAGGTTCGTCAAGCAACGAAAAATGGCGGTGATGGTGGCGGGCGCGCTGGCGCTCGCAAGCGTGGGCGCATATGCGGCGCAGCAGGACGGCAACAGCCAGGGCGAGGACAACGGCAACGGCCGTGCGAGCCGCGTCGTGAAGCACGTGCTGCTGCTGAGCATCGACGGCCTGCACGAACAGGATCTCGCGCGCTGCATCGGCGCGAACACGTGCCCGAATATCGCGGTGCTCGCGAAGAGCGGCGTGACGTACACGAATGCGTACACGCCGGGCCTGTCGGATTCGTTTCCGGGCCTCGCCGCACTGGTGACGGGCGGCTCGCCGAAGACGGCCGGCCTGTTCTACGACGTGTCGTATGACCGCAACCTGTACGCGCCGAGCGACACGACGTGCTCGGGCAAGCAGGGCTGGAACGTCGTGTTCGACGAGACGACCGGCATCGACGCGCAGAACGGCGGCGCGCTCGTGCATCTCGACGGCGGCGGCGCGTTCAATCCGCAGGCGATCCCGCATGCGAAGGTCAACGGCCAGTGCGTGCCGGTCTACCCGCACAACTACGTGAAGACCAACACGGTGTTCGAGGCCGTGAAGGCCGGCGTGCCGAACGCGCACACCGCGTGGGCCGACAAGCACGCGTGGGGCTACGACTGGCTGAACGGCCCGTCGGGCACCGGCGTCGACGACCTGATGCGCACCGAGATCAACTCGATCGACCCGGCGACCAACACCGCCTACACCGACGTCTATTCGCACACCGCCCGCTTCGACAACCTGCACGTGCAGGCGCTGATCAACCAGATCGGCGGCCGCGATTCGACCGGCACGAAGACCGCGCCGGTGCCGACGCTGTTCGGCGCGAACTTCCAGACGCTGAGCGTCGCGCAGAAGGCGCCGGTCGCGAAGGGCGGCGGCTATCTCGACGCCGACTTCACGCCGAACGGGCAGGTCGCGAACGCGATCACGTATGTCGATGACGCGATCGGCCACGTCGTCGCGGCGCTGAAGCAGGCCAACCTGTATTCGTCGACGGCCGTGATCGTCACGTCGAAGCACGGCCAGTCGCCGAGCGATCACACGAAGCTCGTGAAGAACGGCGACACGCTGACGAAGCTGCTCGAAGCGAACAACTTCTTCGATCCGAACGGCAACTTCGGCCAGAACAACACGACGACGGGCAACCTGAACGACGGTTCGGGCCTGGTCGGCACGGGCTTCGTGCAGACCGACGACGTCGGCCTGATCTGGCTGCGCGACCGCAGCCAGCGCACGGCCGTGGTCGAGAAGCTGAAGGCGAACCTGGGCTGCAACGCGCCGGGGATCTGTGCGGACGGCCCGCAGGCTTACGTGCTGTACGGCGCGGCGCTGGCCGACCGCTTCGGCGATCCGGCCAACGGCCGCACGCCAGACATCGTCGTCCAGCCGAATCCGGGCGTGATCTACACGTCGAGCACGAAGAAGGACGAGGAGCACGGCGGCAACGCACCGGACGACAGCCACCTCGGCCTGCTCGTGTCGTACCCGGGCGTCCATCGCGCGCGCACCGTGAACGATCTCGTCGGCACGAAGCAGGTTGCGCCGACGATCCTCGGGCTGCTCGGCGCAGACCCGCGCCTGCTGCATGCGGTCGTGGCCGAGAACACGCACGTGCTGCCGGGGCTCGGTATCGGGCGCTGACGCGGGATGCCGGATGCCGCCGCCGGGCGGCGTCCGGCGCAGGGCGCGCGCGGCCGTGCGGCGGCGCGCGCCGTTCCCGGCCTACGCACCTCCCGATTCGTCCAGCATCCAGTCCCTGAACCGCCGCAACGCATCGCTCGTGTCGAGGCGCTCCGGCGCATAGCAGAGATAGTGCCCCTGCGCGTCCACGTCGACCGGTGCATCGAACGGCTCGACCAGCGTGCCCGCCGCGAGGTTGTCGAGAATCAGGAAGCGCGGCACGAGGGCGATCCCGAGCCCGGCCTGCGCGGCCTGGATCAATACCGAATACTGCTCGAAGCGCGGCCCGGCCAGCGCGTTCATCTGCGACGCGCGATGACGCTCCGCCCATGCGGACCATGCGATCTCCGCCTGTTCGTGCACGAGGCGCGGTGCCGCGACCGCGTCGGCGGGCGCGTGCAGCGCATGCCGCTCGGCGAATTCGCGCGAGCAGACCGGCACGAAGGTCCGCCCGCCCAGATAGTCGCTTCGCACGCCTTCCCATCCCCCGTCGCCGTAGCGGATCGCCGCGTCGAGTCCGAACGGAAACACGTCGCCGGGCGCGAGATGGCGGCGGAAACTCAGCGTGACGTCCGGTGCCGTGGCGAGAAAGCGCGTGAGCCGCGGCAGCAGCCACTTGGTCGTGAACGTCGGCACGCTCGCGATCGTCAGCAGGTCGCTGTTCTCGCGTGCGCTCAACAGTTCGATCGACGCGTTGCCGATTTCGCGCAGCGGCCCGACGACGCGTGCGTGATACACCTGGCCCGCACGCGTGAGCGCGAGGCCGCGCCCCTCGCGCACGAACAGCTTCACGCCGAACAGTGCCTCGAGGTTCGCGATCTGCCGGCTGACCGCGCTCGGCGTCAGGCCCAGTTCGCGGGCCGCGTAGGAGAAGTTCAGGTACTTCGCGGACGCGGCGAATGCATGCAGCTCCGCCACGTTCGGATACAGGTGCTTCATGGCGGGCTGTTCCGTCTTTGCACAGGTCGATGCGCGCTTTTTACGTTTTTTTCATGACGATGCCATGTCGAAACCGCACACTGCGCCGGCTTCGACAACGCAAGCGGGCCCCGTCCGGCGGGCGTCGTGCGAGGTATTCCCCGATCGTCAGCGAGTGAGTTCATGCATCCGTCAACCGCCCCGGCATTGGCCGACGGTGTTCCGATTCGTCGTAACAGAGCGGCGCATCCGCGTGTCGGCCGCCTGTTGCTGCAGGCGCTGCTCGCGGTGTTCGCGCTCTACCTGCTGCTGCCGATCGCATTGCTGCTGATCGGCGCGGTAGGCGAATCGTGGACGAACACGTTGCTGCCCACCGGCGTCACCGGGCACTGGTTTGCCGACCTGGCCGCGAACCGGAGCTTTACCCGCGCGTTCGGCGTGAGCTTCATCGTGGCGCTGGCGTGCTGTGCGCTCAACGCGGCGATCGGCCTGCCGCTCGCGTATGCGCTGCATCATCGTGCGCAGGCCGGCGGCGGGTTCGCGACGCGCATCGTGATGCTGATGCCGGTCGCCGTGCCGGCGCTGACGCTCGGCTTCGGCTACATCGCGATCTTCAGCGGCGACACGCTGCCGTGGCTCGGCACGTTGCCGCTGATGATCGCGGCGCACGCGGTGCTGACCTTGCCGTACCTGCTGCAGACGCTGCTCGGCGACTTGCGCCACCTCGGCCTCGCGCGGCTCGAGGCCTGCGCGGCGACGCTCGGCGCGACGCCGCTGCGCCAGTTCGTCACGATCGTGCTGCCGAACCTGCGGCACAGCCTGTTTTCCGGCCTCGTGATGGTGGCCGCGCTGTCGATCGGCGAATTCCAGATCTCGAACCTGATCGCCGGCTTTCGCTACCGGAATTATCCGATCGTGTTGCTGCAGGCGTTCTACGGCGCGACGGGGATGGCGTGCGCGGCCACCGTCGTGCTGCTCGTGCTCGCCGTGCTCGCGACGCTCGTGTCCGTCGGCACCGTGCAACGTCTGAAGTGAGTCATCCATGAGCCTCGAATTCGAACACGTCAATTTCCAGTATCCGGGCGCCCGTCATGGCGTCGAGGACGTCACGCTGTCCGCCGCGCAGGGCGAACTGCTCGCGGTGATGGGGCGCAGCGGGTCCGGCAAATCCACGCTGCTGAGGCTCGCGGCCGGGCTGCTCGACGGCTGGCGCGGCCGCATCGCGATCGGCGGCGACGACGTGGCCGGCGTGCCCGTGTGGCGGCGCGAAGTGGGGATGG
This sequence comes from Burkholderia sp. BCC1972, assembly GCF_905339605.1. NCBI lineage: Bacteria > Pseudomonadati > Pseudomonadota > Betaproteobacteria > Burkholderiales > Burkholderiaceae > Burkholderia > Burkholderia sp. BCC1972. Next base: position 204,542 of record NZ_CAJPGH010000004.1, on the reverse strand, counting down.
TGTTCCAGCACTACGCGCTGTTCCCGAACCTGTCGGTCGTCGACAACGTCGCGTACGGGCTGCGGATGCGCGGCGTCGCGGCCGACCTGCGGCGCCGGCGTGCGCTGGACATGCTTGAGCGGGTCGGGCTGTCGGCCCATGCGGCGCGCGGCGTCGCCATGCTGTCCGGCGGGCAGCAGCAGCGCGTCGCGCTCGCGCGGGCGCTCGTGATCGAGCCGAAGCTGCTGCTGCTCGACGAGCCGCTCGCGGCGCTCGATGCCGGCATCCGCCATCAGCTGCGCGACGAGATCCGCGCGCTGCAGCGCGCGTGCGGCGCGACAACGCTGTTCGTCACGCACGACCAGGACGAAGCGCTGAGCATGGCCGACCGCGTCGCGATCGTCGACGGCGGCCGCGTGCTCCAGGCCGGCACGCCGCGCGAGCTGTACGAGCGCCCGGCCACCGCGCAGGTCGCGCGCTTCGTCGGGCATTCGACGCTGCTGCGCGGGCGGGTGCTCGCGCACGGCGAAATCGACGTGAGTTTCGCGACGCTGCGCGCGGAAACGGGCGCGCATCGGGCGGGCGACGAAATCGCGGTGCTGGTGCGGCCCGAGCACGTGCAGGCCGATCCGCCGGCACGGAGCGCGAACCGCATCGAAGGCCGTCGCGGGGAAGTGCGTTACTTCGGCGCGACGCAGCGCTACGACTTCATTCCGGACGGCTCGGCCGACGTGCTGCTGTGCGAAGGGCGCGAGCCCGCCGCGCGCAGCATCGCGATCGACCCGTGCCATCTGCTCGTGCTGCCGGCCTCGCCGGACGCGCGCTGACCCTTTTCGTTCAAAGGAGATTCACGATGCTTGCAGGCTCCCCTCTTGTGAAGGCCATGCGCGCCCGCGTGCTGGCGCTGTGTGCGCTCGCGGCGCTTTCTTGCGCGGCGGCGCAGGCCGCGCCGCTGTATCCGGGCGAAGACGCGCTGTACGCGAAGGCGGCCGACGAAGGGCTCGTCGTGTCGTTCGATACCGGCCCCGAATGGGCGAACTGGAAGGCGCTGTTCGCCGAATTCCGCAAGCGCTACCCGAAGGTCGAGATCACGTACAACGACATCGGCTCGGCCGCGACCGTCGTCGCGCTCGACAAGTCGCGTCGCCGTCCGCAAGCCGATACCGCGTACTACTTCGCGGCATCGGCGCTCGATGCCGCGGGCAAGGACGTCGTGGCGCCGTTCCGGCCGGTCAACTTCGACAAGCTGCCGGGCGTGTTTCGCGCGACCGACGCCCGCTGGTTCGCCGTGCATTCGCTGAACATCGCGTTCCTCGTCAACCGGAAGCTCGTCAAGAACGTGCCGCAGCGCTGGTCCGACCTGCTGAAGCCCGAGTACCGCAACGCCGTGGTCTATCTCGACCCGCGCTCGACCGGGCAGGGCCAGGTCGCGGTGTTCGCGGCCGCTTATGCGAACGGCGGCAGCGTCGAGAACCCGAAGCCGGGCGCCGACTTCTTCGGCAAGCTGAAGCAGGCCGGCAACGTGCTGCGCGTCGAGGGCACGACGCCGTACGCGAAGTTCGTCAAGGGCGAGATCCCGATCCTGATCGGCTACGAGAACGACGGCCTCAAGGCGAAGTACGCGGACGGCATGGGCGACGCGGCCGACATCGTGATTCCGCAGGACGGCAGCGTGTCGGCGCCCTATGCGATGAGTCTCGTGAAGAACGGCCCCAACCCGTCCGCCGCGCAGCTCTGGCTCAACCTCGTGATGAGCGACGTCGGGCAGGCGCTGTTCGCGCAAGGCTATGTGCGTCCCGCGGTGCCCGGCACGCCGGTCGCACCGGAGGTCGCGGCGAAGCTGCCGAACGCGCCGCAGGTGCGCCCGCTCGATGTCGCGAAGGCGGCGGCGCGCAAGGCCGAGGTCGACCAGCTCTGGTCGCAGGCCACGCTCGGCCAGTAAGGGGCGCGGGATGCAGGTTTCGTTACCGGAACGCGGCGTGCTGCGCCGCTTCGGCGCGCTGCCCGCCGCGGCGTTGCTCGCGGTGTGCTTCGTGCTGCCGCTCGCCGCGCTGGTCGATGCGGCGTGCGCAGGCGGCGGCCGCGCGTTTGCGGCGGTGTGGCGCGATCCGCTCGTCGCCGACGCGATCGCGCGCTCGCTGGCGCTGGCGATCGGCGCCGGCACGCTGTCGGTCGGCGTGGGCGTGCCGGTCGCATTCGCGCTGGCCGGGCAGTCGCCGGCGCGCCGCCACTGGTCGCTCGCGCTGCTCGGCGTGCCGCTCGCGTTCTCCGGGCTGGTGATCGCGTACGGCTTCATCCTCGCGTTCGGCCGCGCGGGCTTCGTGACCACGCTGCTGGCCGCGCTGGGCGCCGATCCGACCTTGGTCGGCGGGGCGATCTACACGATGCCGGGGCTCGCGGTCGCCTACGCGTACTACCTGATTCCGCGGGTCGCGTTGATGATCTATCCGGCGCTCGCGAATCTCGACCGGCGGCCGCTCGAGGCGGCGCTGACGCTCGGCGCACGGCCGTGGCGGGCCTGGCTCGACGTCGCGTGGCGCGAGCTGTGGCCGTCGGTCGCGTCCGCCTGGTGCCTCGTGACCGCGATCGCGCTCGGTACCTACGGCACGGCGATCGCGCTGGCGGGCACGCAGATCAACATCCTGCCGCTGCTGATGTACCTGAAGCTGTCGGACGGGCAAACCGATTTTTCGCAGGCGGCCGTGCTGTCGATCGTGCTGACGGCCATCTGTACCTGCGTTCTGGCACTGGGAGAAGGTCTTGTTCGCCAACGACGTCATTGAATGCGCGTGGTCCGAACCGGCGCGCGACGCGCTCGCGCGACTGGCGCAGCGGCAACGCGGCGTGCACCGGCACCGGATGCCGGTCGGCCTGATCGGCCCGCGCGACGCGACGGACGAGCAGATGCGGGTCGCGGAACGGATTGCGCACGCGGTGGCGTCGACGGGCGTCGCGCTCGTCGGCGGCGGCAAGCAGGGCGTGATGGAGGCCGCCGCGCGCGGCGCGCACGCGGCTGGTGGCTGCGCGATCGGGCTGTTGCCCGAGGACGATGCGACGCTCGCGAATCCGTACCTGAGCGTCGCGCTGCCGACCGGGCTCGGCATCACGCGCAATGCGCTCGTCGCGCGTGCGTCGCTGTGCCTGATCGCGGTCGGCGGCGGGCTCGGCACGCTGTCCGAAATCGCGCTCGGCTTGCAGTGGGGCAAGCCGGTGTTCACGATTTGCGGCGCGCCGCAGGTGGCGGGCGTCGAGTGCTTCGACGAAGCGGACGGGCTCGTCGCGCGCGTCGCGCAGTGGCTGGCCGAATCGGCGTAGCGCGGGGGTAACGGCGCGGGGCTTTGCCCGGCGAGTGTCGCGTCCGGGCTTGAAACGGGGCGCGCAACCCGCCATATTGGCCGCGCATCACCCGTTCAACGACGTACCGAGAGGATCGTTCATGCGCCTTTTGCTTGCCCTGCTGCTCCCATGGTTCCAGTTCTTCACGATCGGCCGCCCGATCGCCGGGATCATCTGCCTGCTCCTGCAGATCACGATCATCGGCTGGCTGCCGGCCGCGATCTGGTCGGTGTACGCGCTGAGCCAGTACAAGACCGATCGCAAGATCGAAGCGGCGTTGCGCGAGCGGCGGTAGGCGGGGCGCGCCGTATCTGCCGAACAACATGGTTTCTATTTCGGCAGAAATTTATATAATTCACTGATAGCCAGTGACATATTTTGTATAGATTTCTGCTTAAATGATGCCTTCTTGCACGATTCAGCTTCACGCCGACGGTACCTGGCATGACGTGGGTGGCGTCACCCTGTTCGGTGAGCCGGACGAAGGGTGGCGCGGCCGCGCCTATACAGGCTACGACGTCGAATGGGTCGTTCGGCATCAGTTCGCCCGCGACGCGCGCGCGATGTCGTGCACTTTCCCGGTCGACCTCGAGCCGCTGGTGACGTCCCATTGGCCGATTTTCCTGATCGACTTGTTGCCGCAAGGATTCGGCCGTCAGGAACTGCTGCGTCGACTCGACCTTCCCGAAACGGCCGAGGAGCGTGCCGACTGGCGCTTGCTGCTCGCGGGAGCCGGCAACTCGATCGGCAATTTGCGGGTCAAGGAAGCCGCGCAATGGCTCGCCGAGCGCGGAGGGCCACAACAAGGATTTACGGACGATGACGTTGCCGCCCGCGGCGACGAATTCAGCGAATATCTCGCCGAACATGGATTCTTCGTTGCAGGCTCGTCTGGCGTGCAGGGCGAGTGGCCGAAGCTGTTGCTGACTCGCGCTGACGATGGACTGCTCTATCTCGATCACACGCTGCCAGACGAGCGCGCAATCGAGCATTACATCGTCAAGTTCGGACGCGGCACGAACGAACGCCTTGCCCGGATCCTGCGGCATGAGGCACCGTACATGGCATTGGCTCGGCGTCTAGGCTTGCGCGTGCATGCGCCGCTGATGTTGCGGGATCGGTCGCTGTTCATCCCGCGGTTCGATCGCGCGCGAAGCGGTGGCAGTGTTGTCCGGTTCGGCCAGGAGAGTATCGCTTCGCTGACGGGCAAGGCCGGCTTCGGTGTCGTGCCGAGTCACGATGAGGTGTGCCGGCAACTCGTGCGTCGATGCACGGATCCTCAATCCGAGGTGGCTGAATATCTGTGTCGCGATGTTGCCAACCTTGCGCTTGGCAACAAGGACAATCATGCGCGAAACACGGCGTTGCAACGGGACTTCGACGGTCGCATCGCCCTGACGCCACTGTACGATTTCGCGCCGATGTATCTTCATCCTGACGGCATTGCGCGCCGCATTCGCTGGGAAGGAAATGACGATGGCCGACCGGATTGGGCGAGGGTACTTGACGCCGTCGTGCAGTCGAGTGAACCGCAATCGGGGGATACGCATGTTGCGCTCGATCGTCACGTATTGCAGATGCGTCTGCGTGCAATGGCGCCGCATCTGCAGGATATCGCCGATCACGGTGTTGATTTCGGGCTGGAACACGACGTGCACGCATTTCTGAAACCCGGTCTCGAGCGGCTTGCTGGCGAGCTCGACGCGTTGCGCTAGCCCAGACGCGACGCCATGGACAAACGCTACAACGCGATGTCGCTTCCTGAACAGCTTGCGCTGCGGCGCCAGGCGATCGAGGACGTTCTCGCGCACCCCGAATGGCCGCTGCGCGAATCGATGCGTCATTTGAAGAAGACGATGCGGCTGACGAGCGCTGAAATGGCGAAGCTTGCCGGCGTATCGACGAAGACGATTCAGGATATCGAACAGGGTCGCAGCGACGGAACGGTTCAGACGATGAATCGCATCTTCGGCATGCTGGGGCTCAAACTGGGTGTGGTGCGACAGAACGCGTAGCCAGGCGATGCCCACTGCCGCTCACTGCGGCGGCCGGTCCAGTGCGTCCGCCCGCGAGTGCGGCGCTGCCCGACCGCGAGCGTAGCCGCAAGCCGGGGCGCCCGGCGCGTCGGCATGCAGCCATCAATGACAAAACGGCCGCCCCCGTCATCGTTCGACCGGGGCGGCCGCTCCGCCTACTACACCGCAAACAGCGTCAGGTTCATGAAGATCTTGAACGCATAGCCGAGCGTGACGGCGCCGATCACGCCGCCCGCCCACAGAACGACGAACCACATCCAGCCGCGCATCCGCGGCCGTGGCGCCTCGGGCGGGCGATCGGCGGAATCAGTGGTGGTAGTAATGCTGGTCTTCATGGCGCACCTTGCCTCGGAATACCCAGTATCCCATCGTCGTGTAGGCGATGATGATCGGGAGGATAACCGCTGCGCCGACCAGCGTGAAGGTCTGGCTCGAACGCGGCGCCGCCGCTTCCCAGATCGTCATCGTCTGAGGAATCGCATACGGGAACAGCGTGACGAGCAGGCCGACATAGCCGAGCAGCACCAGCGCCAGCGCGAGCACGAACGGCGTCATGTCGTGCCGGTCGCGCACCGCGCGGCGCATCCACACCGCGCATCCGGCGACCAGGAACGGCACCGGCAGCAGGCGCCAGAACAGCCCCGAATCGAACCAGCGCTGCGCGATGGCCGGATCCTGCAGCGGCGTCCACAGGCTGACGACCGCGATGAAGCCGAGCAGCACGACGGTCAGTGGCCACACGACGCGATGCAGGCGGCGCTGCAGGTCGCCTTCGGTCTTCGCGACGAGCCAGCAGCAGCCGAGCAGCGCGTAGGTCACGATCAGGCCGAGGCCCGTCAGCAGGCTGAACGGCGTGAGCCAGTCGAACGCGTCGCCGGCGAACACGCCGTCCTTCACGTTGATGCCCTGCAGGAACGCGCCGAGCGCGATCCCCTGGAACAGCGTCGCGCCGGCCGAGCCGCCGATGAACGCGAGATCCCACAGCTGCTTCGTGCGCCGCGCCTTCGCGCGGATCTCGAACGACACGCCGCGGAAGATCAGGCACACCAGCATGAAGATCAGCGGCAGGTACAGCGCGGACAGCACGGTCGAGTAGACGATCGGGAACACCGCGAACAGCCCGGCGCCGCCGAGCACGAGCCACGTCTCGTTGCCGTCCCACACGGGCGCGACCGTGTTCATCATCAGGTCGCGTTCCTTCTCGTCCGGGAAGAACGGGAAGACGATGCCGATGCCGAGGTCGAAGCCGTCGAGCACGACGTACATGAAGAGCCCCAATGCGATGATCGCGGCCCAGATTACGGTGACGTCCATAGGTTTTCTCGTATGCGAAAGGGGTGGGCTCAGACGGTCTCGATCAGTTCGTCGACGGCCGACATCGGACGGCGCGCGGTGTGATCGGGGCGCGTGTCGGGCGTGTCGTCATGCTTCACGTCGGGCAGCGCGGGGCCGGCTTTCATCAGCTTCAGCATGTAGTACACGCCGGTGCCGAACACGAGGAAGTACACGATCACGAACGTCATCATCGACAGGCTGACCTGCTGCACCGACAGCGGCGACACCGCGTGCGCGGTACGCATCACGCCGTAGACCACCCAGGGCTGGCGGCCCGCTTCGGTCGTCACCCAGCCCGCGAGCAGCGACACGAAGCCGGTCGGGCCCATCACGAGCGCGAAGCGCTGGAACCACTTCGATTCATACAGGCGGCCACGGCGGCGCAGGAACCACGCGAGCGCGGCGAGGCCGATCATCGCGAAGCCGAGGCCGACCATGATCCGGAAGCTCCAGAACACGACCGTCGAGTTCGGGCGGTCTTCCGGCGGAAAGTCCTTCAGCCCGCGGATCTCGCCGTCCCAGCTGTGCGTGAGGATCAGGCTGCCGAGGTGCGGCACCTTCACCGCGTAGCGGGTCGTTTCCGCCTTCATGTCCGGAATGCCGAACAGGTTGAGCGCGGTGCCGCCCTTTTCGGTTTCCCACAGCCCTTCGATCGCGGCGATCTTCGCCGGCTGGTGCTTCAGCGTGTTGATGCCGTGCTGGTCGCCGATCAGGGCCTGCAGCGGCGCGAGCACGAGCAGCAGCCACAGCGCCATCGAGAACATCTTCTTCACGCCCTTGTCGCGGCGGCCCTTCAGCAGGTGCCATGCGCCCGTCGCGGCCACCACGAGCGCGGCGACGATGAACGCGGCGATCGCCATGTGGAACAGGCGGTACGGGAACGACGGGTTGAAGATGATCGCGAACCAGTCGGTCGGCACGACGCGGCCGTCGACGATTTCGAAGCCCTGCGGCGTCTGCATCCAGCTGTTCGACGCGAGGATCCAGAACGTCGAGATCAGCGTGCCGATCGCGACCATCAGCGTCGCGCCGAAGTGCGCGCGCGGGCTGACGCGGTTCCAGCCGAACAGCATGATGCCGAGGAAGCCGGCCTCGAGGAAGAACGCGGTCATGACCTCGTACATCAGCAGCGGCCCGGTGACGGCGCCGGCGAAGCTCGAGAAGCCCGACCAGTTCGTGCCGAACTGGTAGCTCATCACGACGCCGGAGACGACGCCCATCCCGAACGCGACCGCGAAGATCTTCGACCAGAACAGACAGAGGGTCTTGTAGTACTGCTTGCCGGTCTTGAGCCAGCGGTATTCGAGCACGGCGATGAAGCTGGCGAGGCCGATGCTCAACGCCGGAAAGACGATATGAAAGGAGACGGTGAACGCGAATTGCAGGCGGGCCAGATCGAGGGCCGAAAGTGCGGTGTCCATACCAGATGACCGAAGCTGACGATACCCGCCGGCGGGTGCCGGCGGACCCCGACGGACAGGCGTCGGGGTTGGCTGGAGTATGTGCCGCGATGTTGCACCGCGAAATGCGCCAACTCGTCGCAGATGTCCAGCCCGCCGAGTGCGATTTCGGGATAAATCGTTGATTCGTATCAAGAAGGCCGCTCGCGGCGCGCGCGGCCGCGGCGTGGCGGTCTGACGCACGTGCGTCAATATGGCGCGCTGCGTCATCGGAACGGTTTTGCGCAGGCGAATATGCAGCGGCGGGTAGCGCGGCGCCGCCGATGCCGCTTGCAAGCGTCCAGCCGCCGCCGCCGCCGCGATATTGATGCGCGCGATTGCGGTTCGCCGGCCGGCGCGCGCTGCGTGAATTGCGTACACTCTGAGTCTCGTTTCGGCAGGGCCGGACGCAGGGATGCCGGTCCGCGTTTACTCAGGGCATAGCGATGATCGATTTACGCAGCGATACCGTGACACGTCCGAGCCAGGCAATGCTGGCCGCCATGACCACCGCCGAGACCGGCGACGACGTCTGGGGCGACGACCCGACCGTGCTGCGCTTGCAGGCGGTGACGGCCGAGCGGGCCGGCAAGGAAGCCGGCCTGTTCTTCCCGAGCGGCACGCAGAGCAACCTGGCCGCGCTGATGTCGCATTGCGAGCGCGGCGACGAGTACATCGTCGGCCAGCTCGCGCACACCTACAAGTACGAAGGCGGCGGCGCGGCCGTGCTCGGCAGCATCCAGCCGCAGCCGATCGAGAATGCGCCCGACGGCACGCTGCCGCTCGCGAAGATCGCCGCGGCGATCAAGCCGCTCGACAATCACTTTGCCCGCACGCGCCTGCTCGCGCTCGAAAACACGATCGGCGGCCAGGTTTTGCCGGACGGCTATGTGCAGGAAGCCGTCGCGTTCGCGCGCAGCCGCGGGTTGTCCGCGCACCTCGACGGCGCACGCGTGTGCAACGCGGCCGTCGCATCGGGCCGCCCGATCGCCGAGCTGTGCGCGCCGTTCGACACCGTGTCGATCTGCTTCTCGAAAGGGCTCGGCGCACCGGTCGGCTCCGTGCTGGTCGGCAGCCGTGCGCTGATCGAGCGCGCACAGCGCTGGCGCAAGGTGCTCGGCGGCGGGATGCGGCAGTCGGGCATCCTCGCGGCGGCGTGCCTGTATGCGCTCGACCACAACGTCGAGCGGCTCGCGGACGATCACGCGAATGCCGCGCATCTCGCGGAAGGCCTCGCGCGCATCGATGACGTGAAGGTGATGTCGCACGCGACGAACATGGTGTTCGCGCAATTTCCCGAAGCCGATTGCGCGCCGCTCGAAGCGTGGCTCAAGGAACGCGGGATCCTCACGCAGATGCTGTACGCGTCGCGCTTCGTCACGCACTGCGACGTGTCGCGTGCGGACATCGACACGTTCCTCGGCGCGGTCGGCGCGTATTTCGCGCAGCGTCGCGCGTGAAGCGGAATGCGCCGGCCGGCGGCGGGCCGGCGCGCCGTGGCATGACGCACGATACGGAAGGGTGACGCGGCGCGTCGTCGGTTGATCTTCTCCGTGCCGGCGGATTACGCTTGCCGCGGCGTATCGACGGGCGGCGTGCCGTCATGGAACAGCGATTTCAGCTGCGTGCGCAGTTCGGCGCTGTCGGTGTGCTGGTGCACCGAGACCGCATGTTGCACGGCGGCCTCCAGCAGTTCGTTGTCGGAGTCGGCGGAAATTGCGACCGAGCAATTCGTCGCGCTGGGAAACTCGCGGCAATCGATAAAGCGGCGGGACATGATGTTCTCCTCACATGAAAGGGAACGGCCGGACCTGGATGAGCGGCCGCGCGGCGCGTTCGCGAGGCCGATGGAAAAAGTATAGGCGGCGCGGCCGGCTTTCTCGTCGCAGTGCGTACCGTGCCGGCAGTCTCGATCGCCGTCGCGCGCGCCGGCGCGCTACGGCAACGGCGAGAGCAGCCGGCGTGCCGCTTCGACCACGCGCGCGGACAGCGACGCCATCGTCGGCGACTGCACCGTCCACGCGTGCCAGTACAGCGTGACGTCGGTCGGATGTGCGGGCGCGAGATCGACGAGGCCCTGCGCATCGAGCGGCGTCGTGCCGATCAGCGGCTCCGGCACCATCGCGTAGCCGAGCCCGTGGCGCACCGCCGCAAAGTGCGAATGGGTGCCCGGCACGTAGTGGCACGGGTACGCGCCGTCCGGTAACCCGAACTTCTCCTTCAGGAACGACGACTGCAGCGTGTCGCGCCGCGAATACGCGACGACAGGCGCCTTGCGCGCGCTCGTGCGGTTCAGCCCGCGCGGAAACCAGCGCACCGCGAACGCGGCGGCCGCGAGCAGCCGGTAGCGCATCGTGCCGAGCGGCGTGGCGATGCAGCCGCGCATCGGCTTCGGCTCGGTCGTCACGCAGCCGACCGCCATCCCGCTTTCGAGCAGCGCAAACGTATGGTCCTGGTCCTCGATGATCAGCTCGAACAGGATGCGCTCGCCCGCGAGCACGGACGTCAGCGCGGGCAGGAACCAGGTGCCGAGGCTGTCGGCGTTCAGCGCGATCGTCACGGAGATCGGCGATTCGCGCTCGGCCGCGAGCGTGCTCTGCAGGTCGGCCTGCAGCAGCGCGACGCGGCGCAGGTGCTGCAGCACGCGCTGGCCGGCTACCGTCGGGCGGCACGGCCGTGTGCGCAGCACGAGCGGCGTGCCGAGGCTGGCTTCCAGTGCGCGGACCCGCTGCGTGACGGCGGATGCGGTCACGTGCAGGCGCACGGCCGCCTGCTCGAAGCTGCCGGTGTCGGCGACGGCCAGCAGCGCGGCGGCCTGCTTCGGATCGATCGTCAGCGACATGGATCGGATGGATCGAGACGGATGGTTGTGCTCAAAACGATGAAGCCCTGCTAGTCATGGCGTTGCGGCCGATTATGACGCGTGGCGATCGATTGAGACAGGGAAATCGGTCCAGCCTTGGGACAAGACGGTGACCGATTCGGCATGTCGTGCCGGATGGTCTGGCGCAAAAGGTACGCACGGCGGAGAACCATGTCGTAACCCGGCCGTCCCCCAGTTCCTGCAGCCACTCGAGCGGTGCGCCACGCTGAACGTGCCAGCTGGCCCAGGTGTGCCGCACATTGCGGAATCGAAAATGCTCGACGTTCGCCCGAGCGGAAGGTGCGACGACAGGATGCACCCTGCTGAGGGCAGTGCGCATCCCTGGGGCGTCGGCGATCAGTAGGCCGCCACCTTTTCAGTATTCCGTTGTTCAGCCGGCGCCCTGGATTTCGCCACTGCCGTGATAAACAACATGACGGCGATGCCGGCCGCAATCAGTGCCGGGTAAGCGGCCAGGATCTGGATCAACGAATACTTCCAGCTCAACGGGCGCCCGACGCCGAGCATCGCCGCATAGAACCACGACACGGCGGAAATCACGCCCACGAAAATGGCGACCATGCGCCGTTCGAAGGAAAGCTTCAGCAAGGAGCCCGCTTTCTCCAATGCCGGGAGGACCGCGGAGTGCAGAGCGATACCGTTGAACGTCAGCAAGGCGACGATAGCGATCTTGGCCTGCAGCTTGGGATTGCCGAGATACCCGAGACCTTGAGTCCGCATATCGAACGCAATGATCGCGATGCCGGTGATCCACAGCGCCGTCAGTGCCCACGTGACGGTGCGCTGCAGGCTGGGCAGGTGGACCTGGGCAAGATCGGAAGGTGCGTCGGAATCCAGCAGTCGCCTGACCATGGCAATGTCGCTGGTCAGCACGAGACCGATCGCGACACAGCAGGCGATGAGATGAACAAAGACGATTCCCATTCGTACGAATTCCATTTTCTGTCCTCTTTCGGCGCGTTGCGCAAAGTTAAGCCGTACCGTCGAAAACTGGGGTGAATCTCGGCGATACGTTTAGTAGTGCGACGCAAATATCAAAATTCGGCCGTGGATTCCGCTATCAAACCGGCTCCAGTTCGGCACGACATGAACGGACTCGGCGCGCTCACGACGACACGTCGGGTTCCAAGGGGCTGCTTGTAATCGAATCGAAACCCGTTGCGAGTTCGACCGCTTGATCAAGCCCGCACGGCGTGCAGGCTTGCAGTGTCGGATGGCTGACCATCCAGGTATCCGGCACGTCGCGATTTGTAGAATGAAACGTCGCCCAACTACCGGACGCTGCTGGGCGACGGCCGAAATTTAAAACAGCACGTCCTGACGAATCAACCCGACTTGTTACGAAATGCAAATGACGTAACGAGCGGGAAATGAGTGCGAGAAGGGTCCGACCCATGCGCGACATCCACCAGTCCGGAGTATGCAGAATTGTTCTGACATGGATTCGGGCACCGATTAATGAGTCACTTCCTTTTACATTTTAGGGAAAACGCTAAAGGGGTCGTAGTTCAGAATGCGCGTTGTGAAATTTTTGTGTGTCGATTGGAGAAAATTAAGTCAATCAAAAAATAAAAAGAGTATCGATTTTCTCAGACGAAACGCCGGTGGCACCGGGATTGACGCACCGGCTGGTACCTGAAAAACTGCACAGTTTGCCGATAAATCTCCCATCCCTCTCTTCGCGTCGGCTAACCGAGTTCAAATGGACGAAATAAGGTGATCTGGATTTCTGGCTCATGCCTTGTGATTGATTTTCGATGAAAATCGATAAATCCGACTGGATCTGAATTTACCGTTGATTGCGGCTGAAGAAGTCGAGTTTTATTCGCGACGATTCGGTCCTTGGTCAGTTTGAGCAGTCGCTACACATCAGTGATCGCGTGGTTCGATGCGGGTTGGTAGCAGCCATTGCCGATATTCCGTGGCGCAGGACAGCTGCGACCAGACAGCGCCTGCGATGAAGAACGGTTGTCCGGTAATTCAATAAAAACCAGATTGCCAGCGTCTTGATAGGCGCGGGACCAACGATTAAAAGTCAAACGTTTTCGTGACTATTCATGTGATCGATCGTCAGCGACAAGGCAGCGCACGCCACCGTCGGGGCTCGGCAAATCGTCCGCCGTGTGCCATTTGTCGTCGGAATCGATTGCCGTATATGGGACGCCGGTGGCGCGTGCATTTTGATCTACGCTATATCAAGATGCGAAACGCGGCAGGTGTGATGCCGGCTGCCCGGCGGCGATGTCATCTTGCCGACGTCGGTTCCGGACGACCATGTTCAACTGACGCAGCCGTGAACCTCCGGATCATGCGGTGCGGCAACATTTACGGACGGCGCGGCACTCGAGCTCACGCGCGCACCGGCGACGCACGGCACGTGGGCTGCACAATACCAACCTGGACAGGCGACGGAGCGACTTCGCGATGATCTTCCGGCAACTTTTCGACCCGCAATCGTCGACCTACACGTACCTGCTCGCCGACCGCGCGTCGCGCGAAGCGCTGCTGATCGATCCGGTGTTCGAGCAGGTGCGCCGCGACGCGGCGCTGCTCGACGAACTCGGGCTGCGGCTCGTCGCGACCGTCGACACGCACGTGCATGCCGATCACGTGACGGGCGCATGGCTGCTGAAGCAGCGCACGGGCAGCGCGATCGCGATCTCGGCCGCGAGCGGCGCGCAGGGCGCCGACCGCTACCTGAACGACGGCGACCGCTGCGCGTTCGGCGCGCGCTACCTGACCGTGCGTGCGACGCCCGGCCACACGAGCGGCTGCATCAGCCTCGTGCTCGACGACGAATCAATGGCGTTCACCGGCGATTGCCTGCTGATCCGCGGCACCGGCCGCACCGACTTCCAGCAGGGCGACCCGCGCGCGCTGTATCGCGCGGTACACGGCCGGCTCTTCACGCTGCCGGCCGCGTGCCTGCTGTATCCGGCTCACGACTATCGCGGGCTCACGGTGACGAGCGTCGGCGAGGAGCGGCGCTTCAATCCGCGCCTCGGCGGCGATCTCAGCGAAGACGATTTCGCGGGCTACATGCGCAACCTCGGGCTCGCGCATCCGCGCCAGATCGACGTCGCCGTGCCGGCGAACCTGCAGTGCGGCGTCGCCTCGAACGCACCCGATGCGCAGGCGGCGCCCGACTGGGCGCCGCTCGTCTATACGTTCGCCGGGTTCTGGGAAATCGACCCGCAGTGGCTCGAGGATCACCTGCCGGCCGTGCAGGTCGTCGACGTGCGCGAACCGGACGAATTCGCGGGCCCGCTCGGCCATCTGCCCGGCGCGACGCCGATTCCGCTCGGCGAACTGGCCGCGCGTGCCGGCGAGATCGCGCGCGACCGGCCGGTCGTGACCGTGTGCCGGGCCGGCGGGCGCTCCGCGCAGGCGACCGTGATCCTGCTGAAGGCCGGTTTCGACGCGGTCGCGAATCTGGGCGGCGGGATGCTGCGCTGGCGTGCCGAAGGGCGCGTCGTGAGGGACGGCCGGTCGTAGCGATCCGAAGAAACCGAAAAAAATTGCCGGGCCGATGTCGAAACGGCGCGGCGCCCTACGTCGTCAAGGTATCCGATCACGTGGCGCCGCATGACGTGGCGCCCCCAACCCCGAGAGACACGCGATGATGCCGACCCTTTACGCCCATCCCTTTTCGTCCTACTGCCAGAAGGTGCTGACCGCGCTGTACGAGAACGGTACGCCGTTCGAGTACCGCCTGCTCGCGCACGACGATCCGAAGCCGATGCAGGAGCTGACCGCGCTGTGGCCGCTGAAACGCTTTCCGGTGCTGGTCGACGCGGGCCGCACGGTGATCGAGGCGTCGATCATCATCGAGTATCTCGGCCTGAACCATCCGGGCCCCGTGCGCCTGCTGCCCGACGATCCGCACGCCGCGCTCGAGGTGCGGATGATGGATCGCTTCTTCGACAACTACGTGTCGACGCCGCAGCAGAAGGTCGTGCATGACGCGCTGCGCCGGGAGTCGGAACGCGATGCACGCGGCGTCGCCGATGCGCGTGCGATGCTCGACACGTCGTATGCGTGGCTGGACAAGAAGATGGCCGATCGCGAATGGGCGGCCGGCGATCGTTTCAGCCTCGCCGATTGCGGCGCGGCGCCGTTCCTGTTCTATGCGGACTGGACGCACCGGATCGATCCGGCGTTCGCGAACGTGATCGCGTACCGCAAGCGTCTGCTGGCGCGGCCGTCGTTTGCGCGAGCGGTCGACGAGGCGCGGCCGTTTCGCTCGTTCTTTCCGCTCGGCGCGCCCGACCGCGACTGACATGCGCGGCCGTCGCGCGGCGTGCGGCTGCCGCGCATGGCCGGCAGCGCGTGCCGGGACGACGGAACGACAGCAGCAGGGGCAGCATCGGCACCGACCCGTTACATCGTATGCGTGACCGACTGCGCGAGCGTCAGCAGTTCGTCGAACTGCGTGATGAGCTCGAAGCACAGCAGGAACGCGAGCGTATAGGCCGGCGCGGGGAAGCGCCGGATCATCTCCAGCACCTGCGGCGCGAAGCGCGAGCGGATCGCGTCGCGCGTCAGCAGCCACGCGATCGCGATGCCGATCGCGGCGCCTGCGATCAGGTCGGTCGGGTAGTGAAAGCCGAGGTACGCGCGCGGCAGGCAGATGAACACGACCGAATACAGCAGCGCGACGATGCCGACGCGGCGCGCGATGATGAAGATGCCGGTTGCGATCGCCATCCACAGCATCGCGTGATCGCTCGGAAACGAGCTCCATGCCTGCAGCGTCGCGGCGCGCAGTCCGGCCGACGGGAAGTGCAGGTGCAGGTCGGGGTTGTAGATCGGCCGCACGCGGAACGGCAGCACCTGCGCGAGCAGTCGGCCGATCGCGAGCGCGACGAGCCCGCTCGCGATCGTCGCGACGACCAGCTCGCGTTGCCGCTCGCGGTTCGGGCCCGGCTGGAACCACAGCCAGCACAGGACGGGAATGAGCACGAAGCCCTTGAACGTGTACAGGCCGGCGATCACGCGGATCGCGTGATTCATCAGCGGGCCGAACGTCACGTGAGTGAGGAAGATCTGGATCGTGGTGTCGAAATTGTTCATGTTCTGCGACCCCGGCGGACGCGCAGCGCATGACGTGCGGCCGGCAGGATCTGGAAGCGCGCTCGCCCGGAGCGCAACGGGGGGCAAGTATGTCACCCGTTATTTCGAAGAAAATGCGAAAAAATACCGGGAATCCCCTGATAAAACGGGTTGGTGTGGTGGGGCCGGATGGGCGGGCGCCGTGCGGCGCGGCAGGGGCGAATCGTCCGACGTTTGCGCGCAAGCACGCATCGCCGTTATAAAAATAATTGGGTGAACTGGACAATTTTCCAGGCCGGTGCGGACTTTGCGCCGGATGAGCGATTGCCGTGCATACCGTGCAATTCGCGAGCGAATCTGCCGGCCCGCGCGGCGTCGCGCATGCGCCGATCGAAAATAAAAGAAAAGGCGGGCAAGCCCTGCAGGCCTGCCCGCCTCGCCGGTGCGATGCCGGATGTCAGTTGCGCCAGACCCGCACGGCGAGCGCGGCCAGCGATGTCGAGACGGCCAGCGCGGTCACCGCATTCCAGCCCAGTTGCGCGAGCAACAAACTGCCGATCGCGGCGCCGGCCGCCATCCCGATGAACATGCCGACGAACAGCACCGCGTTGAGGCGGCTGCGCGACGCAGGATCGATCCGGTACACGATTGCCTGGTGCGCGATCAGCGTCGCCTGCACGCCGAGATCGAAGCCGATCGTCGCGGCTGCGAGCAGCACGAGTTGCGCATGCGGCGACATCAGCGGCGCGGCGGCCATCGATGCGAACGACAGCGCCGCGATGCCGATGCCGATGCGCGTGACGCGCTCGGGGCCGTGATGGTCGGCCAGGCGTCCGGCGATCGGCGCTCCCAGCGCGCCGGCGGCACCCGCGAGGCCGAATGCGCCGGCCGCCGCGCTGCCCAGATGGAACGGCGCGCCGTGCAGCATCACCGCGAGCGTCGACCAGAACGCGCTGAAGCCGATGGCGAGCAGCCCCTGCGCGAGTGCGGCGCGGCGCAGTGCCGGATGATCGCGCCACAACGCGCCGAGCGAGGCGATCAGTGCGCGATACGGCAGGCGCGTGGTCGGCTCGAAGCGCGGCAGCCCGCGCGCGGCCACCGCGCCGATCGCGGCGACGCTGACGGCCGCGAGCGCGAACATCGCGCGCCAGCCGGCCGTTTCCGCGATGAAGCCGGCCACGACGCGCGACAGCAGGATGCCGAGCAGCAGCCCCGTCATCACCGTGCCGACGATGCGGCCGCGATGCATGTCGTGCGCGAGCGTCGCGGCGGCGGGCACGACGTCCTGCGCCATCGTCGCGGCGAGGCCGATCGCGAAGCTGGCCGCGAGCAGCAGCCCGAGCGACGGCGCGATCGACGCGAGCAGCAGCGCGACGACCAGCGCGGCAGCCTTGGTCACGATCACGCGGCGCCGGTCGAAGCGGTCGCCCAGCGGCGCGAGCAGCAGGATGCCGAGCGCATAGCCGAGCTGCGTGAGCGTCGGCACGAAGCCGATCGCGCGCGCCGACGCGCCGAGATCGGGCCCGAGCGCGCCGAGCATCGGCTGCGCGTAGTAGAGCGGGGCGACGCCGAGGCCGGCGGCGGCCGCGAGCAGCAGCACGAGCCGGCGATCGGGCATCGAATGGGCGGCCGGATGGGCCGGGGCGTGCGCCACACGGGGCGCGGCGTCGAGACGGGTCGGGGTGGACATGGTGTGCATCCTTGGCTGGATAACAGGATGGATGCGAGTGTGGCGGCACACGGTCGGGCACGGTAGTGCCATCTGGCGCAGATTTGTTATACGCTTCACGAATGACCGATAAATCCTCTCCTTTTCCCGCCACTGGCGGGTCTCGGCGCATTCAGGCCGTGCCGGTGGACGGCGCCGGCTATCGTTTCGAGCTGATGGAAACGTTCGTACGCATAGTCGAGGCCGGCAGCCTGTCGGCCGCCGCTGCGCAACTGCATACGACGCAGCCGACGATCAGCCGGCGGCTGCAGGCGCTCGAACGTTCGCTCGGCATGCGGCTGCTGCAACGGACGACGCACACGATGCGGCTGACCGTCGACGGCGAGCGCTGCTTCAAGCGTGCGAAGGAGTTGCTGGCGAACTGGGCGGCGTTCGAAGCGGACTTGCGCGGTGCGCAGGAGGAGCCCGACGGGCTGCTGCGCGTCGCGGTGCCGCACGCGTTCGGGCAGGAGCGTTTCGTCGCGCCGCTCGCGCGGTTCCTGCGCG
This sequence comes from Burkholderia sp. BCC1972, assembly GCF_905339605.1. Lineage (NCBI taxonomy): Bacteria > Pseudomonadati > Pseudomonadota > Betaproteobacteria > Burkholderiales > Burkholderiaceae > Burkholderia > Burkholderia sp. BCC1972. Next base: position 186,266 of record NZ_CAJPGH010000004.1, on the reverse strand, counting down.
ACTATCCGCGCGTATCGGTCGAGTGGCTGCTGCAGGATGAGGTGCGCGACTTCGTCGGCAGCGGCATCGATTGCGCGATCCAGGTCGGCGAGCCGACCGATCCGGGCGTGGTCGCGATCCGGCTCACGAAGGTGCCGCGTTTCGTGGTCGCCGCGCCGTCGGTGCTGAACGGTGCCGACGTTCCGGCCGACCCCGACGCGCTGGCCGCGCTGCCGTGGCTCGCGTTGCGCACCTACTACCGCAACGAGCTTGCGCTGACGCATGCGGTCACGGGCGATACGCGGCGCATCGCGATCCGGCCGCGCATCACGACCGCGAACCTGTATGCGCTGCGCAGCGCGGCGCTGCTGGGCGTCGGCGCGTGTGTCGGCTCGTCATGGATGCTCGCCGGCCATCTCGCGCGCGGCGAGCTCGTCCATCTCGCGCCCGAGTGGCAGGCCGCGCCGCTGCCCGTCTACCTGACCTATCCGCATGCGCAGTTCTATCCGTCGCGGCTCGTGCGGTTCGTCGCGATGATGCGCGAGGCCGTACCGACGCTCGTCGAAGGGCGCGAGGGCGATCCGGCCGGCGCGTGACGGCCGCCGTGCCGTCAGCCGCGCCGGATGCCTTCCGGCAGCGCGCTGATGCGGCGTACCTCGGGCGAGTCGAGCCACGCGCGTGACGTCGCGCAGTCGACAAACATGTCGGTCGCGTCCTCGCCCCAGAACAGGTCGCCGTCGAGTGCGAAGGTCGGCACGCCGAATACGCCGTCGGCGATCGCCTGATCGGTGTTCGCGCGCAGCGCGTCCTTCACCGGCTGTGCTTCGACGGCCGTCACGCCCTCCGGAAAACCAACGGCTTCGCACAGCGCGGCGAAGCCTTCCGGCGTCGACACGTCGCGACCGTTGCGCCAGATATGCCGGAAGATCCGCTGGATCGCGTCGCGCGAGCTGCCCATCGCGATCGCGAGGCGCAGCGGTTTGATCGGATTGAATGGATGCGCGGGCGGCATCCGGAATGCGATGCCGAGCTTGTCCGCGCGGTATTGCGCGTGGCGATAGGTGAAGACGCGCTTGGCCGCGATCTCGGCCGGCGCTTTCTGCCCCCAGTGCGCGAGCAGTGCGCCGAGCACGATCGGCCGCGGCTCGAACGCGGCGGCCGGCGGCAACCGGTCGAACTGTTCCTGCTGCAGATAGGCGAACGGCGAAACGAAATCGAAATACCAGGCGGCGGGGCGTGCGGCGTTCATCGCGAGCGTCTCCTCGTGCATGTCCGGTTGGCGGCGGCACGCACCGCGCGCCCGCGGGCGTCGCGCGATGCGTGCATCGGCGGCCAGTGTCGCATGCGGCCGCTTTTCGCGCTCCCTCATGCGTCGCCGGCCCGGCGTAACCGGTGCGCTACGACGAGGCGGCGTCGTCCGCCGATGACGCGAGCCGCGCGAGACTGTCGCGCACGGCGGCTGCATCGTAGCGCGTGCCGGCGCCGCCGAGCGCGACGGTCGCCTTCTGCGCGAGCGACAGCAGCATCGCGAGCGCCGCCGCCATGGCCGGCGCGGCGGCGAGCCGAGATTTCGGGCCCGACACCGTCAGCGCGCCGACGCATTCGCCGGCCGCGTCGAACACCGGCACGGATGCCGATGCCGTCTCGGGGTCGCGCTCGCCGTAGGACGCGGCCCACAGCTGTTCGCGCACGTCGTTCCAGCGGGCGTCGTGCGTGTCGGTGAAGGCCAGCAGCACCTTCCCGGATGCGCCCTGGCGAACCGGAAATTCCTCGCCGACGCGAATCGACACGCGCACCGCGCGTGCGGGCTCGACGCGATAGAGCACCGAGCGCATGTCGCCCTGGCGCACGTAGAACGACGCCGTTTCGCCGAGTTCGCGGCTCAGCGCCTCGAGCAGCGGCTCGACCACCGGGCCGACGCGGAACGAACGCTGGTACAGCGCGGCGAGCCGCAGCGGCTCGTGCCCGATCGCGTACTGGCCGTCGTCGAGCTTGCGCATGAAGCCGCCATGCTCGAGCGCCGCGAGCAGGCGCAGGAGCGTGCTCTTGTACAGGCCGGTGCGGCGCGACAGCTCGGCGAGCGACAGCCGGTCGTCGGTCTGCCCGAACGCACGGAGGATCGCGAACGCACGGTCGAGCACGGCGACGCCGCTGGACGCTTCTTCGGCCGCCGGATCGCGAGCGTCGCCGGCAAGATCTGCTTGGTTCGTGGGCACTGCGGACTTCCTTCGAATGATGGTCGGTCGACTATATCGTTCTGTCTGACAGAACGCAAGTTCCGTAAAATCGCAATTTCACGGGTATACCCCGCTTATCGCCCATTCAATGTGCGCCTAAAGTTCTGTCAAACAGAACGGTGTTCTTTTAGATAGAACGGTGAGGTGTCGAATGAGCGTTTCCGAAATACCGAAGGTGCTGGTCAGCGAGGTCGGTCCGCGCGACGGGCTGCAGAGCATCAAGGCCGTGATGCCGACGGCCGGCAAGCTGCGCTGGATCACCGCGCTGGCCGCGGCCGGGCTGCGCGAGATCGAGGTGGGGTCGTTCGTGCCGGTCAGGCTGTTGCCGCAGATGGCCGACGTACGCGAAGTCGTCTCGCATGCGCTGGCGATTCCCGGGCTGCACGTCGCTGCGCTCGCGCCGAACCTGCGCGGTGCCGAAGGCGCATTCGACGCTGGTGTGCACAAGCTGACGCTGCCGGTCTCGGTCACGGAAGCCCATTCGCTGGCGAACATCCGCAAGACGCCCGCGCAGATGATCGACGAAGTGCGCGCGGTCGTCGCGCTGCGCGATGCGCGGTATCCGTCGGTACAGATCGAGGCCGGCGTGTCGGTCGCGTTCGGCTGCACGATCGCGGGCGCCGTCAGCGACGACGAGACGATCGCGATGGCCGTCGCGATGGCCGAATGCGGCGTCGACGAAATCGGCCTGTCCGACACGAGCGGCTATGCGAACCCCGCACAGGTGCGCCGGCTGTTCGCGCGCCTGCAGCGCGAAGTCGGCGACAAGGCCGGTGGCGCACATTTCCACAACACGCGCGGGCAGGGGCTCGCGAACGTCGTCGCGGCGCTCGACGCGGGCGTGACGACGATCGACGCGAGCCAGGGCGGCCTCGGCGGGTGTCCGTATGCGCCCGGCGCGACCGGCAACATCGTCACCGAGGATCTCGTGTTCCTGCTCGAAGCGATGGGGTACGACACGGGCATCGACGTCGACGCGCTGCTCGCCGCGCGCGCGATCCTGCACGCGGCGCTGCCGTCCGAGGCGCTGTACGGCCACGTGCCCGACGCCGGGTTGCCGAAGGGGTTCCGCTATGCGGACGGCCGCGTGCCGACGGCGGCGCAACCGGAAGGATGCATGGCGGGAGTCGCGCAATGAACGATCGCCAACCAAATTCCGCGCTGCCATACGCAGGCGTGCGCGTGATCGAGATGACGCACATGGTGATGGGGCCGACCTGCGGGATGCTGCTCGCGGATCTCGGCGCGGAAGTGATCAAGATCGAACCGATCGCGGGCGACAGCACCCGGGCGCTGCGTGGTTCCGGCGCGGGCTTCTTCGGGATGTTCAACCGCAACAAGAAGAGCCTCGCGGTCGACGTGAAGGATCCGCGCGGGCTCGAGATCGTGCTGCGGCTCGTCGCGACGGCGGACGTGTTCAGCGAGAACTTCAAGAGCGGCACGATGGACCGCATCGGCCTCGGTTATCCGGCGCTGGACTCGCTGAATCCGCGCCTCGTGTACGTGTCGCACAAGGGCTTCCTGCCGGGGCCGTACGAGCATCGCACCGCGCTCGACGAGGTCGTGCAGATGATGGGCGGCCTCGCGTACATGACGGGCCCGGAGGGGCGGCCGCTGCGCGCGGGCACGAGCGTGAACGACATCATGGGCGGCATGTTTGGCGCGATCGGCGCGATGGCCGCACTCGCCCAGCGTGAACGCACCGGCCGCGGCCAGCAGGTGCAGAGCTCGCTGTTCGAGAACAACGTGTTCCTCGTCGCGCAGCACATGATGCAGTTCGCGGTGACGGGGCAGGCCGCGTCGCCGATGCCGAGCCGGATTTCCGCGTGGGCCGTCTACGACGTGTTCTCCGTCAAGGACAACGAACAGATTTTTCTCGCGGTCGTGTCGGACACGCAATGGGCGCTGTTCTGCGATGCGTTCGGCCTGACCGCGCTGAAGGACGACCCGCGCCTGGCGACCAACAACCTGCGCGTGCAGGCGCGCGAATGGCTGCTGCCCGAGCTGCGTTCGCGGCTGGCGTCGTACTCGGCCGCGGAGATCGGCGCGACCTTCGAATCGACCGGCCTGCCGTATGCACCGATCACGAAGCCGCAGGACCTGTTCGACGATCCGCATCTGCTCGCCACGGGCGGCCTCGAAGCCGTGACGCTGCCGGCCGATGCGAGTAGCGCCGGGCGGCCGGTCGAGACGCGCACCGCGCTGCTGCCGCTGACGCTCGCGGGCGAGCGCCTGCGGCTGCGCTCGGCGCCGCCCGCCCTCGGCCAGGACACGTGCGCGCTGCTCGGCGAACTCGGCTACACGCCGGACGATGCGCGTGCGCTGATCGATGCCGGCGTCGTTGCGGGGCGGTACGGTGCCGACGATGCAGCGAACGGCGACGGGCCTGGCGGCGCGCCGTCGGCGAACGAAGTGGCGAGCGCGTAGCGCAGCCGCGATTCATCGAACGAACAAAGGCGTCCCGGCCGCGCACCGTGCGGCAGAGGATCGCCGCCTCCACGGAGACAATCATGACATCCGCTTCCCCGGCAATGCCCGCCGATCGCGAGACCGACGCATCGGTCGAGCAACGCGCCGTGCGCAAAGCCGCGTGGCGCTTCATCCCGCTGCTCGCGCTCGCGTATTTCTTCAACTACCTGGATCGCACGAGCGTCGGGTTCGCGGCGCTCACAATGAACCGCGATCTCGGGCTGACCGCGACGCAGTTCGGCTGGGGCGCGGGGATCATGTTCGCGGGCTACTGCCTGTTCGAGGTGCCGAGCAATCTCGCGCTGTACCGCTTCGGCGCGCGCCGCTGGCTCGCCCGCATCATGATCACGTGGGGGCTGATGGCGGCCGCGACCGCGCTCGCGACCGGGCCGACCAGTTTCTACGCGATCCGGTTGCTGCTCGGCATCGGCGAGGCCGGGTTCTTTCCGGGCGTGATCTTCTTCCTCGCGGTGTGGTTTCCGCCGAGCTACCGCACGCGCGTGCTGGCGTGGTTCACCGTGTCGACGCCGCTGTCGTCGCTGATCGGCGGCCCGCTGTCGACGTGGCTGCTGCAGCTCGACGGCGCGCTCGGGCTCGCCGGCTGGAAGTGGATGTTCATCGTCGAAGGGCTGCCCGCGTGCGCGCTCGGTTTTCTCGTGCTGAAGCTGCTGTCCGATTCGCCGGCGAACGCCGCGTGGCTGTCGGACGACGAGCGTGCCGCGCTGCAGCGTGCATTCGAGCGCGACGGCGCGGCGGCCGGCCGCAAGAAGCAATTCGGCGTCGCGTTGCGCGACGTGCGTGTGTACGTGCTTGCGTTGATCTCGTTCGGTTTCACGATGGGCTCGTACGGGATCGGCATCTGGCTGCCGCAGATGCTGAAAGCGCACGGCATGTCGACGATGCAGACGGGCTGGCTGTCCGCGGTGCCGTACTTCTTCGCGACGGTCGCGCTGCTGTGGTGGGCGAAGCGCGTCGATCGTCGCGGCGGCCCCGTCGTGAACCTGGCGATCGGGCTGTTCATCGGCGCGGTGGCGCTCGGCGTGTCGACGCATTTCCTGACGCTCGGGCCGGCACTCGTCGGCATCACGCTCGCGCTGATCGGCACGATTGCCGGCCGCACGATCTTCTACACGCTGCCGTCGCGGTTCCTGTCCGGTCAGGCGGCGGCCGGCGGCCTCGCGCTGATCAACTCGATCGGTGCACTCGGCGGCTTCGCGGGCCCCTATCTCGTCGGCTACCTGAAGGACAGCTTCGGCACCTTCACGGCAGGCATGCTCGGCCTCGCGATCGTGCTGGCGATCACGACGCTGCTCACGCTGTCGCTGGTTGCGTTCGACCGGAGCGAATGACATGGACACGACGATTTCGATCAAGCGACGCCGGCTGCTCGGCGCGGCCGCCGCCTCGCTCGCGCTGCCCGCGTTCGCCGAGACGCCGGCCCACGATGGAGTTTCCCGCATGACGACGCAAGGCAACTATCTCGCGGTGCGCCCCGACTGGCTCGCGTCGGCGCTCGAACCTGCGCTCGAGCCCGACCTGCCGATCGTCGATGCGCATCATCACTTCTATGAACGGCCGGGCTGGATCTACATGCTCGACGACTACCTGCAGGACGCACGCTCGGGGCACAACATCCAGGCGTCCGTCTACATGCAGGCGCAGACGCGCTATCGCGATTCGGGCCCGGCCGAACTGAAGCCGGTCGGTGAAACGGCCTATGTCGCCGGTGTGACCGAGCCGCTGCAGCACGGCCCCATAGCCGTCGCGAAAGGCATCGTCGGCCATGCGGACCTGCGGCTCGGCGCACGCGTGCGCGACGTGCTGGAAGCGCATCTCGAAGCGGGGCGCGGGCGGTTTCGCGGCGTCCGGCACCTGACGACGTGGGATGCCGATCCGACGCTCGCCAATCCGCTGTCGGCGGTGCCGCGCGGGCTGCTGCTCGATCCCGCCTACCGGGCCGGCGTCGCGCAGCTCGCGCCGCTCGGGCTGTCGTACGACGCGTGGCTGTTCTTTCCGCAATTGCCCGAGTTGTTCGAGCTCGCGAAGGCGAACCCCGACACGCGGATCATCGTCAATCACTGCGGCGGGGTCGTGCGGATCGGCAGCTATGCGGACAAGCGCCCGGAGGTGTTCGAGCGCTGGTCGGCGTCGATGCGCACGCTCGCGCAGTTGCCGAACGTGTACGTGAAGGTCGGCGGCCTCGGGATGCGCATCAACGGCTTCGATTTCGAGAAGGGCGCGAAGCCGCCGTCTTCCGCGCAGCTTGCCGACACGTGGAAGCCGTGGATGATGACCTGCATCGACGCGTTCGGCCCCGGGCGCTGCATGTTCGAGGGCAATTTCCCGGTCGACAAGGGCTCGTATTCGTTCGTGAACGGCTGGAACGCGTTCAAGCGGCTGACCGCGCAGGCCAGCGCGGACGAGCGCGACGCGCTGTTCCGCGGCACGGTCACGCGCGCATACCGGCTCGGCTGACGTGCCGGCGCAGGCTCACGCCGCTTCCACCAGCGCCGCGAGCCGCGCCAGCGCCATCTGCCAGCCGGTTTCGTTGTCGGCGGCCGGCACGCCAGGTGGAACGCCGTCGTGCACGGCGTCCACGCGCGTGCCGCCCGCTTCGTCGGACAGCGTGATCGTGATCGTCATCGCGCCGCGCAGCATCGGGTCGTCGGTTTCGAACACGTCGATCTCGACGATCCGCTCGTCCGGCACGAGCGTGACGAAGCGGCCGTGATAGGTGTCGGTGCGCGCGCCGGACTTGCCGGTGCCGCCCGACGCCGCGTCGTAGCTCAGCGACACGCGCAGCGCGCCGCCTTCGCGCGCATCGTATGCATGCACGCGGCACGTCATGCCGTCGGGCACCTTCCACTGCTCGACCGCGTGCGGGTCGAGCAGCGCGCGGTAGACGCGCCCGCGTGGTGCGTTCAGGTGCCGGCTGACCCGGGTCGAATGCGTGTGCGTATGCAACATATTGCCTCCCGCGGAATGCGCGCGACGGTGCACGCCGGCGGCCGGCGTGTCGTCATGCTTCCTTCAGGAATCCTAGGCGCGGGCGCGGCGGCATGCAATGGCCGCCCGCGCGGGCATGCCCGGCCGCTCAGCGCAGGGCGGCCGCGAAGGCTTCGAGCTGCGTGATGCAGGTGTTCCAGCCCTCGAAAAACCCGAGCGCTTCGTGGCGCTCGCGGGTCGCGGCATCGGGATGCATCACGCGCGCCTCGTAGCGGCTGCCCGCATCGTCGTCGGCCATCGTGATGATCGCGGTGAAGCCCATCCACGGCGCCTGCGGCCGCCAGCCGCCGGTGAGCATCGACGTGAACACGATGCGCGATTCCGGCACGATGTCGAGGAAACAGCCGGGATTGTCGCTCGTGCCGCCGTCGGGGCCGCGCATGAACGTGTGGAAAGCGCCGCCCGGCCGCAGGTCGAAGGCGCGCACCTCGGTGGTCCACGGCTTCGGGCACCACCATTCCTTCAGCAATTCGGGGTCGGTCCACGCGCGCCACAGTGCGCGGCGCGGCGCGTGCAGCGTGCGCGTGATGACGAGATCGTGGGCTTCAACGGGTTCGACGTGGCTGGCTGACATCGTGCTCCTCCTGATGGTGGCGTTCGACGAATTCGACGAGACGGTCGGCGCGCGCTTCCCACAGCGCGCGTTGTGCGGCGAGCCATGCCTCGGCTTCGGTCAGCCGGCTGCCGACCAGTGCGCAGGTGCGCGAGCGGCCGGTCTTGCGGGTCTGCACGAGGCCGCTGCGCTCGAGCACGGCGACATGCTTCATGAACGACGGCAGCGCCATGTCGAACGGCGCCGCCAGCGCGGAAACGGTCCGCTCGCCCTGGCCGAGCGCGCTGACGATCGCGCAGCGCGTCGGATCGGAGAGGGCGTGGAATACGTCGCTGATGCCGGGTTGAAAGTTATCCATTTGGCTAAGTGTAGGCGATGCCGACGCCGATGCAGCGAAAATTCTCGTCGCGTAGGATAAGGGGCGGTAACGCGCGCCGACCGGGCGCCGCGCTGCCGGACGCCTGCCGCCGTTTTGCACGCATCGACGGCGGCTGGCGCGCTTTCTATCGCGGCCCATGCCGAACCCGCGCATGCGGTCCGCCTGACTACCGGAGATGGCATGACCGAATCTGTTACCGTCCGCCGCGTCGATGCGCGCGAAGCGATGCGCTGTGTCGATGCACTGGCCGACGTGCTGATCGATTGCGTGGAAGGCGGCGCGTCCGTCAGCTTCATGTTGCCGATCGCGCGTTCGACCGCCGTCGCGTTCTGGACGCGCGTGGCCGAGGGCGTCCAGGACGACGAGCGCATCCTGCTGATCGCCGAGGATGCGGCCGGCCGGATCCTCGGCACCGTGCAGGTCGTGATCGCGCAGCCCGAGAACCAGCCGCATCGCGCGGACATCGCGAAGATGCTCGTGTCGCGGCACGCGCGCCGGCAGGGCATCGCCGCGCGGCTGATGGCGGCGGCCGACGCGGCTGCACGCGATGCCGGCAAGACCGTGCTCGTGCTCGACACCGTGACGGGCAGCGACGCCGAGCGGCTGTACGAGCGGGCCGGCTGGCAGCGCGTCGGCGTCGTGCCGAACTATGCGCTGATGCCCGACGGCGCGCTCTGCGCGACGACGTACTTCCACAAGCAATTGGTGTAATGGCATCCGTCATGCATCCGGTCTCCCCGGTGCTTGTGTTCTTCACGCTCGCGGCGGGTGAATGAAAATCCGGGCCGGAAGCGTCGCCGGTCCGATATATTCACGCCGGAAGACTTCAACGAAACGCCACGGAACCGCCGCCCGGATGAAACGCTCCCACGTCGCTTTCGCCCTCACGGGCCTGCTCGTCGCGCTGCCGATTGCCGCGTATGCGCTCGTCAAGCCGCTGCGCATCGTCGCGCCCGCGCTGATCCCCGGCGTGTCGTGCCCGAGCGCCGATATCTGCACGGACGATGCCGCGAAGCTCGGCGACGCACAGCAGCTCTATCGCGAAGGCTATGCGCGCGCGGCGGCGGCTGTCGGCCCGTTCCGCGAGGCGCCGCGCGTCGTGTTCTGTGCGACGCGCACGTGCGCCGATGCGTTCGGCCTCGGCCAGCGTGCGGCGCTGACGCTGGGCAATTTCGGCGTGGCCGTGGCACCGCGCGGCTGGACGACCTACTTCATCGCGCACGAGCTGATCCATCATCGCCAGGCCGAAGTGCTCGGCAACGTGGCCGTCGTGACCAAGCCGCGCTGGCTGATCGAGGGGATGGCGTATTCGCTTAGCGACGATCCGCGCCATCCGCTGGCCGAGCCGTTCGAGGCGTGGCGCACGCGTTTCGCCGCGTGGCATGCGGCGCTCGGCGGGCGGCCGCTGTGGGATGCCGCACGGGCGGTCGAGTAGCGCCGGCGGGCGGCGCAGCGTTACGCCGGCGTGCCCTGGGCGCCGCGTCCGCCGGTCAGCGTCTGCCGTCCCGCGTCGAGGATTTCGTCGGCCAGCGCGCGATCGGTGCCCGCGATCGCGCGCGACAGCACGAGCGCACCGACCATCTGGCTGAAAACCGCGAGCGCGTCGCGACGCGTCTGCTCGGGCGTTGCGCCTTCGGTCGCCACCATCGGTTCCAGCCGGTCGAGATAGGCGGCGAGGCCGTGCGCGTAGCATGCGCGCGCTGCGTCGGTCAGCCGCGGCGCGTCGCCGGCGAAGGCGGACAGCGGGCACCCGGCCTCGACGTTGTCGCGATGCGCGGCCGACAGGTACAACGCCACCTGTGCGTCGAGACTGCCGGCGTTCGGCGAATCGGCGCGGTCGTGCATCGCCTTTTCCATCACTTCGGCGACGAGCGCGTCTTTCGACTTGAAGTGGTTGTAGAAGCCGCCTTGCGTGAAGCCGGCTTCCTTCATCAGCTCCGTCAGCCCGACGGCATCGACGCCGCGCGCGCGGAACAGCCGCTCGGCCGCCGCGACGATCGCGCTCCGGTTCTCGGCGGCCTGCTGTCTTGATACGCCCATCGATCTCTCCCTGATTTTGCCGATCACGTCGATTGGAAAACACAATGGCGATCGCCATTGACATACCGATGCGGTGCGAACAGAATGCACCGCAAAGACAATGGTGATCGACATTGACATCGAGTGTAGCCGACCTGGCGGGCGATGCAAAGCCACGGCCGGCCGGACATGGATGGCAACCGGTCGCGTCTTTGGCGCTGCGGGATGACGGGCAGCGGACGGCTCGCCGTCTGCCCTCGGCGGCGTACCGGTTCGGCAAGCAATGGCAACCTCGTTTTCCACCGGATCTCATGCGCGCGGCGAGCCGGCGCGCAGGCGATTCATCATGCGAAAGGAACGATCATGAAGATCGAAGGTGCAGTCGTTTTCGTGACGGGCGCAAACCGCGGGCTCGGGCTCGAGTTTGCGAAGCAGGCACTCGCGCGAGGGGCGCGCAAGGTTTATGCGGCGGCGCGCGATCCGGCCAGCGTGACGCTGCCGGGCGTCGTGCCCGTGAAGCTCGACGTGACCGATCCGGCGGCCGTTGCCGCAGCTGCCGACGCGGCACGCGACGTCACGCTGCTGATCAACAACGCCGGCATCGCGCGGCTCGGCAGCCTGACGGACGACGGCGCGCCCGACGCGTTGCGCGACCACTTCGAAACCAACGTGTTCGGGACGCTGGCGATGTCGCGCGCGTTTGCCGGCACTCTCGCCAGCCACGGCGGCGGCGCGATCCTGAACATCCTGTCCGTCGCGAGCTGGGTGAACCGGCCGATCCTGTCGGGCTACGGCGTGTCGAAATCGGCCGCATGGGCGCTGACCAACGGGCTGCGCCATTCGCTGCGCGAGCAGCACACGCAGGTCGTCGGGCTGCATGCCGGCTTCATCGACACCGACCTGACGGCCGGCCTCGACGTGCCGAAGGCCACGCCGGCCGACGTCGTGCGCCAGGCCTACGACGCGATCGAGGCGGGAGAGGAGGAAGTGTCGACCGACGAGTTCACGCGGCAGGTGAAGGCCACGCTGTCGTCGGGCGTCTATCTGGAAGAACCGGCGCCGCGTTGACGCCGCCGGCCACGCGCATCCGCCGCCCGTGCGTGTGCACGGCGGCGGCGCGTTTCGTCAGACCGTCGTGTCGATGATGCCCGGGATCTTCACGTCCGGGTTCACGTCCGCGTCGTAGTCGACACCGGCGATCTCGAAGCCGAACAGGCGCAGGAACTCGGTCTTGTAGCCCGCGAAGTCGGTCATCTCGTACAGGTTCTCGTTCGTCACGTGGTCCCACATCGCGACGACCTTCGCCTGCACCTGCGGGTCGAGTTCCTTGTAGTCGGCGCGCAGGCGGCCTTCTTCGTCGACGTGCGGCGTCGCGCCGTACAGGCTGTCCTTCAGGAGCCCGTATACCTGCTCGATGCAGCCTTCGTGCGTGCCGGCTTCCTTCATCACCTTGAACAGCAGCGACAGGTACAGCGGCATCATCGGGATCGCCGAGCTGGCCTGCGTGACCACGGCCTTCAGCACCGACACGCGGGCGTCGCCGCCGTGCGCGGCCAGCTTGTCGCGGATCGACAGCACCTTCTTGTCGAGATCCTTCTTCGCTTCGCCGATCGAGCCGTTCCAGTAGATGTCGTGCGTGATCTGCTCGCCGAGATACGTGAACGCGGTGGTCTTTGCGCCGTCGGCCAGCACGCCGGCGTCGGCCAGCGCGTCGATCCACATCTGCCAGTCCTCGCCGCCCATCACGGCGACGGTGCCGTCGATCTCTTCCTGCGTCGCCGGTTCGAGCGACACTTCGCGGATCACTTCCTTGTCGGTGTCGAGGCCGCGGAACGTGACGGCCTTGCCGATCGGCTTGAGCGTCGAGCTGATGGTTTCGCCCGTCTTCGGGTGCGTGCGACGCGGTGCCGCGAGGCTGTAGACGACCAGGTCGACCTTGCCGAGATCCTGCTTGATGGTGTCGATCGTGACCTGCTTGACCTTGTCGGAGAATGCGTCGCCGTTGATGCTGCGCGCATAGAGCCCCTTTTCAGCGGCGAATTTCTCGAACGCGGCGCTGTTGTACCAGCCGGCCGTGCCGGGCTTCGTCTCGCTGCCGGCGCGCTCGAAGAACACGCCGAGCGTGTCCGCGCCCGAGCCGAATGCGGCCGAGATCCGGGCGGCGAGGCCGTAGCCGGTCGACGCGCCGATCACGAGCACCTTTTTCGGGCCGTTGGCGATCGGGCCGTGCGAAGTCACGTAGTCGATCTGTTCCTTGACGTTGGCTTCGCAGCCGACCGGATGAGTCGTCACGCAGATGAAGCCACGCACGCGCGGTTTGATGATCATGGAAACCTCTTATCAGAAAGGCGGGGACGGCCTGAAATCGGAAAAATCCCGCGCATTGTAAAGGAAGCGGCCGATCGCGGGCGGGCGCGGCCGGAAGGTGCCGGATCGTCCGGTTATTTCTCTCTTGACAGAAATAACTGAAATGAATAAATTTGCCGACATGGAACTCACACCGATCGCCGAACGATTCATTCTCCACTGGGGCGAAATGGGCTCGCGGTGGGGCGTCAACCGCACCGTCTCGCAGATTCACGCGCTGCTCTACCTGGCCGGGCGGCCGGTCGCGGCCGACGAGATCGCCGAGACGCTCAACGTCGCGCGCTCCAACGTCAGCACGAGCCTGAAGGAGCTGCAGGCGTGGCGCCTCGCGAAGGTCGTGCACGTGCTGGGCGATCGCCGCGACCACTTCGAGACGTCGACCGACATCTGGGAGTTGTTCAAGCTGATCGTCGAAGGGCGGCGGCAGCGCGAGATCGAGCCGACGCTCACGGTGTTGCGCGACTGCCTGACGAATCCGGAGATCGCGAACGAGAGCCGCGAGACCGAACAGCGCATTCGCGACACGCTGCAGTTCGTCGAGACGCTCACGACGTGGTCGGACGAGATGCTGCGGCTCAAGCCCGATACGCTGATGAAGGCGCTCGGCATCGGCGCGAAGATCAGCCAGACAGTCAGGCGCAAGCCGTCGAAGTAAGCGGTAGCGGAAGTGCGGGCGGACAGCCCGCTTTTTTCGGGATCGATATTTCTGTCTGTACAGAAATAACTGTAAATAGAGGATAAAAATGAACGCGGCCTTGCCGTCGACCTGCCCGCCCGAGCGTACCGGCGCACGCGGCATGACCGTGCTCGTCTGCGGCGGGAACGGCTTCATCGGGCGGGCGCTGTGCGCGCAGCTCGAAGCCGGCGGCCATCGCGTGCTGCGCGGCGTGCGTCACGCGGCCGGCCCGCGCGACGTCGCGATCGACTTCGCGAGGGACGTCGATCCGGCCGCGTGGCTCGCGCGGCTGAAGGGTGTCGACGTGGTGATCAACGCGGTCGGCATGCTGGCCGATCGACGCGGCACGACGCTAGACGCCGTGCATCGCGCCGCGCCGTGCGCGCTCTTTACCGCGTGCTGCCTTGCCGGCGTGCGGCGCGTGATCCAGGTCTCGGCGCTCGGTGTCGAGCGCGGCGATACGCGGTACTTCGCGAGCAAGCACGCGGCCGACCGCTTCCTGCAGACGCTGCCGATCGATTTCCGCATCGTGCGTCCCGCGCTCGTCTACGGCACGGCCGGCACGTCGGCGCGGTTTTTCCGGATGCTCGCGAGCCTGCCCGTGCAGGTGCTGCCGGCGGGCGGCCGTCAGCGGCTGCGCCCCGTGCATGTCGACGATCTCGCCGAAGTCGTCGCGCGGCTCGTCGTGCAACCGGGCGATGCGCCGGCGGCCGGCAGCCGGGTGATCGATGTGGTCGGCAACGACGAAGTCGAATACCGCGAGATGCTGGCCGGCTATCGTGCCGCGCTGGGGTTCCCGCCGGCTGCCCGCGTGTCGCTGCCGGGCCCGCTGGCCGGCGCGGCGGCCATGCTGTCCGGCATGCTGCCGGGCGCGATGTTCACGCGCGACACGTGGACGATGCTGCGCGGCGGCAACACCGGCGATCCGGCGGCCACCGCGGCCGTGCTCGGCCGGCCGCCGCGCGGCATCGGCAGCTTCATCGGCGCGGATGCCGCCGCACTGCTGCGTCGCGACGCGCTCGCGATGTGGCGGCGCCCGTTGCTGCGGGGCGCACTCGCGATCGTGTGGATCTGGACGGCGATCGTCAGTGCGTTCGTCCATCCGCTGCACGCGAGCCTCGCGCTGCTCGCGCCTGCGCACCTGACGGGGCTGCCTGCGCTGATCGCGCTCTACGCGGCCAGCGCGCTGGATTTCGCGTTCGGCATCGCGACCGTTGCCGCGCCGTCGCGGCGGCTGTGGGCCGCGCAAGCGGCACTGATCGTCGCGTACTCGGCCGTCATCGCGGTCACGATGCCCGGCCTGTTGGCCGAACCGTTCGGCCCCGTGCTCAAGAACGTGCCGATTCTCGCGATCCTGTTGATCCTTTTTTCAGAAGAAGAACAAGCATGAATACCTATCTCGTCATCAAGGCGCTTCACATCCTGTCCTCGGTGCTGCTGGTCGGCACGGGGTTCGGCACCGCGTTCTACCTGTTCTTCGCGAACCGCACGCGGTCGGTGCCCGCGATCGCGGCCGTGTCGCGGCTCGTGGTGCGCGCGGACTGGTGGTTCACGACGCCGGCCGTGATCTTCCAGCCGGCGTCCGGGCTGTGGCTCGCGCATACGGCCGGCTGGTCGTGGCATACGCCGTGGCTGCTCGCGTCGATCGTGCTGTATGCGATCGCCGGTGCGTGCTGGCTACCGGTCGTGTGGCTGCAGCTCGAACTTGCCTCGATGGCGAAGCTCGCGCACGCCAACGGCGACGCCACATTGCCCGAGCGCTACTGGCGCTACGCGAAGCGGTGGGAACTGCTCGGCTATCCGGCGTTCTTCGCGATGCTGACCGTCTATTTCGTGATGGTGGTCAAGCCGATGTAGGCGTGTCGCCGCCGCGCGGGGCCGGCGCGGCGGCGACACATCCCGAAAAGCAGTCGATCGATCGCTTCATGATGCTTGCGAAAACAAAAAGGAGTGCGAAGCATGGGCGCAAGTGAATTGGTTCTTTACTTCGACGGACGCTGTCCGTTATGCGTCGCGGAAATACGGCGTCTCGGGGCCCGCGACGCGCGGCACCGGCTGGCGTTCGTCGATATCGCCGAGCCGGGTTTCGACCCGGCGCCGCTGGGCGTCGACCTGCCCGCGCTGAATCGCGAGCTGCACGCGCGCCTGCCCGACGGACGCATGCTGACCGGCGTCGACAGCATCGTGGCCGCCCATGCGCTGGTTGGGCGCCGCTGGCTCGTCTGGCTGCTGCGCGTGCCGGCCATGCGCGCCGCGCTCGCGCCGCTGTATCGCCGCTTCGCACGTAACCGGTACGCGGTTTCGCGCTGGCTCGGGTATCGCGCCGAGGCGCGCTGCGACGATGCGGCGTGCGGTATCGGCGAGGCCGCCGAAAGCAGGGAAGCAGACCGCCCGGCGCGCGACACGCTGCGACGCATCGTCGTGAACTGGATGATGGCGGCAGCGATCGTGCACCTGCTGGTCGGCGCAGTCGTGCCGTGGGTGGCCGGCGCGCCGTGGCTCGATGCCTATCACCGCGGCATCGAGCTGTATTTCCGGGCGGGAACGATGCCCGATGCGGCGCGTGCGCAGCAGATCTGGTGGATGTCGCTGATCGGCGCGACGGTGCAGTGCGCGTCGGTCTGGATGATCGCGCTGGTCCACCTCGGCAACCGGTTGCGGAAACGGGAAGTGTGGGGCTGGCTGCTGGCCGGCCTGTTGATCTGGGCGCCGCAGGACGTGCTGTTGTCGTGGCAGGCGCATGTGTGGGGCCATGTGGCGATCGATGTCGTCGCGCTTGTCTCGATGGTGCCGCCGCTGGTCTGGCTGTGGAGGAGGGATACCGAATGAACACCTTGCCTGCTTTCGACTGGGCGCTCAACCTGCTGATCGTGCAGGGCGCGATGGGCGCATTCGATACGCTTTATCACCATGAGCTCACGCAGGACCTGCCGCACAGCCCGCGCGCACGGCTCGAACTGGCAATTCACGCGGTGCGTTCCGTGCTCTACGGCCTCGTGTTCGCATCGATCGCGAACGTCGCGTTTCACGGCGCGTGGGTTGCGGCCCTCGCTGCGGTCGTGCTCGTCGAAGTGGCGCTGACGTTGTGGGACTTCGTCGTCGAAGACCAGAGCCGCAAGCTGCCGGCGACCGAGCGCGTGCTGCATACGCTGCTGGCCGTCAACGGCGGCGCGTTGTTCGGGATGATCGCGATGCAGCTTGCGGCCTGGGCGCACGAGCCGACCGCGCTGCAGCCGCTCGACCTCGGCTGGCGCGGCTGGCTGCTCAGCCTGTTCGCCGTCGGCGTGACCGTGTCGGGCATCCGCGACGGGATCGCCGCGTGCCGCATCGCGCACCGCGCGCCGGCCGCCAATCCGTTCGCGGGGCAGCCGGCCGGCAACGTGCTCGTGACCGGCGGGACCGGCTTCATCGGCGAAACGCTCGTGAACCAGTTGCTCGCTGCAGGCCACACGGTCACGCTGCTGGCGCGCGATCCGCTGCATGCGGCCTACCTGTTCCACGGCCGCGTGCGCAGCGTGACGTCCGCCGACCAGTTGCAGCCGCACGAGCGCTTCGACACGGTCATCAATCTCGCGGGGGCGCCGGTGCTGGGCGCGCGCTGGAGCAAGCGCCGGCAGGCGGTGCTGCTCGCGAGCCGCGTCGGCGTCACGCAGGCGCTGATGCGCTGGGTCGACACCGCCGAGGTCAAGCCGCGCACGTGGATCCAGGCGTCGGCGATCGGCTATTACGGCGTGCGGCCGGGTGACGAACGGCTCGACGAGGGCAGCCGCGCCGGCACCGGCTTCATGGCCGAACTGTGCCGGCAGTGGGAGCAGTCCGCGCAGCCGCTCGAACGTCACGGCGTGCGCTCGGTGGTGCTGCGGCTGGGTATCGTGTTCGGCCCCGGCGGCGCGCTGCGCCCGATGCTGCTGCCGCATTACTTCGGGATGGGCGGACGATTCGGCGACGGCGCGCAGGTGATGAGCTGGATTCACCGGGACGACGTGCTGCGGATCGTCGCACGTGCGATGTCGAACGCGGGCATGCACGGTGTCTACAACGCGGTTGCACCGGTGGCAGTGACCCAGCGCGAGTTCGTGCAGGTCGTGACGAAGGTGCTGCGCCGCCCCGCGTGGCTGCACGTTCCGGCCGCGCCGCTGCGCACCGCAATGGGCGAGATGGCCGAGTTGCTGCTCGACGGGCAGCGCGTGATGCCGGCGCGGCTGCATCGGGACGGATTCATGTTCCGGTTCCCGACGGTCGAGCACGCGCTGCGTGACCTGACGAATCGGCCGCACACCGATTTCGCGCCCGCGGCCTGCCGTTTGCCGCGAGGTCGTGTATAAATTCGGCATGAACGCGTTCGAGGCGTGCCGTGCGCCCCGAACGCTCCGCATCCGACCTCACAAGGAGACTGCATGCTGCACATCCTCGGCAAGATCCCGTCCATCAACGTCCGCAAGGTGCTGTGGCTGTGCACCGAACTGAACCTGCCGTTCGAACAGGAAGACTGGGGTGCGGGCTTCCGCACGACCAACGATCCGGCCTATCTCGCACTGAATCCGAACGCGCTCGTGCCCGTCATCAAGGACGACGACTTCGTGCTCTGGGAGTCGAACACGATCATTCGCTATCTCGCGAACCGCTACGGCGGCGATGCGCTGTATCCGGCCGAGCCGCAGGCGCGTGCGCGGGTCGACCAGTGGATCGACTGGCAGGGGGCGGACCTGAACCGCTCGTGGGTCGGCGCGTTCCTCGGCCTCGTGCGCAAATCGCCCGATCATCAGGATCCGGCCGGCATCGCGCAGTCGATCGCAGGCTGGACGAAGCACATGCACGTGCTGAACGCCCAGCTCGAAAAGACCGGCGCGTACGTGGCCGGCGATACGTTCACGCTTGCGGACATTCCGATCGGCCTGTCGGTGAACCGCTGGTTCGGCACGCCGTTCGAGCATCCGGATCTGCCGGCGGTGTCGCGCTACATCGAGCGTCTCGCGACGCGTGAAGGTTTCAAGCAATACGCAGGCAGCGCGAATCCGTAACGCGCGGGCGGTAGCGCGTGAAGCGGCAGTGTTGCCATTGCCGCCGCTTCACGCGTGAATCATCGCTTCACGCGCCAGGCGCCGGCACCGCAGCGAGCACGCGCGCGAGAAACGCCTCGTGATTCCACGCGGATTCCGGCCGCGACAACCCGAGCCGCACGACCACCAGCTGACGGCTCGGCACCACGCTCACGAACTGGCCTTCATGGCCGACCGCATGAAACGCGTCGGCCGGCATCGCGCTCGCCTGCGGATCGCGATCGTTGAACGGCTCCGGCACCTTGACCCACAGCTGCGCGCCGAACTCCTGGCGCGACGACTGCGGCGTCGCGCGTGTCAGGTAGCGCACCCAGCCTTCCGGCAGCAGCCGCTGCCCGTTCCACACGCCGTCCTGCAGCAGCAGTTGCCCGAAACGCGCCCAGTCGCGCGCGCTCGCATACAGGTACGACGGAGCGACGAGCGTGCCGGATGCATCGGGCTCGAACACCGCGCTGCGCATCGCGAGCGGCGCGAACAGCGCGCGGCGCGGATACGCAAGGTAGTCGTCCTCGCTGCCGCCCAGCGCTTCGCGCATCACGCGCGCGACGATCGCGCTCGTGCCGCTCGAGTAGTACCACTGCGTGCCGGGCGTCGCGGCGAGCGGCTTCGCCGATGCGAACCGTGCCATGTCGGGCTGCGTGAACAGCATCACGGCGACGTCGGACAGCGGGTCGTCGTAGTCCTCGTTGAACTGCAGGCCGCTCGTCATCCGCAGCAACTCGTCGAGCGTGATGGCCGCGCGCGGGTCGCCGCTGCCGCGCCACTCGGGCAACAGCGCCGCTGCATCGGGCGACAGCTTGTGCTGCGCGACGAGCGTGCCGACCAGTGCGGCCGTCACGGTCTTCGTCATCGACCAGCCGGGCAATGGCGTGTCGGCCGTGAAGCCGGGCGCGTAGCGTTCGGCGATCACCTGGCCGCGCCACATCACGACGATCGCGCGCGTGCGGCGAGGCCGTGCCGGATCGGGTTCGTCGAACGCGCGGTCGAGCGCGGCCTGCAGCTTGTGCGCGTCGATGCCGGCGGGAGGCGTGGCAGGTGCAGGCTGGTCGGACGGCGGATCGGGAAGCGGCGGCAATGCGGCCGGCAACGTGGTCGGCGTCGCGTCGGGCACGAGCGTGCAGCCGAGCCCCGGCCGGAAGTCGGCTTCGCGCTCGGCGAAACCGGCGAAGGTCGCCGTCGCGCGATGGTGGTCGCGATCGATCGACGGGCGTACCAGCTTCAGCAGCGGATGGACGCCGGCCATGATGTCGACGTCGATCACGGACGCGGCCGGCCGGCCCGACACGAACACGCCCGAACACAGCGCCTTCGCCGCGTAGCCGGTCGCGATCGGCGCGAGCCGGGACAGCATATAGCCGGTGTAGCCGACCGCGGCGACGAGCACGAGCGCGACGCCGCGCAGCATCAGCTTCTTGAGGGGGATCGTCATGCGCGAGCGTCCTCGGTGGCGTGCCGGCCGGCAACGATCCGGCAGTGTCGCAGGTTCGGGCGATGCGTGGCAATCGCGGCCGCGTGACGATCGGTTCGCGATGCTTCGCGCCGGACGGCTCGACCCGCCGCGCCGCGCGAGTTGAAATCGAGGCGCTCGCCGGCCGATAATCGTCCGGCATCGCCCTCCCGGCCCCACTGTCCAACCGATATCGGAAAACACCATGTCCTACGACGACAACAACCCGTTCGCCAAAATCCTGCGTGGCGAACTGCCTTGCGTGAAGGTCGCGGAAGACGACGCGACACTCGCGATCATGGATCTGATGCCGCAGGCCGACGGTCACGTGCTCGTGATCCCGAAGGAGCCGGCCGCGCAGATCTTCGAGCTGTCCGGCGACGCGGCCGCGGCCGGCATCCGCATGACGCAGCGCGTCGCGGCGGCGGTGCGTGCGGCGCTCGAGCCGGACGGCGTGTTCATCGGCCAGTTCAACGGCGCGGCGGCCGGCCAGACGGTCCCGCACGTGCATTTCCACGTGATCCCGCGCTGGGAAGGCGCCGAATTGCGGATGCACGCCCGCGAGATCGCCGACGCGGCGACGCTCGAAACGCTCGCGCAGCGCATTCGTGCGCGTTTCGTGTAACGGGTCGATGGCACGAGGCACGGCGAAGGCCCGCCGGCCGGACGCCGCGCCGCCACCGGTTGTTTCGGCGGTCATGCGAGGTAACACGTGTAACCGCCGGCGAAACTCGTCCGGCCAGGCCCGGCGCTAGACTCCGCGCATTGCATCATCGAGCGACAGGAAGGGCGGATCGCCTCTTCGTGCCGGTCGCCGCCCTTCGCGGCGGCGCGGTTTTCGCGAGGTGCCATTCGTCTTTTGCGCCGGGAATCGAGCCATGACCAGACTTCTCATCACGCTTGCCCTGATCGGCGGCCTGTCCGGCTGCTACGTCGCACCGCCGTACGGCTACGCGCCCGCGCCGGCCTACTACGGCTATGCGCCCGCGTACTACGCGCCGCCCGTCAGCGTCGGGATCGGCGGCAACTTCCGCATCCGCTGATCCGTTGCAGCGCGCGCGAGCCTCGGCCGCAGCGGCCCGGTTCGCCGCCTTGCGCCGGATGATTCGCGCAGGTTCATGCGCCGCGTGACTGCCGCGCACGACACTTCGTGTGCGCACTTCCTATACTTCACAGGAAAGTGCATCGCTACGAGGCCGTCATGACCGTCACCCGCAAGGCCGTCGTCCTGTCGAGCCTGTCCACGCTCGTCTATCTCGGGCTTGCCGTGCTCGGCAGCGGCGGGTTCGCCGCGTTCTTCTCGCATCCCCAACTGACCGTCGTCGCGATCGCGACGCTCGCGATGGCCGTCGCCGCGCTGTTCTCCGAAGGCAACCTGAGCAGCGGCGAGCGCGAGAATCGCGACAACCGCTGGGTGCTCGCCGCATTCGCGGCGAGCGGCTTCCTGCTCGCATACCTGCCCGCGCTGACCGACCGGCTCGACGCCTGGACCTTCGGCGGTGAGACGGTGCGCTGGATCGGCGTCGTGCTGTTCATCGCGGGCGGTGTGCTGCGCATGTGGCCCGTGTTCGTGCTCGGCAAGCGCTTCAGCGGGCTCGTCGCGATCCAGCCGGGCCATACGCTCGTGACCGGCGGCATCTACAGCCGCATCCGCAATCCGAGCTATCTCGGCCTGGTCGTCAATTCGCTCGGCTGGGCGCTGGTGTTCCGCTCGGGCGTCGGCGTGCTGCTGGTCGTGCTGACGCTGGTGCCGCTCGTCGCGCGGATCCGCTCGGAGGAGGCGCTGCTGCGTTCGCAATTCGGCGCCGAATACGACGCCTATTGCGCGCGGACCTGGCGGTTGCTGCCCGGCGTGTACTGACCCCGTCATCTCTTCCCGACCGCTGCGCGGGCGCCTGCGCACGCCGCGTACCCGATGTGTTGCCACGTGTGTCGCAAACGCGCGACGCCGCGCATGGCCGGCGTGTTGCGCCGCAGGGCCGGAACGTCTCGAAAGCCAATGCCGGCGCGGGTTTCGGGCGAATCCGGCGGGCCCGTTCGACGTCCGTTATCCGTAAACAACTTGTTACCAGAATGTCCACGGCAAGGAAGCGGGACCGGTGCTATTCTTCGCCGCAAGCTCATTGAAATGAATTGGTCCGCGGTTCGGCACAAAGCCCGACCGGATGTCGATCGATTCAGATCGGCGTACCGAGCGGACCTTCAATAACCAGATCGTGAACAAGGAAGAATACGGGAATGTGGAAGAAAATCGCCCCCACTCTCGTCGTCGCCGTGCTGACCGGCGCGACGTCGCTGCCGGCACTGGCCGGTGACCTGAACAACGCACTTGGCGGCGCGCTCGGCGGGGTAGCCGGCGCAGCGGTCGGTGGTGCAGTCGGCGGCAGCACCGGCTCGGTGATCGGCGGCGCCATCGGCGGCGGTGCCGGCGGCGCGGTGACGTCGAATCGTCGCGAGCGTACCGGTGCGATCATCGGCGGCGCACTCGGCGGCGGCGCGGGTACCGCGGCAGGCAACGCGATGGGCGGCCGCACGGGCGGCCTGCTGGGCGCGGCCGTCGGCGGCGGCGCAGGCGCGGCACTCGGCGGCAACATGTCGCGCAACTCGTACGAGCGTGATTACGGCGGCGACCGCGGCTATCGTCACCACAAGCATCGTCATCACCGCGACCGCGACTGGGACTGATCGCCGCGGGCGCGGCACGGTGCGCAACACGCGCACCGGCGCGCCGACGGCGTCGGCACCCGACGCGAGATTCGGCCCGGCGGCCTGCCGGGCCGTCATCGCCGGCCTGACCGTCGACCCCTTCCGGCTTCATCAGCCGCTGCCATGCGCCCGATCGACGGGCCGGCAATCACCTCCCGCCGTGTTTCCCCCTCCATCGACGACCTGACCTGCCGCGCATGATCGTGCCCGGGCAGAATCGGCATGCGCCATCACGGATCGTGCTTCCGTCCGTACCAGCCTGACGACCCCGACACGGCGAGCGATCCGCTGGCGCGAGCACGTCGCCACCGCGCCGATCCGCGTGACCGGATGTGCCGCGACCCTGACGCATTCGTCAGGATTTCCCTGATAGCCAGCCTGCCGCGCAATGCCCGTTCACCGCGCATCGCGGGTGCCGGGCGGCAGTGGGAAATCGAATGCATGTCATCGCAACATTTAATTGGTCGATCGCGATCGACTTCGCTATCGTCGGCGGTGCTCGCGTATCGAGTCGAACCGTGCCGCCGTCCGCGCCTCGCCGCATGATCGCGAGCTCCGCGGCCCGGCCACCGGCCCGACAACCCGGGCCGCCGCGTCCGATGAACCGGACGGACCCGACGCGAAGCCTGGCCGACCGAACGAAGGCGCATGCGCTTTCAAGCCACCCCGGCAACGATGTCCCGCCGCCGCATGCGTGCCCCACGCGCGTGCGAACCGCCCGATGCCGTTTGCGCCAGGGGCCGGACCAACCCATTGCCTGGATGCAATATGTCTAAGACAACGTATTACGCGCCGCATGGCGGCCACCCGCCGCAGACGGATCTGCTGACCGATCGCGCGATGTTCACCGAGGCGTACGCGGTGATCCCGAAGGGGGTGATGCGCGACAT
Organism: Burkholderia sp. BCC1972; assembly: GCF_905339605.1. Taxonomy (NCBI): domain Bacteria; kingdom Pseudomonadati; phylum Pseudomonadota; class Betaproteobacteria; order Burkholderiales; family Burkholderiaceae; genus Burkholderia; species Burkholderia sp. BCC1972. The sequence continues at coordinate 162,478 of NZ_CAJPGH010000004.1, read as the reverse complement.
CGTCACGAGCTGGCTGCCGTTCTGGACGAACACGCGCCTGTGGGTGATCGCTCGCCCGCTGTCGGGTTTCGCCGAAACCTTCTCGCAGTACATCGTCGAAGTGAATCCGGGCGGCGGCAGCGACAAGCCCGAGCAGGACAAGAACGCCGAAGCCGTGCTGTTCGTCGTCGAAGGCGAAGCCGAGCTGACGCTGCAGGGCAAGAAGCACACGCTGAAGCCGGGCGGCTACGCGTTCATTCCGCCGGGCGCGGACTGGACGCTGCACAACGTCAGCGACGCCGCGGTGCGCTTCCACTGGGTGCGCAAGCACTACCAGGCCGTCGACGGCATTCCGCTGCCGGAAGCGTTCGTGACCAACGAGCAGGACGTCGAGCCGATCCCGATGCCGGGCACCAACGGCGCATGGGTGACGACGCGCTTCGTCGACATGAGCGACATGCGTCACGACATGCACGTGAACATCGTGACGTTCGAGCCGGGCGGCGTGATTCCGTTCGCGGAAACGCACGTGATGGAGCACGGCCTGTACGTGCTGGAAGGCAAGGCCGTCTATCGCCTGAACCAGGACTGGGTCGAGGTTGAAGCGGGCGATTTCATGTGGCTGCGCGCGTTCTGCCCGCAGGCCTGCTATTCGGGTGGGCCTGGGCGCTTCCGTTATCTGCTGTACAAGGATGTGAACCGCCACATGAATCTGTTGCTGAATCCGGCGCGTTAAGCGTCGGGCAAGCAGTCGGATGTGAAAGCCCGCCGGCGGATGCCGGCGGGTTTTTTTGTTCTTCGTGGGTTGATGAGGATGTCGGTTGCCGAGCCGCTACCTGCGAGGCGCGACAAGTGTGGACGTCGATCGACATCCGGCTGGTGCGGATCGTCAGTCGATGAAGGCGAACAGCTCGAGCAGCCTTCCCTGGCGTGTGACTGCGATGTCGATGCCGGTCACGGCCGTCCTGTTTGCTTCGGGCCCATATCCCCATGCGAGACGGCCGATTCCGTGCATGGCCTGAATCGGCCCACGCTCGACGAACTCGAAATCCGGGAATCTTGCCTGCAACTCATCGACCCTGCGATTGATCTCGCCGAAGCCGGTATACCGGCCGTCTGGATCGACGAAGACACCTTGCGGCAGCCAGATCGTTTTCAATTCAATCAAGCGTGCCGCGGAATCTCGCTCGCCAAAGACCGAAAGCAGGTTTCGCTTCAGAAGTTCATTCACCGAAAAGCCCATCGTGGATTCCCTCGAGTCGCCGGAGATCTGACCGAACCGTGTCCGCGCTGCCGACGAGCCGGTCCATTGAAGGCGGATGTTGCGCGTCAGTGTCGGGCGGCAACTGATACGGCGAAGCTGTCCTCCAGCAGCAGGAAACTCGCGATCTTTTCGCCGGAGAAGGTCAGGACGATCGCAAATGCACTGTCGATCAGTTTTCCCGTGGCGTTGACCCGCGTGGTGAGGTGGCCGAGAATCACGGCCCGATTGTCGCCGGCGAGCACATCCTCGACGTCGAGGCTGATGCGCTCGATCATCGTCTGCGTGTCGCGAATGAAATCCGCCAGGGCGTCGCGTCCTCTCCTCCGGCCAACCCATGGCAATACGCCTGCATCGCCGGGGATATTCCAGTCCAGATCGGGCGTGCACAACGCAGCGATTTCCTCAGCACTTGCGCCCGAACTCATTTTTTCAAGAAACAGATGGGTGAGGCGAAGATTGTCCTGCGAACGCATGGTGTTCTCCTTGATACGTTGCGACGAGCGTCAGACCTGAACGCGTCCGCCGTCGACGAACATCTCGATACCGGTGATGTAGCTCGCATCGTCGGATGCGAGGAAAGAAACCGCCTTGGCGATCTCGTCGGTGGTGCCGACCCGGCCAAGCGGTGTCGTCTCGGCCACTTCCTGGCGATACGCGTCGATCTGCTCGTCAGTCATCCTGAGTTCGGTTTTGTAAGCCGGCGTCACGACGACGCCCGGCGCAACCACATTGACCCGGATGTCACGGCCTTTGAGATCGGATGCCCAAGTTCGTGCGAACGATCGCAGCGCCGCCTTGGTGGCCGCGTAGACACCGAACGACGGCACGCCCTGTATCGACGAGATCGACCCCGTGATCACGATCGCGCTACCAGGCGGCATGAACGGCAGCGCGCTTTGCACGGTGAGCAGTGTCCCTTTCACGTTGATGCCGAAGTATTTGTCGAATTGCGCTTCGGTGATGTCGCCCAGCCTCGCAAATTCTCCACCGCCGGCGTTCGCGAACAGGATGTCGATTCTCTGGTGGGCCGACGTGACCGTCCGTACGATGCGCTCGAGATCTTCTGCGGACGAAATGTCGCCGCGAATCGCGTGCGCACCGTGACCGATCTCGGATACCGCCGCGTCCAGCTCGGCCTGCCGTCGCCCGGTAACGAACACCGTGGCGCCTTCGCGCGCCAGGCGCTTTGCGGTGGCGAGGCCAATTCCGGTACTGCCGCCGGTAACGAGCGCGATCTTTCCCGCATGCTTCGTCGAATGGATGTTGTCGTAAAGGGAGGTTGTCATCTCAAGGCGCCCGATTCATTTAGCCGATGACTCATCCTAGATTAAGCACATATGCAGATAAATGGGTAAATTGTGCTTTCTCTATGCACATCTGTAGATAATTGGAGCCAGACGATGGACCATTTGCAGGCGATGCGCGTGTTCTTCCGCGTTGTCGAGACAGGCGGGTTCGGGCGGGCGGCCCATTCCCTGAACATGCCGAACGCCACAGCGAGCAAATGGGTCAAATCGCTGGAAGCGCATCTCGGCGTCAAGTTGCTGGAACGCAATACGCGGCGGGTCAGCGTGACGACCGATGGCGCGGCCTACTACGAGCGCGCGCGGCAACTGCTCAGCGAGCTCGACGACATCGAGGCCACGCTCGGCCAGGATCAGGCGAGTCCGCGCGGTGTACTCAGAATCGATGCCGGCGGGTCGACCGCAAGCGGCATCCTCATTCCCGAGTTGCCGGCCTTTCTTGCCCGCTATCCGAATATCACGGTCCAGCTAGGCGTGACCGACCGCACCACGGATCTGATCGCCGAGAACATCGACTGTGCGATCCGAAGCACGTCGGATGACCCGGATCTCGTGACGCGTCCGATCGGTACGCTGGCGTGGACCACCTGTGCGAGTCCGGCGTATCTCTCGAAGCATGGCATTCCGAAACATCCGCGAGACATCGTGGACAGGAACATGCCGGTGGTCGGATATTTTTCCGCCAGTACCGGTATGACGCAGCCCCTTGCGTTTCGCCGAGGCCAGGAGTCGATTACGCTCGGGCAGGTGCGCAACGATGTTCTTGTCAGCGAGAGCAATGCGCATCTTGCAACCGCACTGGCTGGTTTGGGCATCGTCCACACGCTGGACTTTATGGTTCGCCCGTTCATTGAGCAAAAGAAACTGGTGCCCATTCTCGCGAGATGGCGGCCAGACCCGCTCGAGGTCTATATCGCATATCCGCCCAGCCGACGATACAGCACCAAGGTACGTGTGTTCGCGGATTGGGCCGCGACACTTTTTTCATCCACGTGAGCCTTTGGTCAACCGTCGGTACGCATCCTCGGCCACGGGGCGGTATCCGCCAGGATGCGACGCTGAAAGCGGCTACCGGTGCATCCGCGACGGCCTGCGTCCCGATCCGGGGCGCATTGCTACGGGCCGAGTGCCGCTGCTGCCAGCGTCGCAACCTGCAGCCGCGTATCGGGCGGCAGCCCGTCCTCCATCAGCCATACCGCCGACAAGCCCGACCACGCGAGAATCCACTGCAATAGCCGGTGCCGGTCCAACTGCGCGGCGTCGGCCACGACCGTAACGCGCTGCTCGAAACGCACGGGATCGACCGCGATGTCATGCGCGGGATTGCAGAACAGGTTCGCGTAATCGAACGTGCGCTCGCCGCGCAGCGCTTTCGGGTCGATCGCGCGCCAGCCGCGATCGCCGAAATGAAGGATGTTTCCGTGATGGATGTCGCCGTGCAGGACGACTTCGTCGACGGGCGACTCGGCCAGCAACTGACGAGCGATCGCCGCCGAGCGGCGCAGCGCGTCGTGGTCGGCATCGTTCGACAGCAGCGCGTAAAACCAGTCATGCAGCGGCACGACCGGAGGCACCTGCGGCGCACGATGCACGTGCAGCCGCGCGACGACGTCGCAGGCGATGCGCATCGTGTCGTCGTCGTGGCCCGATGCGGACAACGCGGCCAGCGACGGCGCCGGCTGCGCGCGTTCGAGCAGGATCGCGTCGCCGTCGTGCTGCCACACCTGCGCGGCGCCTTGCCCGTTCCACCAGCTCATCAGCGCATTGCCGCGCCGCTCTTCGTCGCATGTGGCGACCTTCAGCATCGCGGGCCGCGCGTGCCAGACGACCGGCAACAGGCCGCCGCTCGCGGTCAGGATCGGGCCGCCGTCGGGGACGAGGCCCCACAGGGTGAGGTATCGATCGAACATCCGACGATGGTACAAGCGAACCGGCTCGCGTGCCCGGCGCGCTCGGCTGCCGCGTCATGCCGCAGATCCGCATACACGGTGCGTGCGGGCCCCGAAGCGCTTTCCTAAATAAAATTTAGCCAGCCAAACTTTGGCTAAAGAATCTTCCGGTTTCGGGCCATCCCTTCGACAATGCGCGCCTTCCGTGACCGGTCGGTGCCCCTCTTGCGCCGGCTGTCGCGGGCACTGAAGAAGGAGCCCGACATGACCGACCACACCGCCAACCCTCCACCGCCACCTGCGCCGCCGCCACACCGCCGCCGCGTGTGGCGCACGCTCGCGGGCGCGCTGCTGGGCCTGACGCTCGCGTGCGCGGGCATCGGTGCATGGACGATCGATCGCATCTGGACGCAGCTGCCGTCCGTCGAGCATCTGGCCGTCTATCGTCCCGCGCTGCCGCTGCGGATTTTCTCGCGCGACGGCGACCTGCTCGCCGAATACGGCGTCGAGCGGCGCGAGTTCGTGCCGCTCGAACGTATCCCGCCGCTGATGCGTCACGCGCTGCTCGCGGCCGAGGACGCGAAGTTCTACGAGCACGGCGCGGTCGATGTCGGCGGCCTCGCGCGCGCGACGTTCGCGAACGTCGTCACGGGGCAGCCGGGGCAGGGCGGCAGCACGATCACGATGCAGGTCGCGCGCAACTTCTACCTGACGCGCGACAAGGTGCTGAGCCGCAAGCTCGCCGAGATCCTGATGGCGGCCAAGCTCGAACGCGAATACAGCAAGGACAAGCTGCTCGAGCTCTACATGAACGAGATCTACCTGGGCGAGCGCGCGTACGGCTTCGCGGCCGCCGCGAACGTGTATTTCGGCAAGCCGCTCGATGCGCTGAGCGCGGGCGAAGCGGCCGTGCTCGCGGGGCTGCCGAAGGCGCCGTCGGCGTTCAACCCGGTCGTCAATCCGACGCGTGCGACCGCGCGGCGCAACTATGTGCTCGGCCGCATGCATGCGCTCGGCCAGCTCGACGACGCGACGTATCGCGCGGCCGTCGACGCACCGATCGCGCTGGCGACCACGCCGCCGCCCGGGATCGTCGCGGCGCCGTATGTCGCCGAGCGTGCGCGCCGGATGATGGTCGAGCGGTTTCATGACGACGCGTACACGCTCGGCCTCGACGTGACGACGACGATCTCGATGCGCGACCAGCGCGCGGCCGAAGCGGCGCTCGAGCGCACGCTGAACCGGCAGCCGCGCGCGCAGCGCGATGCGCGCAACGGGCTCGAAGGCGCGCTCGTGTCGCTCGATGCGGCTACCGGCGACATGCTCGCGCTGGTCGGCGGCGCGGATTTCAACCGCAACGTGTTCGACCATGCGCTGCAGGCGTATCGCCAGCCGGGCTCGAGCTTCAAGCCGTTCGTCTATTCGGCGGCGCTGGAGAAGGGCTACTTCCCCGGCGTGCTGGTCGATGACACGCAGCGCACGCTCACGCGCGCGGAAACCGGCGCGCAGCCATGGCGGCCGCGCAATTTCGGCAACCGCTACGAAGGCTTCATCCCGGTGCGGCGCGGGCTCGTGCGCTCGAAAAACCTGGTTGCGGTCAGCCTGATGCAGGCCACCGACGCGCGCTACGTGCAGCAGCACGCGGTGCATTTCGGCTTCGACGCGCAGCGCAATCCGGCGTCGCTGCCGCTTGCGCTCGGCGCGGGCGCGGTGACGCCGCTCGAACTCGCGAGCGCGTACAGCGTGTTCGCGAACGGCGGCACGCGGATGGAGCCGCGCCTGATCCTGTCGGTGAAGCAGCGTCACGGCGGCGCGATGTACGAAGCGACCGCGCCGTCGGGCGGGCGCGTCGTGTCGGCGCGCAACGCGTTCGTAATGGACAGCATGCTGCGCGACGTCGTGCGCGCCGGCACCGCGCGCGGCGCGCTCGCGCTGCGCCGCGACGATGCGGCCGGCAAGACGGGCACGTCGAACGGCTCGAAGGACGTGTGGTTCGCCGGTTACTCGTCGGGCATCGTCGCGGTCGCGTGGCTCGGCTACGACACGCCGCGCCCGATGGGGCGCGCGACCGGCGCGACGCTGGCGCTGCCGGTCTGGCTCGACTACATGAAGACGGCCGTCGACGGGCGCACGCCGGTCGATGCGACGCCGCCGCAGGATGTCGCGCTCGTCGACGGCGACTTCGTCTACGCCGAATACACGCACGGCGCCTGTACGGCCGACGTGCCGTCCTACATTCGCAGCCGCTTCGCATGCGGCGGTGCGCTGGCAGCTGATGCGCCGGATGCGCAGCGCGACGGCGGCAGGCACGACGAGCCGATGCCTGCGGCCGTCGATGCGGCCGAGCGCGAACGCGTGCTCGACCTGTTCCGGACCGACGACTGACGCGCACCATGCATACGCTTTATCTGATTGCGATCGTCGCGGAAGCGATGTCGGGGGCGCTGATGGGCATGCGCCGCGGGATGGACCGCTTCGGGCTCGCGCTCGTCGGCGCGGTGACGGCGCTCGGCGGCGGCACCGTGCGCGACGTGCTGCTCGGCCACTATCCGCTCGGCTGGATCGCGCACCCGGAATACCTGGTGATCACGCTGGCCGCGGCGACCGTCGCGTCGTGGGCGGCACGGCACGTCGCTCGGATGAAGGCGCTGTTCGTCACCGTCGATGCGATCGGCCTCGCGGCGTTCACGATCATCGGCTGCGACGTCGGCGCGTCGACCGGCACCGCACCGATCATCGTCGTGCTGGCTGGTGCGATCACGGGCGTCTGCGGCGGGATGCTGCGCGACCTGCTGTGCAACGAGATGCCGCTGATCCTGCGCGAAGAGCTCTATGCGAGCGTCGCGTTCGTCACGGGCGGGCTGTATGTCGGGATGCAGCATCTTGGTATCGACGCGGGTTTTGCGACGATCGTCGCGCTGGCGGCCGGGTTCTCGATGCGGATGCTCGCCGTGCGGCTCGGGTGGAAGATGCGGACGTTCGGCGCGGCGGACCTGGAACACTGAGTGCTTGCGGCCGCGCCTGCATTCAATCGCGCTGCATCACCTGAAAGACGGTTCCTTCCGGATCGAGGCCATCGAACATCCGGTACGGGAAGCCGTCGTAGCGCTTGAGATCGCGCACGGTCACGCCGTCGCGGGCGAGCCGGTCGCGATGCGCGGCGATATCGGTGCCGATGCCGAAGACGAGTTTCACGTTGCTGGTGTCCGTATGCGTACGCGCGAGCGTGCCCGCATGGCGGAAAGCGGGGCCGGCCAGATGCAGCGCAAGTTCGATCGCGCCTGCGTCGAGCACGACCCATTCGCCATCGATCTCCTCGATGACCGGTAGCTCGAAATGCCGCTGGTAGAACGCCTTCAGCAGCGCGACGTCATGGACGTACAGGATGATGCGGGTCATCGGAAGCGGCACGTCGGTCTCCTCGACGGGAATGTACGGTCGATCTTGATCGAAAGGTGCGGACAACGGCAATGCATCGAGCGATGCGGCGCCCTCGCGCTACGCGGGCACCATCACCGGCGGCGCACCGTCGCCGGTGTCCACCATCTTCACCGCGAACCCGTAGCACTGCGCGATATGCGCGGGCGTCATCACGTCGCGCGGTGCGCCGTGCGCGACGATCGTGCCGTCGGCGAGCATCGCGATCGTATCCGCGTGCCGCGCGGCGAGGTTCGGATCGTGGACGATCGCCAGCACGCCGAGCTGCCATTCGCGCGCGACAGCGCGCACGGTGTCGAGCAGGCGATGCTGGTGCGCGAGGTCGAGCGCGGCGGTCGGCTCGTCGAGCAGCAGGTAGCGCGGGCCGCCTTCCGTCGCGTCGTCGTTCGGCCATAGCTGCGCAAGCACGCGGGCGAACTGCACGCGCGCGAGTTCGCCGCCCGACAGCGTCGTGACGTCGCGGCCGACGAGCGCATCGGCGTCCGCGCGTTCGAGGGCACGCCACGCGATGTCGCGATCGCGGTGCGACGTCGCGCCGCTGCGCCGCGCATGCGGATAGCGGCCGAGCAGCACGATTTCGTCGACGCTGAACGGGAAGGCCGGCTGCGCGGCCTGCGGCAGCACCGCGCGCAGGCATGCGAGCCGCAGCGCGTCGATGCGCGCGAGCGGTTCGCCGTTCAGCGTGACGTCGCCCGTCACGCGCACGCCGTTCGGCGCGACGCTGCCGGTCAGTTCGCCGGCGAAGGTCTTCAGCAGCGTGCTCTTGCCCGCGCCGTTGCGGCCGAGCAGCGCGGTCACGCGGCCGGGTTCGATGGACAGCGACAGGTCGCGCAGGATCGTGTCGTGCCGGCGGGCGACGTCGAGGTGGTGAGCGGTCAGCATGGTCGTCGTGAAGAAAGGATTACCCGCCGAGCGCACCGCGGCTTTTCCACAGCAGCGCGAGGAAGAACGGCGCGCCGAGCAGCGCGGTCAGCACGCCGAGCGGAATTTCCGCCGGTGCGGCGACGGTGCGCGCGGCGAGATCGGCGGCGAGCGTGAGCAACGCGCCGAGCAGCGCGGCACCGGGCAGCACGATGCGCTGGTCGGGGCCGCATGCGAGGCGTACGCAATGCGGCGCGACGAGCCCGATGAAGCCGATGATGCCCGCGCACGACACCAGTGCACCGACCGCAAGCGCGACCGCGACGAGCACGCGCCGCTTCAGCCGCTGCACGGGCACGCCGAGGTGCAACGCCTCGGTTTCGCCGAGCTGCAGCGCGTTCAGCGCATCGCGTTCGCGCGCGAGCAGCATGCAGCCGACCGCGACGCACGGCGCGACGGCCGCCAGCGCGGACCATTGCGCGCCGCCGAGGCTGCCGAGGCTCCAGAAGGTCAGCGAGCGCAGCTGCGCGTCGTCGGCGACGAACGTGAGCAGCCCGATGGCCGCGCCGACCAGCGCATTGATCGCAATGCCGGCGAGCAGCAGCAGCGGCAGCGCGAGCCGGCCGCGCGACGCGGCGAGCCGGTAGACGAGCGCGGCGACCGCGAGCGCGCCCGCGAACGCGGCGACGGGCAGCAAGGCCGCGCTCGCGTGCGTGGCAAAGAGCGCGGGGCCGAGCACGATCATCGTCGTCGCGCCGAGTGCGGCGCCGCTCGACACGCCGACGAGGCCCGGATCGGCGAGCGGATTGCGGAACAGCGCCTGCATCGCGGCGCCGGTTGCGCCGAAGCCGCCGCCGACCAGCAGCGCGAGCGCGACGCGCGGCGCGCGGATGTCGAACAGCACCGCGCGCGCCTGCTGCGCGGCGGCATCGCCGGTCAGCGCGGCCCACGCTTCCGCGAGCGGAATGCGGTACGCGCCGACGCACAGCGCGACGACCGACATCGCGCACACGAGCGCTGCGAGCGCGGCCAGTGCAAACGGGGCAACGCGGCGCGACGTGCCGACGCGCGCGGCGCCGGAGCGCGAGGCGGGCGACGGCGTGGAGAAGGGCGAAGCGTGAGCGGGCATCGTGGCGATCCGGAATCAGGCGAGCGCATCCGACAGGCGTCGGTGCAGGGTCGTGACGGCGAGCGGCAGGCGCGGACCGAAGCCGAGCAGGAACAGCGCATCGAGCGACACCACGCGTTGCGCGCGGCCGGCCGGCGTCGCGCCGAAGCCGGGCGTTGCCAGCAGCGCGGCGCGACCGCCGACGGCCGCGAGCCCTTCGTCGGAGATCAGCACGACATCGGGCGCGGCGGCCGCGAGCGCCTCGGTCGTCAGCGGCTTGTAGTGATCGAAGCCCTGCATCGCGTTGCGCGCGCCCGCGTAGCGGATCATCGCGTCGGCGGCCGTGCGCTGGCCGGCGACGAGTGCCTGGTTGCCGGTATGGTTCAGCACGAACAGCACGCGCTGCGACTGCGCGCCGCCGGGCGCGCGTGCGGCGACCGCGTCGCGCGCGGCCTGCCAGTCGCGATCGAAGCGTTGCAGCAACGCGGTGCCTGCGTCGCGCACGTCGAGTGCCTGAGCGATGCCGGTAATCTTTGCGCGCGCCGATTCGACGTCGTGGCGCTCGTCGAACGTCGTGACCGTGACGCCGGCGCCTTTCACCTGCGCGATCGCGGTCGGCGGGCCGGCTTCCGCCGACGCAAGTACGAGATCGGGCCGCAACGACAGCAGCCCTTCGGCCGACAGCGCGCGCTGGTAGCCGACTTTCGGCAAACGCTTCGCGGCGTCGGGATACGTGCAGGTCGTGTCGGCGCCGACGAGCCGGTAGCGCGGCGTCTCGGCACCGCCGAGCGCGAACGCGGTTTCCGCGAGCGCGCCGCCGATCACGACCACGCGTTTCTGCGCGGCCGAAGCAACCTGCGCGAGCACGCTGCCGGGCAGCGCGCCCGCGAGCGCACCGGCCGCCGCGCCGGCGAGTACTGCGCGGCGGCGCGTATCGAACGGCCGCGCGCTCACCGCGCGTCCCCACGCGCGGCCACCGGCAGCGTCGCGACGAGCGCACGCCAGTCGTCGCGTTCGACCTTGCCGGGCTTGCGCTCGCCGAACAGCAGCGCCACGTGGTCGCCCTGCCGGTCGAACAGTTCGAGCGACGTGACGATGCCGTCGCTCGTCGGCTTCTTCACGACCCAGGCGGCGGCGATCAGGTCCTCGCGCACATGCAGGTTGAAGTCGGGGTCGAGCACGTTGATCCACGCGCCGACCTCGCGCACGTTCGCGACGGGGCCCGTATGGATCTGGATCATCCCCGCGTTGCCGACGAATACCATGATCGGCTGGCCGCTTCGTGCGGCCTGCTGGAGCACGTGACGCAGCGCATGCGCGGTCTCGACCGGATACGCGTAGCGCGGATCGGCAAGGCGCAGCGCCTGCATGCGGCTCACGCCGAAGCGCTGCGTGATGCCGAAGAACTGGTGCGTGTCGGTCATCGCGTCCCACGCGGCGCGGAAGCCCGCGACGTCGATCTCGGTATCGGCGCGCTCGGGCGTTTTCGGTGCGGCGGGCGCGACGTCGAGGCCCGGCTCCTGCGACGGTGCGCGCCAGCGTTCGACGAACGCGTCGTACGCCGCATGGTCGCTGTGCGCGCGCAGGTACACCTTGTGGATCGCATGGCCTTGCGCGTCGAAGAACTGCAGGCTCTGCAGCGGGCCGTGCGCGGTTTCGTCGCGCACCGCGAACGCCGACACCCAGTGGCGATAGAAGATGCGCAGGTCGATGTCGCCGAGCGCGAGGCCGACGGGGCCGTCATGGCTCATCTGCGCATATTCGCCGTCCTTCTCGTGGACGGCCGTGTCGTTGCGCGTGAGCGCCATCACGCGGCCGAGGCGCGGCATTTCCTCGAACATCGCCGGAAAGCGCGCGTCGAGCCGCACGACGTGCTCGCCGACGAACGCGGCGAGCGCCTCGCCTTCGCTGACGCCGAGCGCCTGCGCAACGTCGCGGTTGCGCAACTGGCGCTCGGTCTTGAGCTTGATGAACGCGTCGCGCAGCGCGGCGGCCGCGCGGGCCGGCGTGGCTGGTTGACCGGGAAGGGCGGATTGCATCATGTCGGACTCCTTCGTGTAACGGTTGAGGTGGTTGCGCGGGCGGCGCGCATCAGAAATCCACTTTCATGCTGACGGCGACCGTGCGGCCGGGCGACGAATACGCATCGAGCACCTGCGAATCGGCCGCGATGCCGCGCACGTCCGACCAGTTCCAGTACTTGCGGTCGAACAGGTTGCGGATGCCGATCGTCGCGCTCACGTGCTTGTTGAAGCGATAGCCGCCGCGCAGGTCGACGACGAACGACGACGGCGGCGTGAAGCAAGCCTTGTTCGAGCAGTCGGACTTGTCGACGTCCTTGTCGCGTTTCGCGGCCTGGAACAGCAGGTCGCCCTGTACGAACCAGCGTTCGCCGGGCTCATAGCGCACGCCGAATACGGCCGAGAACGGGTTGACGGTGTTGAGCGGCTGACTGGCCGCGCCGTCGTTCTGCGTCGAGCCCTTCGTGAACGCCATCGCCGTCTTCAGCGTGATGCCGTTCGGCATCGCCCATTCGGCGCGGCCTTCGAGGCCGTGGATGCGCGCGTCGGCGAAGTTCACGTACTGGAACACGAACGGGTCGGCCGGCCGGCCGCTGCCAGCGATCGTCGTGCGCGAGATGAAGTTGCGGTAGCGGCCCGTGAACGCGGCCGCGCTGTAGCGCACGACGCCGTAGCCGGTGCCGGCCTTGCCGCGCAGGCCGGCCTCGAACGTGTCGCTCGTCTCGGGCTTCAGGTTCGGGTTGCCGATCGACGTGTAGCCGTACACGGGGTTCGAGAAACTGCTGTTCACCTGGTCGGGCGTCGGTGCGCGGAAGCCGTGCGCGTACTGCACGTACGGAATGACCGCCGGCGTGATCTCGTAGAGCACGGCGACGCGCGGCGACAGTTCGTTCGCGCTCGTCGACACGGCCTTGCCGGTGAACAGCGGATCGTTTTCGGTCGGGCTCAGCCGGTACGTGTCGAAGCGCAGGCCCGGCGTGACGAGCAGGCGGCCGTAGCCGATCTGGTCCTGCACGAACGCGCCGAACAGCGTGTAGTCGGTGTCCGGGAATGCCTTGTTCGGGAACGCCTCGCCGACGCCCGGCACCGTGCCGTCGCGCAGGTTCGTCACGCGCGACAGGCTGCCGTCGACGCCATACAGCAGCTTGTGTGCGAACGGGCCGGTCGCGAAGCCGCTCTCGGCGAACGCGGAGCCGCCGAACGTGCGTTCCTTGTACTGGTTGTCGCGCGAGCGCGAAGGCTGCCTGCCGCGCGTCTCGAACGCGTACTGGTCCTGCTTCGCGTCCTGGTAGTAGAACTGCACGTGCGCGGTCTGGAACCAGCGGAACGCGTCGTCGCGGAAGTCGTAGTCGACGCTGAAGCGGTTGCGCTCGAGGCGGTCGTGGGTCGTGAGGCCGAGCGTGGCCGGCGCATTGATCGCGGACAGCACGTCGGTGCTCACGCGCCGCTGCACCGTCTCGGCGGTGAACTTGAACGTGTCGCGCGTGGTGGGCGTCAGCACGAGCTTGCCGAGCAGCGATTCCGAATAGACGTCCTGCGGGTTCGACGTCGTGCGCAGCGTGCTCGCCGAGTTGTTGCTGCCGCGCGTGTCGACTTCGTGGCCGCGCCGGCCGTCGGCGATGATCATCCCCTGGATGCGATCGTTGCCGCCCGCAGCCGATATGGTCGCGCCGATGCTGCGGTCGGCCGAGTCGTAGCTCGGCCGGAACGAGAAGTAATAGGGCTTGTCGTAGACCGATAGCAGGTCGCGCGGATCCTTCGTGATGAAGTTCACCGCGCCGGTCAGGCCGTCGCTGCCGTACAGCGCCGACGCGGGCCCGCGCAGGATTTCGATGCGCTTGAGCGTGTCGAGATCGGCGTAGTCGCCGCGCCCCGCTTCGAGCGGGCCGAACGAGAACGCGCTCGGCAGGCGGATGCCGTCTTCCATCAGCAGCACGCGATTGCCTTCGAGGCCGCGGATGTTGATGCTCGAATCGCCGTCGCGGCCGCCGCCGAGCGCGGCGCTGCCGGGCCGGTACGCGGTGCGGCGCACCGTGATGCCCGGCTCGTAGCGCAGCGCGTCCTTGATGTTGGTGGCCTGCTGTTCCTCGAGGTCCTCGTCGGTGATCACCGACACGGACGCCGCCGTGCGGCTCGCGGCGGTGGCCGTGCGGGTGGCCGTGACGGTGACGGGGTCGAGCAGCGCCGCATCGCCGCGTGCGGATGCGGCGACGAGGACGGTGGAAGGCAGGGTGGCGCCTTGCGGCGACGAATCGGCGTGAGCCGTGGCGGCGGACAGGCCGAACGCGCCGAACAGCGCGGCACAGATCGGCCGCCGCGCCAGCGTATAGCAATGCACAGGTGGTCTCCCATTGACGATAACAAGCCCGAAGGCTGGCTGGGTGACGCGTTCACCTGGCTGGCCCGTTTGCGCGCGGCAGGCGGCAAACGGCGAATTGAAAGGCAACTGATAACTTTACCAGTGTAAATGAGAATTATTATCAATACAAGAACGAAACACGACGCGTGTGAGTGAGCGCTCGCCTGCGGCCGGCGCGAGCCGCGGCGGGGTATTCCGGGGAAATCGCCGGCCGGTCAGGCCAGCGACTCGATACGGATCAGCAGGTTGCGCGCGTGGGAGATGAACGCATCGTGCGTCGCGCGATCGCTGTGGACGTCGAGGCCCGCCTGCTCGGCGAACACGATCTGTTCGGTGTAGAGGTCGACGAGCGCACGGCGTGTGTCAGGGGGAAGCGCGCGGATCATCGACACGATCAGCAGTTCCTGTGCGCGGAGCGTGCCGGACAGCGATTGAACGTTCATGCTGGCCTCCTCGGACGATGCGGCGGCGAGCCGCTCTTTCCATACTAGGCGGTCGGCGCATGCAACGCAGGCGCGAGGCAGGCGATCACGTGGAGGAATGCGATGCGACGGGAACGCCACGCGCGACGAAATGCGTCGCGCGCGGACGGCAATCGCGGATCGAAGCGTGCAGCGTGCGCTGCGAACGGAATCAGCCGGCGGGACTGGCGGCCTTCGCGGCCTGCGCATCGCGCACGACCTGCGCGACGCGTTCGACGAACTCGGCGTCGGCGCTCGACAGCGCTTCGCGCTGGCCGTCGGGCATCTCGACCATCAGCCGGTACGTGATGTCCTGCGTGGCCCACGAGAGATAGCCGACGACGACGAGCATCACGCCGACGACGAGCGCGGCGCTCGACGCGCCGATGCCGCCGGCGACGGCAGTGGCCGCGCCGATCAGCGAGATCAGCGACGGAACGAGGCGGTTCTTCGGAATCTTGACGACGTCGACCTGGCGGATGTCACGCAGTGCGAATACCTGCCCGGCGGTCGACAGGCCGTTGCGCGTGACCATGACGCCACGTTCGTTGAATGCGTTTTCCATCGTGTGTTGCGTGGACGAAAACGCGCAGCGTAGCAGGTTTCATTGCCGCGTCAAACGAGACCGACTGCCGCACGATGCGTGCGGCAGGGCCGAAAGACGGGAAGCGGGTGGCGCGGGAATGCGTTCAGAACTGCAGCCGGCCGTCGCCGTAAAGCCGGCCCGGCACGTGCGAGGCGACGACCTCGGCGATCTCTTCGTCGGTCGATTCGGCCGGCACGATCTGGCGCCGCGCGGGTGCGTCGAGGTGCATCGTCCATTCGACGAGCCGATACGGGCGGCCCCATGGCCGCTGCATTTCAACCGAGACGCGGCAGCTCTGGACCGGCAGCGAGTGTTGGCACGTCAGAATCGCGTGCAGATGGCTGAAAACGGTATCTTCGATCATCATGGCCTCCGATCCTGTCTTGTGGGCAATCGATGGCGGCGCCGTCGGCGTGTCTTAAAAAAAAAGCCGCCGATGCTCAGGCGGCCAACAGGGGGGGTGAGAGCATCCTCTCAGCCCAGAATTAAGCGAAACTTAAAAGCCCATAAAAAAGCGCCCCGCGTGGAGCGGGGCGCTTCTTGCCGTCGTGATCCGCGAGTTAAGCGGATGCTTTAGAACTTGTGACGGATACCGATACGTGCGGCGATCTGGTTCTTCGAACCCGTGCCCGACGTGTTGAAGTAGCTCGTGCTCGAGCCGATCTGCGCTTGCACGCCCTTGCCCGAAGCCTGCTGGTACACGACCAGGCCGTACACGTCCGTACGCTTGCTGAGTGCGTAGTCGGCGATACCGTTGACCTGGTTCCAGTGCCACGAGTTGCCGTTCTGCGTCGCGTTCGTGTACGTGTAGCCGAGGCCGCCCGACAGTGCCGGCGTGAAGGCGTACTTCGCGCCTGCTTCGTAGGCGTTGTAGAACGTGCCGCCTGCGCCCGAAACGGTCGAGAACTGCGTACGCGTCCACAGCAGCCATGCCGTTGCCGGGCCCCAGACGTAGCGGCCACCGACGCCGTACGTGCGCAGGTCGCGGACGTTGCCCGTGCTCAGGTTCGCGATCGTCGTCGAGAAGCCCGGCGTCGACTGGCTCGGGTAGCGGATGTCCGTGTACGCCGCGCCGACCGAGACCGGGCCGTTCGCGTAGTTCAGGCCGAAGCTGTATGCGCGCGACGAGCCTGCGGTCGTCGTCGTGCCCGTCGTCGTGGCCGGTGCGCCGGCGAAGTCCGTCGAGTTCGAGAAGCCGTACAACGCGCCGAACGTGAAGCCCGAGTAGTTCGCGCTCTGGAACTTCACGGCGTTGTTGATGCGGCTCGACGTGAGCTGGTCGATGTCGTTGACGTGGTACGCGTAGTTACCCGCGACGGTGTTGCCGCCCGTCGAGTAGTTCGAACCGAGGATGTCGGTCGAGAACGAGTACTGGCGGCCGAACGTGACCGTGCCGTATTGCGACTGGCTCAGGCCGACGTAAGCCTGGCGACCGAAGATCGCGCCACCCTGGCCGATCGTGCCGTTGCCGCTGTTGAAGCCGTTTTCGAGCACGAAGATCGCCTTCAGGCCGCCACCGAGGTCTTCGGTGCCGCGCAGGCCCCAACGGCTGCCCTGGGCAACGCCGTCGTCATACTTGAACAGCTTGCCCGTGCCGCCGTTGGCGGTCTTGCTGTGGTTCACGTAGCTGATACCGGCATCGATGACGCCGTACAGCGTCACGCTGCTTTGTGCGTGCGCCGTGCCGGCCGTTGCTGCCAGGACGGCGATGGTCAACAGTTTCTTGTTCAAAGGATTCTCCGAGCGAATAAATGGCGTGTCCAGTTGCGGTTCCGGCGCTCTCTCTGGGCGCTTTCACGTACCGGCCGCAACTTTATCGGCGGGCCACGTAATGAATATGACAGCGACTGTCATATGAAGAATGTGTGGTGCCGATGCGACATTAGGGCCTGCTTGCATAGGGAACGTGCATGCGTTGCCACGAGAACGGCCGCTCGCGAGGCGCGCGACGCCGCGAATACTGGCGTATCGCCAAGGAGCGCAACGCGGCGAGCGGCCGTTCTCGTGGCAACCCCAAATTGAAAAATACGTTCCACGGGAATGCCCGAAATCGCCCGCATGGCGGCGTCGCTCGTCGCTTGTTTGGCTCGGCCAAACGGCGCTCCTCACTTCTTGCCCTGCGAGCGATTTCGGGCATTCGCATGCATGTTCCCTATGCAAGCAGGCCCTAAATTCTGCCCGGGTTGTATAGCGGGAGTTATACCGATTTCGGCTGAGATTCGATCGCGATCAGGAATATGCACATGAAATAAGCTTGGTTGGTGGCGTTTGGGCCCCGTGTCACGATCCGTCCTCCAACAATCGACATGGGACAAGAGGACACCACATGCGACGCTCGATTCTGACCGGCCTCGGCGCACTCGCCGCCGCGCTGGCATTCGCCGCACCCGGCGCGCACGCCGATTCTCAAACGCTGAAGATCGGCACGATGAGCGGCCCCGACGCACAGATCTGGACCGAAGTGACGAAGGTCGCCGCGCGCGAAGGGCTCGCGATCAAGGTCATCGAATTCAACGACTACGTGCAGCCGAACGCGGCGCTCGATGCGGGCGACCTCGACGCGAACGGCTTCCAGCACCAGCCGTTCCTCGACAGCCAGATCAAGCAGCGCGGCTACAAGATCGTGAACGTCGGGCTCACCTACACGGCGCCGATGGGTTTCTATTCGAAGAAGCTCAAGTCGCTGAAGGACTTGCCGGTGGGCGCGAAGGTCGGGATCCAGAACGATCCGTCGAACGGCAACCGCGCGCTGCTGCTGCTGCAGAAGTACGGGGTGATCAAGCTGAAGCCGGGCGTCGGTGCGAACGGCGTGAACGCGACGCCGCTCGACATCGCCGAAAACCCGAAGAAGATCAAGATCGTCGAGCTTGATTCCGCGCAACTGCCGCGCGCGCTGCCCGACGTCGATGCCGCATCGATCAACACCGACTACGCTGTAAAGGCCGGGCTCACGCCGGTGAAGGATGCGATCGCGATCGAGGATCTGCGCGGCCCGTACGCGAACCTGATCGCGGTGCGCGCGCAGGACAAGGACAAGCCGTGGGTGAAGAAGCTCGTTGCGGCCTATGAATCGGACGACGTGCGCAAGTTCATCGACCAGAAGTTCGGCGGCGCGATCGTGCCGGCCTTCTGAACGGTCTTCACGCTGAACGGCCGGCGGCCTGAGCGGCCGCCGCGCCACGCTCTCCGGAAAGCAAATCGCCCGCGCAAGCGGGCGATTTCGTTGGTGCGTGCGATGCGCGCCGTGACCGGGCGCGCGGGCCGGCCGCTCAGGCCGACAGCAGCGAACCCGTGCGGATCGCGGTCGCGCCGGCGATCCGCGCGACTTCCATGCCGGCCGTCGCGAAGCGCACGATCTGGCGCGCGTACAGCACGCCCGATACGCTGCTCTTCAACGTGACGACGCGATCGGTCAGCGGGTCGACGATGTCGGCCACGGCCTCGCCGGCCTCGATCATCGCGCCGACCGGCGTGCGGAACACGATCACGCCCGACACGGGCGCGACGAGCGGATCGGTGCCCGCAAGCGGCGTGGCCGGATGCGCGAGCGGCGGCAGCGGCGCCGGCGTGCCGTCGACGACGCCGCGCTCGGTCAGGTATTCGACGATTGCCTGTGCATCCTTTTCGGCGAGCTCGTACGACACGTCGCGTTCGCTGCGCAGTTCCACCGTGACGGAAATCGCGCCGTTCGGGATCGGGAAGCGGTCGCCGAAGCGGTTGCGCAGATCCGACCAGCAGAAGCTGTGGATTTCGTCGAACGGATTGCCGACCGAATTCAGCGCGAGCAGCGACGCTTGTGCGTCGAGATAGCGCGACAGCGGCTCGACGTCCGGCCACAGGTCGGGATTCGTGTAGAGGTGCATCACCGCATCGCTGTCGCAGTGCAGGTCGAGCACGATATCGGCGTCGAACGACAGCTTCTGCAGCGCGAGGCGCTGCGAGTCGAGCTCGGTGCGCGGCTTCTGCTCGTCGAGCGCTTCGCGCATCGCGGCGCGCACGGCGACGAGGTTGCGTTGCGCATCGTTCGTGAGGTGGTGTTCGACGCGCGGCAGCACCAGCGCCGCGAGATCGTAGAAATTGCGGTTGAAGTTCTGCATCGAGCCGAGCTCGAAGCGGCCGAGGTGATCGCCGAACACGTGCTGCGACAGGCCGATCGGGTTCGGCACGGGCACGATCACGACTTCGCCGCGCAGCTTGCCGGCCGTCTCGAGCGCGGCGATCTTGCGGCGCAGCAACGTGGCGACCAGCATGCCGGGCAGTTCGTCCGCGTGCAGCGACGACTGGATGTAGACCTTCTTGCCGCCGCGCGGGCCGTAGTGGAAGCTCGTGATCTGTCGTTCGGTGCCGACGGCGGGGGAAATCAGCGGATGGGTCTGCGTTTGCATGATGAGGGGAGTGCGGCGCAGCCGCGAATGATCCGGTGTGCGTGGAAGATCGATTGTACGTTGCCTTCCTCGCCGCCATCAAACCGGCGCCAGAACATTGCGTTTTCCGTTGTGAATCATCAGGTTGGCGCGGAAAAAATAACGGTGCGTGCACCGCGCGCCCAAGCAAAACGGGCGCCTCGCGGCGCCCGTTCCGTTGCGGCGCATGGTGCGCCGGCTGGCCGTGTTACTTGCCGTAGACGTCGAAATCGAAGTACTTCTTCGCGATCTTGTCGTAGGTGCCGTCCTTGCGCATGCCGGCGATCGCGCCGTCGATCTTCGACTTCAGGTCGGTGTCTTCCTTGCGCAGGCCGATGCCGGCGCCGTTGCCGAGCGTCTTCGGATCGTCGATATCCTTGCCGGCGAAGTCGAAATTCGCGCCGCGCGGCGTCTTCAGGAAGCCGATCTCGGCCTGCACCGCGTCCTGCAGCGCGCCGTCCAGACGGCCCGAGATCAGGTCGGCGTAGACCTGGTCCTGGTTCTGGTAAGGCACGACGTTCACGCCCTTCGAGGCCCAGTACGTCTTCGCGTAGGTTTCCTGGATCGTGCCCTGCTCGACGCCGACCGACTTGCCCTTCAGCGATTCAGCCGTCGGCAGCAGGCCCGTGCCCTTCTTCGTGACGAGGCGCGTCGGCGTGTTGAACAGCTTCGCCGAGAAGGCGATCTGCTCGGCACGCGCCGGCGTCATCGACATCGACGACAGCACGCCGTCGAACTTGCGGGCCTTCAGCGCCGGGATCATCCCGTCGAAGTCGTTCTCGATCCACACGCACTTTGCGTTGATGCGGCGGCAGATTTCGTTGCCGAGATCGACGTCGAAACCCACAACCTTGCCGTCAGCGCCTTTCGATTCGAAAGGCGGGTAGCTCGCGTCGACGCCGAACCGCACGGTCGACCAGTCCTTTGCGTACGCGCCGCCAGCCGATACGGCGAGCAGGGCAACGGTCACAGCCGCAAGAATCTTTTTCACCAGGTGACTCCTCGTTTTGTTCGATGGGTGCGCGGTTGTGCCGCGCCGTAAGCCTTCGGTCCGCCGCGGCTTCGCGTCGGACTGTCCGTTTCGCCCACCCGATGCGGGCGCGCGACGTGCGGAAGATTATCAAGACAAAATACCGGCAGGGCGCCTAGGACAAGCCCCGATACCGGGCCCGGCGGCGGCGCGTCGCGGGTGCCGCCGTTTCAGACACAGGAACGATTCAGCCGAGCGTTTCGTTGACCGCGCGCTGCAGGCACGTGACGAATTGCGATACGGCGGGCGTGGGCAGCAGGTCGCGCCGCGCGATGATCGACAGGTCGAAGCGTGGCATGCTCTCGTCGAGTTCGGCCGTGCGGATGCCGAGCGGCGCGACCATCTCGGCCAGCGGCCGCGTGAAGCAGCCGATCACGTCGGAGCGCGCGACGAGCCCGAGCGTCACCGCGAACGACATCGGCGAGCGCAGCAAACGTTTCGGCAGCGGCAGCCCGTGCGTCTCGAACATCCCGACCATCACGCTATGCGGAAACTGTTCGGCGCCGACGGTGACGATCCACTCGGCATCGAGCAGTTCCTCTAGACGGCGCGCATGCGCGAGCGGATGGCCCTCGCGCATCACGATCGTGAATTCGGTCGACAGCAGCGGCGATTGCGTGAAATCGCGGTCGAGCGCGGGCACATGGTGCATCGCAGCGATGTCGAGCGTGCCGTTGCGCAACTGCGCGAGCGCGTCGGGCACCGTCACTTCCTCCAGGTGCAGGCTCACGTTCGGCATCGACCGGCGGAACGCCGTGACCGCATGCGGCAGCGCAGTCAGCGCGATCGACGGCATCGTGCCGACCGCGACGCGCCCCGCCATCTCGCCCTTCACCTGCTCGACGGCCTCGACCGTGCGGCGGATGTCGCCGAGCAGCTGCTCGGCGCGCGGCAGCAGCGCCTGGCCGCACGCGGTCAGCTCGACGCCGCGCACGCTGCGCGCGAGCAGCTCCGCGTTGAGCGCCGTTTCGAGCTCGCGGATCGTATGCGTGATCGCGGGCTGCGTGACGCCGAGTTCGCGCGCGGCGGCGCGCAGGCTCTTGAGGTGCGCGGCGGAGACGAACGCCTGGAGCTGCGCGATGTTCAGGGGGTTGCGGATGCGGGTCATCGGTCGGGTCCGGTTGGCGCGGGAGGGGGTGGCGGCTTCATGCCTTATGTAGCGATCCTGATGAACGTCACGCGCCGGCGCGTGCGCGGAACGTCTGGCGATAGCGCTGCGGCGACGTGCCGACGATGCGTGCGAACCGCTCGCGAAACGCGGTGACCGAACCGAACCCGGCTTCCGTCGCGACATGCTCGATCGACAGTTCCGTCACTTCCAGCAACTGCTGGGCATGCCTGACGCGTGCGGTCTGCAGCCATTGCCGCGGCGACGTGCCGGTCTGCTCCTGGAAACGCCGCGTCAGCGTGCGCACGCTCGTCGACGCCTTGCGGGCCATCGCGTCGAGCGTGAGCGGCTTGCGCAGGTTCGCCTGGAGCCAGTCCATCAGGTCCTGCAGCCCGTCGCCGCCGGCCGGCCATTCGGGCGCGATGAACTGCGCCTGCCCGCCTTCGCGCACGCGCGGCGCGACCGCGCTGCGTGCGGCGTCGACGGCAACCGCCGCGCCGTAGTCGGCCTGGATCATGTGCAGGCACAGGTCGAGGCCGGCCGCCGCGCCGGCCGACGTCAGGATCTGCCCGTTGTCGACGAACAGCACGTTGGGATCGACGTCGACGTCCGGATAGCGGCGCGCGAGTTCGGCGGCCGCGAGCCAGTGCGTCGTCGCGCGCAGTCCGTCGAGCAACCCGGCTTCCGCGAGCACGAACGCGCCGCTGCAGATCGACGCGATCCGGCAGCCGCGCGCGGCCGCCGCGCATAACGTCGCGAGCACGCGGCGCGACGTCGGGGCGAGCGGCACGGACGTGCCGGGGACCATGATCGTATCGGCATCGGCCAGTGCGTCGAGACGAAACGGCGGGCGCAGCTCGAACAAGTCGCCGGCGACGCGCGGCTGCTCGCTGCACACGCGCACGCGGTAGGCAGGTGCGCCGTCGGGCAAGCACACGCGCGCGAACGTGTCGCATGCGACGCCCAGGTCGAACGGCACGACATCGGGCAAAGCGAGGACGGCGACCGTGTGCATGACATCTGAGGCCGTGGCCAGAATCCGTTGAAAGATGTCATTCTAGCCAATGGCTCGAACCCGCACCACACGCGACAATCGCGTTGGATCAACCTGGAGCCTGACGATGCAACAAGACGATCGCAACGCGTTGCGGAACCTGCAGTACCTGTCGCTGCTCGAGGCGGCCACGCTCGTCGTGCTCGTGTGCGTCGCCGTGCCGCTCAAGCATCTGGCCGGCTATCCGGCCGCGGTATCGATCATGGGCCCGGTGCACGGGATCGCGTTCGCGATGTACGTGTGGGCGGTCGTCGGCACCGCGTCGAGCGGGCTGTGGAGCCGGGGCGAGGTCGCGCGGCTCGTGCTGTCGGCCGTCGTGCCGTTCGCGGGGCTGGCGAGTGCGGGATGGATCGCGCGCAAGCGGCACGCACGATGATCTACCTGGTACTGAAGGCCGTGCACGTGGCGGCCGTCGTCACGTTCGTCGGCGGGCTGCTGATGTTGTCCGTCGGTATCGGGATCGCGAACCTCGCCGTGCATCGCACGGTGCGGCGCTGGGATCGCACGGTGACGGCGCCCGCGCTTGCGCTCGTGTGGATCACGGGGATCGCGATCGCGTTGAACGGTCACTGGTTCGGCGCCGCGTGGCTGTCGGTGAAGCTGGTGGTGGTCGTCGCGCTGTCGGCACTGCACGGGATGCTGGCCGGCACGCTGCGGCGCATGGAGCGCGACGATCTCGTCGTCGTGCCGGCGCCGTGGCTCGGCCATGCAGCGGGCGCGGTCGTGGCCGCGACCGCGATCGTCGTCGGGCTGGTCGTGGTCAAGCCGTTCTGATATTGGCGTGAACAGGCCCTAGGCCAGCGCCAGCTCGACCGCCGCCAGCGTCCGGCGCCGGATCCAGCCGCTCCCCAGCCGAATCGCGAGCCAGTAAGGCATGAACAGCCAGCGCGCCCGCGCACTCGGGCAATGAACGAAGGTTTCGGTGCGCAGCACGTGCGCACCCGATGCGAGCCCGACGACCTCGAAGCGAAGCACCAGCTTTGCATCGAGCGGGTCGTCGTGGCGCGTGAAGGCCGCTGCGTCGGCGATCGCGCGCACGTCGAGCGTCGGGCGCCAGAAGCGTCCGATGAGGCCGAGCGACAGCGACGTGTCGTCGCGCTGGAGCGGTGTGAACGTGTGGAGGCCGAAGCGCGCCCGCTCGTCGCGGGCCGGCCGGTGGCGGAGCGTGCCGACGAGCGTCGTCGGGA
The DNA here is from genome assembly GCF_905339605.1 of Burkholderia sp. BCC1972. Taxonomy (NCBI): domain Bacteria; kingdom Pseudomonadati; phylum Pseudomonadota; class Betaproteobacteria; order Burkholderiales; family Burkholderiaceae; genus Burkholderia; species Burkholderia sp. BCC1972. The sequence continues at coordinate 138,426 of NZ_CAJPGH010000004.1, read as the reverse complement.
GTTCGCGCACCGTGAGCAGCGCGTTGACGACCGGATCGGTGCGCATGTCGAGCGACGCGACGATATCGATGATGCGCGCGGGCGGTGCACCGATCGGCTGCGATTCATGCACTTCGTGAAACCCGAACGACGGAATGAACGGCGGCTTGCGCGCCGAGGTGCGGGTGGTCGATTCGGAGACGATGCCGAGCGCGTTCATCGCGGCTCCTGAAGGGGCAATGCGCGATCGTAGCACCGGGCGCGGATTGGCGTCACGGCGTTTCCGCGCGGGGCGCCGTCCCGACAAAAAAAGCCTGGAAACTCGCGTTCCCAGGCCTGGAGACCATCAACGATGATGGTGGAGGAGACGTCGTCGTCCCGATGCGCGCCGCCCTTCTGCAGGCGACGTCGCGCATGTGTCGCGGTCAGATCGCCCAGCCGCCGAGATAGAAGGTGACGAGCACGGCCGCGATGAGCACGGTGCCGACGTTGAGCTTGCGGAATTCGCCGCTGGCGATGCGGCCGATCACGAGCGTCGAGAAGCCGAGCATGATGCCCGTCACGATGTTCGCGGTCAGCACGATGAACACCGCGCACACGAGGCCCGACATCGCGTCGACCATGTCGTCCATGTGCAGCTTGCTCACGCTGCCCAGCATCAGCAGGCCGACGTACATCAGCGCCGGTGCGGTGGCGTACGACGGCACGAGGCCCGCGAGCGGCGAGAAGAACATCACGACGAGGAACAGCAGGCCGACGACGGCAGCCGCGAGGCCCGTCTTCGCGCCGGCGGCCACGCCGACGCTCGACTCGATGTAGGCCGCCGCCGGCGCGCCGCCGAGGAAACCGGAGAAGATCGAGCTGAGCGAATCGGCGGTCAGCGCGCGGCCGCCGTTGATGATGCGGCCGTTCTCGTCGAGCTGGCCGGCTTGCCCGGCGACTGCGCGGATGGTCCCGGTCGCGTCGAACACGGCGGTCATCACCAGTGCCAGCACGCTCGGCAGCACGGCCATCGAGAGCGCGCCCTTGATGTCCATCGCGCCGATCAGCGAGGCATGGCCCGGTGCGCTCAGCGACGGCAGCGCGAAGATGCCGTGGTACTTCACGGCCGGATCGAAGACCAGGCCGAAGATCGAGATCGCGATCACGACGAGCAGGATGCCGCCCGGCACGCGACGCTTCTCGAGGCCGAAGATCGCGGCGAGGCCGACGATCGACATGATGACCGGGAGCGCGGTGATCTGGCCGAGCGAGACCGGCAGGCCGGCGCCCGGGTTCTTGACCACGAGGCCGACGTCGTTCGACGCGATCAGCAGCAGGAACAGGCCGATGCCGATGCCCGTGCCGTGCGCGACGCCCGCGGGCAGGTTGCGCAGGATCCACGAACGTACGCCGGTGACCGAGATGCCCGTGAACACGAGGCCCATCAGGAACACGGCGCCGAGCGCGACCGCCGGTTGCAGGCCCTTGCCGAGCACGAGGCCGAACGCGGTGAACGCGGTCAGCGAGATCGCGCAGCCGATCGCGATCGGCAGTTTCGCCCACAGGCCCATCAGCAGCGAGCCGAATGCGGTCGTGAGGCAGACCGCGACGAACACGGCGCTCGTGTCGAAGCCGGCCTTGCCGAACATGCCGGGCACGACGAACACGGAATAGACCATCGCGAGGAAGGTGGTGACGCCGGCGACGATCTCCGTGCGCTGCGTGCTGCCGCGCGACGAAATGCCGAAGTACCGGTCGATGACTCCCTGGGTGCCAAAGTCCGTTTCTGCCGAGCCGACGTCGACCGTCGGCTGCACCGGGGTATCACTCATGAGCTTGCTCCTTTATCAGCATGCTGAAACGGTCCGTAGCGAACCGTCGTCAGGGTGTCTCGTATCTAGTTGGGATTTGTCGGCAACGTCGTGGGGACGAGTGACGCGTGATGCGTGTCGTTACGTGCGAATCGAAACGATCGCGAGGGTGTCGCGTCGGACGACGCGTGGTGTGGTCGACCCCGTCACGTGTGCTTTGCCGTAGCGAAGGTTAGGCGAGCCGCCCATCACGTCCCATCGGGGGAAGAGCATGCAGCGCATGTCGCAGCGCTTATATCGGCGTGCAACGGGGCTTCGTTGCGACGACACGCGTGTATACGCCTAGTTCGAATCCGTTAAGGCGACTATTTGAATGCGGGGTCGGCGGGCAGGATGGAAGCGGGTGCGGCATCGAGTCTTACGAATATCTTTCATTGAGGCTGCACGCGCGCATGAAAACGGCGGCGTGCGACGCGATGCGCGGCCGTGCGCCCGCGGCACCCGGATGATACCGGTGCCGCGCGCGGCTTGCGCTCGCGTGCGTTCCGGCCCTCGTCGCGTCAAGCGCGGGTGAGATGCGCGAGGTACGTGCAGAACATGTCGGCCATCGCGGTCGAATAGGCATCGATTTCCGCCGGCGTGCGCGCGGTTTCGGAGAACGTCTTGCCGCCCGACGTGAGCGTCGTCTTGATCAGCTCGCAGGCGAGCGCATGCGTGGCGTCGGGCACGCCGGGCAGCGCTTCGCGCATGAACGCATTGAAGACCCGGTTGCCCTCGGCCCGCACTTCCTGCGCCTCGGGGGCGTCGCGATAGAGCGGCGCGGCGTCGTCGAGTGCGATGCGCATGCCCGCCTCGTCGCATTCCGAACGGATGAACGCATGGACGGCCGCGCGCAGCCGCTCGGGCGGCGTCTTCTGCGTGTCCTGCAGTATTGCGCACAGCATGTCGGACGTCTGCCGCCATTCGTCGTGCTGCAGCCGGAACAGCACGGACGCCTTGTTCGGGAAGTACTGGTACAGCGAGCCGACGCTCACGCCGGCGCGCTCGGCGACGCGCGCCATCGTGAAACGCTGCGCGCCTTCGGCGGCCAAAACCTGAATAGCGGCCTCGAGCACATCTTCGACGAGACGGGCCGAGCGCGCCTGCCGAGGCAGCCTGCGCGTGGCGATCGGGGCGTTGCGGCGGTCGGTCATGGGTGGTTTGCCAATGCGAATAGTAAAACCTGAATAGTTCGTCATATTCTAGTCGGGCGCACTGACGCACTCAACCTGACACCGGAGATCCGCATGACCACCCTGATTCACGACCCGCTGGCGTCGCTGCTCGCGCGCCTGTTCGACGAAGCCGAGGCGTCGTCGCCCGCGACGAGCCCGGCCTTCGCCGGCGTGTCGCGCGACGAGCAAGCGCGGCTGATGCGCAGCAAGACGGACTACGCCGATCTGTATGCGCGCCTGAAGGACTTTCCGCTTCCCGTGTCGCGCGAGACGGGCACGCTGCTGTACATGCTCGCGCGCAGCGGCGGCGTGCGGGCGATCGTCGAATTCGGCACGTCGTTCGGCATCTCGACGCTGCATCTCGCGGCTGCGTTGCGCGACAACGGCGGCGGCCGGCTGATCACGAGCGAATTCGAGCCGTCGAAGGTCGCGCGCGCGCAGGCCAACCTGACTGCGGCCGGGCTCGCCGATCTCGTGGAGATTCGCGAAGGCGATGCGCTGCGCACGCTGGCCGCCGATCTTCCGGATGCGGTCGACCTGTTGCTGCTCGACGGTGCGAAGGCGCTGTATCCGGAAATCCTCGCGCTGGTCGAGCCGCGTCTCGGGACGGGGGCGTTCGTGGTGGCCGACAACGCGGAATACAGCCCCGAGTACCTCGCTTACGTGCGCGCACCGGAAAACGGCTATCTGTCGGTGCCGTTCGGCGGCGACGTCGAGTTGTCGATGCGGATACGCTGAGCCGCGCGAAACGAAGGCGGCGATCGTTTCGCTTTTCCATGCATGAAAGATAGGAAAACTGATTGAATGGAAGCGTGACGGAAGGCACCGGGACGATGCGCGGTACGTGTGAAGCCGCGCGTGTCACTTCAGGAACACGTATCGCGCGAAGTACGGAAAGCGGCCGACCGCATGCTCGGTCGTGCACGCCGCGGCCGGCGGCGTGCCGCCCGCCGTGTCGAGCCGCTGCACGAAGCGCACGCCGGCGAGCGTGCCTGTTGCGGCCGGCGTTGCCGCGAGCAGCAGTTGCGGAATGCTGGCCGGGCTTGCGCTCGGCGTTTCCGCGAGCTTCTTGCCGGTAATGCGGCTGCCGTCGAGCGCTTCCCACGACGGCCCCGTGCCGTGCCGGACGACGAGCGTGCCGCCTGCATCGAACAGCAGCGCTTCGGGATGCTGGAATGTCCATGCGAGCCGGTGTTCGGCATCGTATTCGCACGTGTAGACCTGCAAGCCGCTCGCGCTGGTCGACAGCACCGGCGTGGCCGGCTCGGGCGGCGCGAGACCGGCAGCGTCGTCGGCATGCGCGGGCGCGGTGAATGCCGCGCAGGAAAGGCCGGCCGCGAGGGCCAGCAGCATGTCGCGTGTCGGGGAGCGGCTTGGCATGGCGCGGCGTCCTTTCAGGTCGGGTGACGGTCGTGTGGAGTCGATCCTGTCAACACTAGACGCCGATTGCGTGGGCCGCAACCCGGAAATGACAATCGCGGCGATAGCGGCCGCGATTGTCGGGGGGCGGACATGCGATCAGCGGATCGCGACCGGGTTGATGTTGACCTGCGTGGAGCCGACGTACAGCGGCTGGCCGAGCACGAACAGGAATTCCCACGCCTTGTCGCGCACCAGCGCGCGGCTGTCGATCAGTTCCAGGTTGTAGATGCCGCGCTTCGCGAGCATGTACTGGTTGATCGGGAATTCGTCCTGCGTGTGCGGATTCGGATAGACCTCCGACGCCCACGTGTCGCCGCCGAACGCGACGATCCCCTGGTCGGCCAGCCACTTCGCGGCTTCCATGCCGATGCCGGGCTCGACTTCGAGGAACTGCTTGTCGTCCTTGCCGATCAGCTCCAGCCAGCCGGTGTTGAACAGCACGACGTCGCCCTTGCGCAGCGTCAGCCCCTGCCGCTTCAGCACGGCCTGGATGTCGGCGACCGTGAACTCGGTGCCGCCCGGCACGATCGGCTTGCCGTAGTAGGCGGTCATGTCGAGCACGACGCCGCGCGTGACGATCGGCGGCACCTTCTCGACGCCGAGCTTCTTCACGCCGTCGACGGTCACGAAATCGGCCGCCCGGTTGCCGTTGTAGTACACGTTGTCGATGCCGATGTGGCCGATGCCGTTGAGCTGCGTGCCGACGCCGGTCCACGCGTTGACGAGTTCGTCGTTGAACGTGAACTTGTTCGGGCCGAGGCTCTTGCCGGCCTGCTGGCCGACCTGCACGTTGTACAGCCGGAAGCTGCGGTGGCGGAACGCCGGCAGGTTCTTGTCCACCGGCACGGCCAGCGGATAGGTCTTGCCGGCCTTCACGAGGCCGACCGCGCGCCTGATGACGTCGGGCGTCAGCAGGTTGGCCGCGCCGATTTCGTCATCGGCGCCATAGACGGACGGATACCAGTCGGCCGCCGCCGCGGACGGGGTCGCATGGGCCGCCTGCGCGGCCGCGAACGGCAGGATCGCGGCGAGTGCGAGCCGGGCGAGCGTTGCTTTCATTCCAGACTCCTGTCGATCGTTACGCCGCGGCTTCCGCGAGCGTCGGGTAGTCGGTCAGGCCGTGTGCGCCGCCGCCGAACAGCGTGTTGCGGTCGTGCGGCGCGAGCGTGGCGCCGGTGCGCAGCCGCTCGGGCAGGTCGGGGTTCGCGACGAACGGGCGCCCGAAGGCGACGAGGTCGGCCCAGCCGGCGGCGATCGCTTCACGGGCGCGCTCGGCGGTATACGCGCCGGCATAGATCAGCACGCCGGGGAACGCGGCGCGCAATTGCTGCTTGAAGGCGACCGGCATCAGCGGCGCATCGTCCCAGTCGGCTTCCGCGATGTGCAGGTAGCCGACGCCGAGTCCGCCGAGCAGCTTCGCGGCCGCGAGATAGGTCGTTTCCGGATCGTCGTCGACGCAGCCGTTCAGCGTGGTCAGCGGCGCGAGGCGGATGCCGACGCGCGATGCGTCGCCGGTGCCGTCGATCAGCGCTTGCGCGACTTCGCGCAGGAAGCGCAGCCGGTTCTCCAGCGAGCCGCCGTATTGGTCGGTGCGCGTGTTCGCGTTCGAATCGATGAACTGGTTCACGAGGTAGCCGTTCGCGCCGTGCAGCTCGACGCCGTCGAAGCCGGCCTCGATCGCATGGCGGGCGGCTGTGCGGTACTGGCCGACGATCTCGCGGATCTCGTCGACCGACAGCGCGCGCGGTTCGGACGCCTGCACGAAGCCCGGCGTGCTGCCGTCCTCGCCGGCGACGAACACGTTCACGCCCTTCGCCTGGAGCGGCGACGACGATACGGGTTGCGCACCGCCGAGCAGGCTCGTGTGGCTCAACCGGCCGACATGCCACAGCTGCGCGAAGATGCGGCCGTGCGCGGCATGCACGGCGTCCGTCACCTTGCGCCAGCCGGCGACCTGCGACGGCGTGTGGATGCCGGGCGTCCACGCGTAGCCCTTGCCGAGCGGCGCGATGTAGGTGCCTTCGCTGACGATCAGGCCCGCACTCGCGCGCTGCGCGTAATACGCGGCCATCAGTTCGTTGGCTTCGTCGCCGGGCTGGCTGGCGCGCGAACGCGTCATCGGCGGCATCACGATGCGGTTCGGCAGCGTCAGTGCGCCGAGTCGCAGCGGTTGGAAAAGCGGGTCCTGGGTCATGGTGGTGTCCTGTGAGTGCCGCGGCCGGCTGGCCGCGGGCGGGTCTTGTCGAACGAGGGCACGTTCCCCTGTTTGGAAAAATTCATTCGTGGGGCTGGCCCCCAGAAGGGCCGATCGCCGCGTCATACTCCTCACGAATACGTCGAGTATTCGCTTCGTCGCAATCCTTGCGCTCGGCCCTTCTGGGGGCCAGCGCAAGCCCGTTATTAGCGGGAACAGGCCCTAGTCCCACTTCGGCGCGAGGCCGGCCGGGTCGACTTCGCGGCCGTTGCGCTCGAGCGCGGCGATCTGCGCCATGTCGTCGTCGGTCAGGCGCAGCGTCTGCGCGAGCAGGTTGCTCGCGAGGTTCTCGCGCTTCGTCGACGACGGGATCACGGAGTAGCCGAGCTGCAGCGCCCAGGCGAGTGCGACTTGCGCGGGCGTCGCGTCGTGACGCTGCGCGATCGCGCCGATCACCGGGTCGCCGAGCACCTTGCCGTATGCGAGCGTCATGTACGACGTCACGTGGATGCCTTCGGCGTTCAGGAACTCGACGAGCTTGCGGTTCTGCAGGTACGGGCTCAGTTCGATCTGGTTCGTCGCGATCGCATCCTTGCCGACGGCCGCGATCGCTTCCTTCGTCAGTTCGATGTTGAAGTTCGAGATGCCGATCTGGCGCGTCAGGCCCTTCGCCTTCGCGTCGGCGAGTGCGGTCATGAACGCCTGGATCGACACGCCGTTGTCCGGGGCCGGCCAGTGGATCAGCGTCAGGTCGACATGGTCGGTGCGCAGCTTGCGCAGGCTTTCTTCAAGGCTCGCGACCAGCTTTTCCGGTGCGTAGTTGTCGACCCAGATCTTCGTGGTCAGGAACAGGTCTTCACGGCGCACGCCCGATGCGGCGATCGCCTCGCCGACTTCGGCTTCGTTACCGTAGATCTGCGCGGTGTCGATCGCGCGGTAGCCGACTTCGAGGCCGTTGCGGACCGAGTCGATGACCACCTGGCCTTGCAGGCGGAAAGTGCCGAGGCCGAATGCGGGAATCTTGCTCATCATGTGCTCCTGGGAAGGATGGAACGGTTGCGGTATGGGAGTCATTCTGGTGCTTGAGACTGATGAGATAAACGCCTTTAGAGGTCAAAAATATTTGATTTGAAGTCAAATATAGGTCGTGCCCCGGGCCTGCCGGAGACCGTTGCCGGCCTTATGCGGCATGCGTTTGCGCGTTCGTCTTCGGATGGAACGCGGGCAGCACGTCCGACGCGATCTCGGCCATCGTCTCGTCGAGCGGGCGGCGGTTGCGGCGGAAATGCAGGCCGATGTGCCGCACGCCCGCGTCGCGCATCGCCGCGAGTTCTTCCGTCAGCGCGATGCGCCCCGCGCGGGCGCCGAAGCGGTGCCGCTGCAGCGGCTCGTGCGGATCTTCCGCGAGGTCGAGGTGGATGAAGCTCACGTACGGCTTGTCGCCGGCCACCGCGCGCCAGTTCGCGGCGCGCTGCGCATGGTCGGCCGGCGTGCCCGGATACGCGAGGCAGCCGTCCATGTGCTCGCCGATCCACGCAGGCGTCTGCTGCGCGAGACCCGCGACGAGCAGCGGCACCGGCGAACGGGCTGCCGGCAGCACTTCCAGTCCGGGCGGCAGGTGGCCGCGCGCGCCGTCGCGCAGCAGCGCGACCTGGTCGCGGAAATTCGCGCCGCGCGACGCGAAATCGCGGCCGAACAGCGGATATTCGACCGGCCGGTCGCCGCTCGCGACGCCGAGCATCAGGCGCCCGCCGCTCAGCTCCTGGATCGTCGCGGCCGATTTCAGCGTCAGCAGCGGCTCGCGCAGCGGCAGCACGACGGCGGCCGTGCCGAGCAGGATGTCGTTCGTGATCCCCGCGAGGTAGCCGAGATACGAGAACGTCTCGAACACCTGCGCGGCGTCGCCGAACGACGGGTCGTACAGCGGCACGTCGCGCACCCAGAGCGCGCGGAAGCCGAGCGTGTCGGCCAGTTGCGCGAGCTCCGCATGGATCTCCAGGTCGGGCACGCCGGGGCGGCGGCCCTGGTGCTGGCGCTTCGCGTCGCCGGCCGGCGACCAGTCGTTGTCGAGCGGCAGTTCGATGCCGACGCTGAAGCCGCCGTCGGCGAGTGTGTCGAGTGAAGTGGACATGTCGGGCTCCGTTCAGACCGCGCGCAGGCTGCCTTCGAGGCGGTGGAAATCGAGCGACGACGCGGTGAAGAACGAGCGCGACGTGCCGGCGGCGAAATCGTCGATGTGCACGACCGTCGCGCGGTCGGCTTCCTGCCACGAGATCGCGTAGGTCTCGCCGGCGATCGGCTGCCACGTGTATTCGACTTCACCCTTCGCGCCCGCGTACGGGCCTTCGGTGATCTCGTAGCGCATGCGGCGGCCGTCCTCGTCGTACGCATTGAGCGCGGTGAGGCCGTCGTAACGGACTTCGAAAGTCTTGCCGGCGAACGGCGGACGTTGGGTCGATGCGTTCATGCGGGGGCGCTCCTGCAAAAAAGTGACGTTCAATGAGCGAGTTCGACGGGTTCGGCCGTGCGTTCCGGCAGCCCGTGGCGGCGGTCGAGCCGGCCGCTCAGCGCGGTGAGCGCGAAGGCGCCGAGCGTGACGACGGCGGCGATCCACGGCGTGTGGCCGAGGCCGACGTTCGCGACGATCAGGCCGCCGAGCGACGAGCCGCCGGCCACGCCGAGGTTGAAGGCGGCGATGTTGAAGCCCGATGCGACGTCGGTGGCGTCCGGCGCGAAGTGGCGCGCCTGCTTGACGACGTAGACCTGCAGCCCCGGCACGTTGCCGAACGCGACGGCACCCCAGGCGAGCATCGTCAGCACTGCGAGCCATTTCACGTGGATCGTGAAGGTCAGCGCGAGCAGCACGATTGCCAGCAGCAGGAAGATCCGCTTGAGCGCCTTCACGGGGCCGACGGCATCCGCGAGCTTGCCGCCCCACACGTTGCCGAACGCGACCGACACGCCGTAGCCGACGAGCACGAGGCTGACCTGCGACGGCGTGAAGCCGGCGATCTGTTCGAGCAGCGGCGCCATGTACGTGAACGCGATCAGCGAACCGCCGTAGCCGACGGCCGTCATCGCGAAGACGAGCAGCAGGCGCGGCTGGGCGAGCACGCGCAGCTGGCGGGCGAGCGGCGCCGGCGGCGTCTGCGGCAGCCCGCGCGGCACGAAGGCGACGGCGCCGAGGAATGCGACGAGGCCGAACAGCGCAACGATCAGGAACGTCGCGCGCCAGCCGAAGTGCTGGCCGATGAAGGTGCCGAGCGGAATGCCGGCGACGAATGCGACGGTCATGCCGCTGAACATCGTCGCGATCGCGCTGGCGGCCTTCTCCTTCGGCACGAGCGTCGTCGCGATGATCGAGCCGACCGAGAAGAACACGCCGTGCGCGAGGCCGGTGAGGATGCGCGCGACGATCAGCGATTCGTAGCTCGGCGCCTGCCAGGCGACGAGGTTGCCGACGGTGAAGAGCGCCATCAGGCCGGCGAGCAGCGTCTTGCGCGGCACGCGGCCGGTGAGCGCGGTGAGCAGCGGCGCGCCGATGGCGACGCTCAGTGCATAGAGGCTGACGAGCAGGCCGGCCGACGGCAGGCTGACGCCGAGATCGGCGCCGATCGTCGGGATCAGCCCGACGATCACGAATTCGGTGGTGCCGATGGCAAAGGCGCTGATGGTCAGCGCAAGCAGGGCGAGTGGCATGGTGGGATCCGGGTTCCAGTAAGGATGGATCGCAGTGTGCCGCCTTTACTTTTGCGGAAAAACTAGGCTATAAACCAAATTGTTTTGATTTCAAATCAATAATGAAGATCACGCTCGACGAACTCCAGGCCTTTGCGGCCGTGGTCGACACCGGTTCGATCACCGCTGCCGCCCAGCAGCTCGACCTCACCGTGTCGGCAACCAGCCGCACGCTCGCGCGGCTCGAGGAGAAGCTGAAGACCACGCTGCTGCGCCGGACCACGCGCCGGCTCGAATTGACCGAGGAGGGGCGTGCGTTCCTGCAGGATGCGCGCGCGATCATCGAATCGGTCGAGAGCGCGGAGGAGCAGATGCTCGCGCGGCGTGAGATGCCGTCGGGGCGCCTGCGCGTCGACGCCGCGACGCCGTTCATGCTCCACGTGATCGTGCCGCTCGTGCGCGGCTATCGCGAACGCTTCCCGAAGGTCGAGCTGGAGCTGAACAGCAACGAGGGCATCATCGACCTGCTGGAGCGGCGCACCGACGTCGCGATCCGGATCGGCCGGCTGAAGGATTCGACGCTGCACAGCCGGCGCATCGGCAACAGCCGGCTGCGCATCCTCGCGAGCCCCGCGTATCTCGAAGCGCACGGCCAGCCGCGCAAGGTCGAGGATCTCGACAAGCACGCGCTGCTCGGCTTCACGCAGCCCGAATCGCTGAACGTGTGGCCGATCCTCGGCACCGACGGCGAAGCGTGCCGGATCGAGCCGGACGTCTGCTCGTCGAGCGGCGAGACGCTGCGGCAGCTTGCGCTGGAGGGCGTGGGCGTCGTCTGCCTGTCGGATTTCATGACCGCGCAGGATCGCGAAGCGGGGCGGCTCGTGCAGGTGCTCGCGCGCCAGACGCTCGAGGTCGAGCAGCCGATCCATGCGGTGTACTACCGCAATACCGCGATCTCGTCGCGGATCGCGTCGTTCGTCGACTACCTGATCGAGGTGCTGGGCGGCGGCAGCGGCGATGCGCCGGCGCGGCGCAAGGCCGCGTGGATGGAGCCGCGGTAGCGGCGCCGGGCAGGCGGCGCTGCCCTTCGGGAGCGGGCGTGCCGCGCGGGCGGCACGCCGTCGTGCTGCGGTTACGCCTCTTCGGCCCAGGACATCCCGTCGCGCGCGAGCAGCGCCGACGAAGCGGCGGGCCCGAACGTGCCGGCCGTGTACAGGCGCGGCCGGTCGCCGAGCTGCTTCCAGCCTTCGAGGATCGGCTCGACCCACGTCCACGCGGCTTCGAGCTCGTCGCGACGCATGAAGTGCGTGAGGCGGCCGCGGATCACGTCGATCAGCAGCCGTTCGTACGCTTCCGCGCGCCGCTCCGGAATCGCCTGCTGCAGGTCGAGGTTCAGGTTGACCGGCACCATGTTCATCCCGCTGCCAGGCTCCTTCGCGAGCATCTGCAGCTGGATCGACTCTTCCGGCTGGAGCTGGATCACGAGGCGGTTGCCGTAATTGCGCGGGCCGGTCGGGATGATCGAGAACGGCATGTCCGCGAACTCGATCACGATTTCCGACTGGCGGCGCTGCAGCCGCTTGCCCGTACGCAGGAAGAACGGCACGTTGGCCCAGCGCCAGTTGTTGATGTGCGCGCGCAGCGCGACGAAGGTTTCCGCGCGGCTGTCGGCCGGCACGTTGTCTTCCTCGAGATAGCCCTTGACCGGCTGGCCGTCGACCGCGCCGGCCGTGTACTGGCCGCGCACCGTGTCGCGTGCGACGTCCGACAGCGACATCGGCCGCAGCGAGCGCAGCACCTTCAGCTTCTCGTCGCGCACGGCGTCCGGGTCGAGCGACACGGGCGGCTCCATCGCGACGATGCACAGCAGTTGCAGCAGGTGGTTCTGCACCATGTCGCGCAGCGCGCCGGTATGGTCGTAGAAACCCGCGCGGCTGCCGACGCCGACCGTCTCCGCGACCGTGATCTGCACGCTGCGGATGTTCGGCGCCTGCCACAGCGGCCCGAAGATCGGGTTGCCGAAGCGCAGGACCATCAGGTTCTGCACGGTTTCCTTGCCGAGATAGTGGTCGATCCGATAGATCTGCGATTCCTCGAAGTGCTTGCCGACCGCATTGTTGATCGCCTTCGCGGACGCGAGATCGTGACCCAGCGGCTTTTCGAGGACGACGCGCGAGCGTGCGTCGACGAGGTGCGCGGCCGACAGGTTGTCGCAGATCGTCGTGAACAGCTCGGGCGACGTCGACAGGTAGAACACGCGGATCGCATCGCCGCGCGCCGCTTCGGCGAGCCGCAGGTAGTCGTCCGGTGCGTTCACGTCGATCAGCACGTACTTGAACAGGTCGAGGAAGCGGCTCCACGCGTCGGCGTCGAACGCCTTCTCGTCGATGAACGGGCGCGACTGCTCGTCCATGAACTTGCGATAGCCGTCGATGCCCCAGTCGCGGCGGCCGACGGCGATGATGCGCGTCTCGGGCGGAAGATTGCAGTGCAGGTGCGCCATGTACAGCGCGGGCAACAGCTTGCGGGCGGCAAGGTCGCCGCCGCCGCCGAAAATGATCATGTCGACGGGCCGGTCGGCCGCGGTCTGGGAAGGCTGATTCGTCATGGGAGGTTCGCGGTTTGAAACGGTGAACGTGAAACGAACGTCGAGGCATCGGGCGCCGGATGGCCGGCGCCGGTACGGCAAAACGCTAATAGTGCACCGTTTTGATGGATTGCGTATGCGTTCCCCCGGATGTAACAGGGCTTGCGTTCCCGATGATGTGTTGATTATGATTGAGCGCTCACTCATTAAAGGAGCCGAACGTGGCCCGACCGCGCAGTCCCGACAAGCACGAAGCCATTCTCGCCGCGGCCGCGCGCGCGCTCGCCGAGGACGGCGCGACCGCGACGACCGCGCGCATCGCGCGGCTTGCCGGTGTGGCGGAAGGCACGGTGTTCACCTATTTCGAGACCAAGGATGCGTTGTTCAACGCGCTGTACGTGAGCCTGAAGGCCGACATGCGCGAAGCGATGATGACCGGGTTTCCGGAACACGCGCCGGCCGAGCAGGCGGTGCGGCATGCGTGGAACGGCTATGTGTCGTGGGGCGTCGCGAATCCGGACGGCCGGCGCGCGCTGCAGCAGCTCGGCGTGAGCGGTCGCATCGACGACGCGCATCGGGCCGCCGGCTCGGAGGGCTTCGGCGCGATCGGCACGCTGCTGCGCGAGCAGGTCGCCGCGTCGGGCGCGTTGAGCCGCGACGAAGCGCATGCGTTCTGCGCGGCGTTGTTCACGTCGATCGCGGAAACCGCGATGGAGTCGATCGCACGCGATCCGGCGCGGGCCGATGCCTACCGGGAAGCGGGGTTTCGTGCGTTGTGGGCCGTGTTGCACGCGGTGTGAGTCGGGAACTGGCGTCGTGGCGGTGCGTGCCGCAACGACAGGCAGGCTGTTTCAGGCAGGGCGATGCTGGTCACGAAGGATCGATGCGTCGCCCATATTAATGAGTGAGTAATCATTCATTTTCATCGTTTCACCACGATCAAGGAGTGGAAAATGTCGAAAGTCTGGTTGGTAACAGGGGCCGCACGCGGCCTGGGGCGAGCGATTTCGGAAGCGGTGCTGGCGGCGGGCGACCGGCTGGTGGCCGGGGCGCGCGATCCTGCGCGACTGGCCGATCTGGCCGAACGGTACGGCGACCGGTTGCTGCCGGTCGAGCTCGACGTCACCGACGAAGCGGCGGCGGCGCGGGCCGTCGCGGCGGCACGTGCCGCGTTCGGACGCATCGACGTGCTGGTGAACAACGCGGGTTACGGCCACACGGCGCCGTTCGAGCAGACGAGCGCCGACGCCTTCCGCGACCAGATCGAGACGAACCTGTTCGGCGTGGTCAACCTGACGCGCGCGGTGCTGCCGGCGATGCGCGCGCAGCGCGCGGGGCACATCTTCCAGGTGTCGTCGGTCGGCGGGCGCACCTCGACGCCCGGATTGTCCGCGTATCAGGCGGCGAAGTGGGCGGTCGGCGGATTCAGCGACGTGCTCGCGAAGGAAGCCGCGCCGTTCGGCGTGCGCGTGTGCACGCTCGAACCGGGCGGAATGCGCACCGAATGGGCCGCGCAGGCGAAGCGCGGGATCGACGACCTGCTGCCCGACTACCAGCCGTCGGTCGGGAAGATCCTCGACCTGCTCGGCATGTATGGCGGCCACGAGATCGGCGATCCCGCGCGAATCGCGGCGCTGATCGTCGACCTGTCGCGCCGCGACGACGTGCCGCTGCGCCTGCTGCTCGGCGGCGATGCGCTGTTCGTCTGCGAGCAGGCGGAGCGGCAGCGCGCGGAAGAGGCCGCGCGGTGGCGGGACACCACGCTGTCGACGCAGTTTCCGGATGCGACGCTGCCGGACGGGCTGGATGCGTTGAAGGGAATCGACTGAACCGGGCGGTTCGTTGCCGGCAGCATCCGCATCCGGGGATGAGCGCAGCGGGCCGCGAGCCCGCGCGCTCGATTCGGTCCACGGTTTCATGACGGTCGTGCTGCCGGCCGGACGTCACACATACCAGTCCAGTGTCTTCACGATTCCCGTTTCGAAACTCTCCGCCGGCCGCCATTGCAGTTCGCGGTCGAGCTTTCCTGCATCGATCGCATACCGTCGGTCGTGACCGGGGCGATCGGTGACGAACCGGACGAGGCGCGCATGCGGCGCGTGTTCGGGCCGCCGCTCGTCGAGCAGCGTACAGATCAGCGCGACGATGTCGACATTGCGCCATTCGTTGCAGCCGCCGACGTTGTAGGTCTCGCCGACCGTCCCGCGCCGGATGACCGCGTCGATCGCGCGGCAATGGTCGTCGACGTACAGCCAGTCGCGCACGTTCGCGCCGTCGCCGTACACGGGGATGTCGGTGCCGTCGATGCAATGACGGATCACGGTCGGAATGAATTTCTCGCCGTGCTGGCGCGGCCCGTAATTGTTCGAGCAGTTCGTCGTGGTGACGGGCAATCCGTACGTATGGAAATAGGCTCGCGCGAGATGGTCCGAGCTTGCCTTGGTGGCCGAGTACGGAGAATTCGGCGCATAAGGCGTCGTTTCGGAAAAGGGCGGGTCGTCGGGGGCCAGCGAGCCGAACACCTCGTCGGTGCCGATATGGTGAAAGCGGCGGCGCGCGTGGGCGTCGGCCCTGCCGAGTTTTTGATCGTTCAACCAGATCTGGCGGCACGCATCGAGCAGCGTCCAGGTGCCGAGCACGTTCGTGCGGACGAATTCGCCGGGGCCGTCGATCGAGCGGTCGACGTGGCTTTCGGCCGCGAAATGGACGACGGTGTCGATCGCATGGTCGCGCAGCAGCGACTCGACGAGCGGTCGGTCGCAGATGTCGCCGAGGACGAAGCGATGACGATCGGCGCCCGGCAGGTCGTCGCCGAGATTGTCGAGGCTGCCCGCATAGGTCAGCAGATCCAGCGTGATGACGCTGACCGGCGGATCGCTTTCGAGCAGATGACGAACGAAATTGGCGCCGATGAAGCCGGCACCGCCCGTCACCAGCACGTGTTTCGGTCGATAGCTCATAAGGTTCGGTTCCAGGTGGCAAGCACTTCGGATAGTCCGGCGAGCCACGACGGCGACGCGATGCCGAAGTGTTCTCGCAGGAGGCTGCAGTCGAGCGCGGAATTCGCCGGCCGCGACGCTGGCAACGGATAGGCGTCGGTCCGGATCGGCCGGACGAACGGTACGCGATCGATGAGGCCGGTGCGCCGCGCCTCGGTGAAGATCGTCTCCGCGAAGCCGTGCCACGTCGTCACCGGCGTGCCGCACAGGTGATAGGTGCCCCAGCGCAGCGTCTCACCGGCCCGGTATCGCGCCGCGATCGTCAACAGCGCATCGGCGATCGCACCGGCATGCGTCGGGCCGCCGTACTGATCGGCGACGACACCGACGACGTCGCGCTCGCGCCCGACCCGCAGCATGGTTCGCACGAAATTGCTGCCGTGCGCGCCGAATACCCATGCGACGCGCAGGATCAGATGACGGTCGGGCAATCGCGCGCGCACCGCTTCCTCGCCGGCGAGCTTGCTCTGGCCGTATACGCCGAGCGGCGCGACGGCGGCGGTTTCCGCATACGCGCCCGGCATGCGGCCGTCGAACACATAGTCGGTCGACAGATGGATCAACGGAATGCCGGTCGCGGTGCATGCGTCGGCCAGCACGGCCGGACCGTCGCGGTTCGCCTGCCATGCGGCATCGGGCTCGGTTTCCGCGCGGTCGACGGCGGTCCATCCCGCAGCATTGATCACGAGCGTGGCGCGGTGTTCGTCAAGCGCGCGGTGCACCGCGTCGGCATCGGCGATGTCCAGCGCCGCACGCGACAGCCCGACGAGCGGCTGCCTGCCCGCGCGCAGCACGAGTTCTCGCCCCACCTGGCCGAGTGCGCCGGTCACGACGATCGTCATCGCGCACTCCCGTATGCCGGCAGCATCGCCGGCGCGTCGGCGGCCAGTTCGGCGAGCGGAGGCTGCCGCCGATCCTTGTCCGACAACTGATACGGCGCGCCGGGATCGGGCCAGTCGATGCCAATCGCCGGATCGTCCCAGCGCACGCCCGCATCCGAATCGGGATCGTAGTACTGCGTGCACTTGTACGCAAAGTCGGCCTCGTCGGACAACACGCAAAAGCCGTGTGCGAAGCCGGGCGGAATCCATAGCATCCGGTGCGATACGTCGTCGAGCTGCGCGCCGAACCAGCGGCCGAAGGACGGCGAGCCGCGCCGGATGTCGACGGCGACGTCGTAGACCGCGCCGCGCGCCGCGTGCACCAGCTTGCCCTGCGGATTCACCCGCTGGTAGTGCAGCCCGCGCAGCACGCCGCGACGCGAGCGCGACTGGTTGTCCTGGACGAAGCTTGCGTCGACACCCGCGTCGCGCAGCCAGCTTTCCCGGAAGCTTTCGACGAAAAAACCGCGTGCGTCGCCGAACACGCCGGGCTCGATCATCAGCACGCCGGGCAGCGGCGTTTCGATCACGCGTGTCATGCGGCGACCTCCTTGCTCAGCAGGTCGAGCAGATAGCGGCCGTACCCGCTTTTTGCGAGCTTGTGGGCGAGCGTTTCGAGCTGCTCCGCATCGATCCAGCCGAGCCGGTACGCGATTTCCTCGGGACACGCGATTTGCAGGCCCTGCCGCGCCTGCATCACCTGGATGAAATTGGCCGCGTCGAGCAGCGATTCGTGCGTGCCGGTGTCGAGCCATGCGTAGCCGCGCCCGAGTATCTCGACATTCAGCGCGCCGCGCGCAAGATACGCGAGGTTCAGGTCGGTGATTTCCAGTTCGCCGCGCGCGGACGGTCGCACGGCCTTTGCCAGTTCGACGACGTCGTTGTCGTAGAAATAGAGGCCGGTGACCGCATAGTGCGACTTCGGCTCGCGCGGCTTCTCCTCGAGGTCGATCGCGCGGCCGTGCGCGTCGAACGACACGACGCCGTAGCGCTCCGGATCGCGCACGTAATAGCCGAACACGGTCGCGCCGGCGGTCCGTGCGGCGGCTTGTTGCAGCAGCGACGACAGCGCGGGCCCGTGATAGATGTTGTCGCCGAGCACGAGCGTCGCCGCGTCGTGGCCGATGAACGGCGCGCCGATCACGAATGCCTGGGCAAGACCGTCGGGGCTCGGCTGCGCCGCATACGAAAAGTTCATGCCCCACTGGCTGCCGTCGCCGAGCAGTTGATGGAAGGCGTCGAGATCGCGCGGCGTCGAGATGATCAGCACGTCGCGGATACCCGACAGCATGATCGTGCTGAGCGGGTAATAGATCATCGGTTTGTCGTACACCGGCATCAACTGCTTCGATACCGAATGCGTGAGCGGATGGAGCCGGGTGCCCGAGCCGCCCGCCAGAATCAGTCCTTTACGGCCAATCGCTGTTTGCATGAGGTCCCTCGCTTCAAGAGGAAAAATGCGTGCGTGATATTCGGAATGCAACGAATGCGTCGATCGCGCCGGCTGCGGCCGAGATCCGTGCGCGCCCGGCTACGGTTGCTCGGCGCCTCCGGCGTGAATCGCACGAAATACGATCGCGAAGCCGAGCGCGTACAGCGCGGCGATCACCGCGAAGCCGACAGCCGTCGCGCGGTCCGGGTCGTCGATCACGTGCAGGATCACCGATGCGATCGCGATACCCACGAGCGAGCCGATCTGCCTGCTCGCGTTCAGCGACGCGGCGGCGAGGTTCGCGTCCGCCGCATCGGCCGACTGCATCACGACGAGGTTCATCGCCGGAATGGCCTGGCCGGCGCCGAAGTTGGCGACGCCGACCGCGATGGCCAGCAGCGGATACGGCATCGCCGCGACGCCGACGAGCGTCATGCTGCCGAGTGCGGCGAGCGCGAGCCCGATGAGCAGCGTGCGGCGCGTGCCGAGCCGGGCGCTGACCTTCGCGGACGCGAGATTGCCGATGCCGAACATCGCCATCAGTGGAAACAGTTCGAATCCGGCGACGAGTGCGCTTGCGCCGCGGACGTTCTGCAAATAGAGGCTCAACAAGAAGATTTCGGCGAGGATCCCGAAGTTGATCGCGAGGCCCAGCGTGCTGCCCGCGACGAAACGCCGGTTCGCGAGCAGCGCCGGCGACAGGATGCGCGAGTTCGCGTAGCGCTCCCGTAATGCGAATGCCGCGGTTGCGGCCAATGTCGCGGCCACGCCGGCGATGATGGACGGCGAGCGCCAGCCGGCGCTGGGCCCTTCGATCAACGTGAAGCTCAGCGCGGCGAGCGCCAGCGCCCCGAACAGATGACCGAGCGCATTCAACGGGCCGGGATGGCGCGGCGCCCGCGCGATATGCCGGTACGTGAGCCACAGGCCGGCGGCACCGACCGGCAGGTTCACCCAGAAGATGCCGCGCCAGCCGATCGCCTCGACCAGCACGCCGCCGACGCAGGGGCCGAGCGCCATCGCGGCCGACACCAGCGCGCCCCAGATGCCGATCATCCGCGTGCGCGTCGGTCCCGGCGGGAACGCGAGCGTGAGCAGGCTCAGCGAACTCGGCATGAAGAGCGCCGCGCCGACGCCCTGCGCGAGGCGCGCCGCGACGAGTGCGCCGCTGGACTGCGCGGCCGCGCACAGCACCGACGCGCCGACGAACAGCGCGAGCCCGGCGACGTAGACGGCTTTCGACCCGTAGCGGTTCGCGAGCGCGCCGCCGAGCAGCAGCAGCGCGGCGAAGCTGAGCGTGTACGCATCGACGACCCACACCAGCGCGGTCAGCGACATCGACAGGCTGGTTTCCATGGCCTTCAGCGCGACGTTGACGATCGTCACGTCGAGCATGGCCATCACGAAGCCGCATGCGAGCGCGACCATCACGAGCACGGGGCGCGCGGCCGCGGATGCGTACGCGCCGGTGGCCGGCGTGGCGCTCCCGCCGCTCATGCGGCCCGCCCGCCGAGGTACAGGCGCCGCATCTCGTCGCTGTCGAGCAACTCGGCAGCGGGCCCTTCGAGCGCGACGCGCCCCATCGTCAGCACGATGCCGCGATCCGCGATGCGCAGCGCCTCGATCGCATTCTGCTCGACCATCAGCACACCGATATGCTCGGTGTCGCGCATCCGGACGATCGCGTCGAACACCTCGTCGACCATCTTCGGCGACAGGCCCGCCGACGGCTCGTCGAGCAGCAACAACACCGGGCGCGGCATCAGCGCACGCGCGAGCGACACGATCTGCCGCTCGCCGCCGGACAACGCGCCTGCCGGCGACCGGTAGCGACGCCGCAGGACGGGATACTGCTCGCACAGCTCGTCGATCCGCGCTTCGCGCGGAAATGCGGACATCGACTGGCCGCCGAGCATCAGGTTTTCCCGCACGGTCAGCGACGCGAACACGTTGTCGGTCTGCGGCACGAAGCCGATGCCGTATTCGCGGATCTTCCGATGGACCGGCACGCGCGCCACGTCGGCGCCCTGGATCGTCACGCTGCCCGCACGAGGCAGGAGGAAGCCCGCGATCGACTTCAGCAGCGTCGATTTTCCGCAGCCGTTCGGACCGAGGATCGTCACGATGTCGATGGCGCCGACCGTGAGCGACACGCCATGCAGGATGTCGACTTCGGGCGTGTAGCCGGCGACGAGTTCGCGCACGTCGATCATGAGGCCTCCAGTGGACGACGGGCGGCATGCGCGCGGCCGAGATAGGCATCGAGTACGCGACGGTTGCGTTCCAGTTCCGTCGGACGGCAGTTCGCGATCGCCACGCCGCGGTCCAGTACGACGCAGCGGTCGCATAGCTCGCGGATGAAATGCATGTCGTGCTCGATGACGACCAGCGTGACGCCCTGTTCGCGAATCCGCCGCAGCTCGTCGATCAATTCGCCGCGCAGGTTCGGGTGCACGCCGGCGGTCGGCTCGTCGAGCAACAGCAGCTTGGGCTCGGTCATCATCGCGCACGCAATGCCCAGCAGCTTCTTCTGGCCGCCGGAGATCGACGCGGCGGCCAGGTGCGCGACGCCGGACAGCTTCAGCTCGTCCAGCAGCGCGACGGCGCGCGCACGGGTAGCGGCATCGAGCGCGCGCGTCGCACGGCCGCGCCAGAGTGCGGCACCGATTCCGTGGCGCGCGGACGAAGCCGCCATCGCGAGTTCGAGCACCGACATGCGCGCTGGCATCGACGGCAACTGGAACGTGCGGCGCACGCCCAGCCGGGCGATCCGGTGCGGCGACAGCGCGTCGATCCGCTGACCGTCGAAGCGGATGGCGCCCGCCGCGAGCGGCGCGAAGCCGGTGATCGCGTTGAGCGCGGTGCTCTTGCCCGAGCCGTTCGGGCCGAGCAGGCCGACGATCTCGCCGCCGTCGACCGACAGCGTGACGCCGGACAGGACGACGTTCTCGCCGTAGCGGATCGTCACGCCGTCGAGATCGAGCAGCGCGCTCATGGCCGCACCTCCAGGCGCTCCGGCACGAGCCCATGCGGGCGCCAGAGCACGCACGCGAGCAGCATCAGGCCGACCAGGCCGAGCCGCACCGCGCCGGTCAGGTCGCTGCCGACCGCGAGCCAGTCCTTGAGAAACGGCGCCAGCGCGTAGACGGCCTGCACGATCAGCGTGCCCACCAGCACGCCCGCGTGGCTGCCGAGGCCGCCGACCATCACGACGGTCCAGAGCGCGAAGGTCTCGGACGCGATCATCGCGTCCGGCCCGACATAACCGATGTACCAGGTGGCGAGCGCCCCGGCGAGCGCGGCGGGGAGCGCACCGGCAATGCATGCACGCGCTTTCAGCGCGAGCGGATCGTAGCCGAAGCAGACCGCGAGCGCGGGTTCTTCGCGCATCACCTTCAGCGCCCGGCCGAAGCGGCTTGCGGTCAGGCGCCGGTACGTCGCGTAGGTGAGCGCGAGGCAGCCGGCCGTGACCGCGAGAAAGGCGAGATCGCCCCACGGCGCCCGCAGCCCGGGGAACAGCGGCGCGATGCCGCCGATGCCTTGCGCGCCGCCGGTGAGCCAGCTTTCGTTGAGCGCGATCGTGCGCAGGATCTCGGCGATCGCGAGCGTCGCGATCCCCCAGTAGTCGGCGGAGAGCTGCCGTCCCAGCCGCGCGACGACGAGCGCCAGCGCGCCCGCCGCGACCAGCGCGAGCGCCAGCGCCGAAAACAGCGGCCAGCCGAGCTGCGACGCGATGCCGGCCGCGTACGCGCCGAGCCCGGCGAACGCAATGAAGCCGAAATTGACGAGCCCCGCATAGCCGGCCTGCAGGTTCAGCCCGAGCGCCATCGTCGCGTACAGGCAGCCGATGGTCAGCAGATGGATGACGAAGCTAGACACGCCGCACCTCCCGATCGAAGATTCCGTAGGGCCGGAAGATCAGCGCGACGAGCAGGATCGCGAACGACACTGCGCCGACATACTCGACCGGAAAGAATTGCATCGGCCGATCGACGAGCGCACCGAAATCGACGTTCAACGCGACGGTTTCGGCGACGGCGATCAGAAGCGCGCCCGCCGCGGCGCCGAGCGGATTGCCGAGACCGCCCAGGATCGCCGCGGAGAACACCGGAATCAGCAGCCCGTAGCCGAGATTCACATGCACGCTCTCGGTGGCGCCGAGCATCGTGCCGCCGAGCGCCGCCAGCACGCCGCTCGCGAACGTGATCACGTTGGTCACGCGCGTCGCGTCGATGCCGGTCGCGAGCGCCAGCGCGCGATTCGACGCGAGCGCCCGCATCGCCCGCCCGAGGCCGGTGCGGTACAGCAGCGCCGCGAACAGGGCGAGCGCGCCCGCGCCGCACGCGATCGAGCCCAGTTGCGGCACGGACAGCGCGACGCCGGCGATCGACAGCGGCGGATGCACGTCCTGCGCATACTGCTGCGGCCGCGAGCCGGCGATGCCGAGCACCAGCGCGACCGCGAGCATCGAGATCGCGAGCGAGCCGATCATCGCCACCGCGCTGCCCGAACGCAAGAGCCTCGCGAACACGAACAGGTTCAGCAGCGTCGCGGCGGTGCCGATCAGCACGCAGGACACGGCCGTCGCGAGCGCGAACGGCAGCCCCGCGCGCTCCAGCCAGAGCGTCGCGAATGCGCCGAGCATCGCGTACTGGACATGCGCGATGTTGGGAAAGCGGATCAGCGAATAGAGCGTCGACAGACCGACCGACACCAGCATCAGGTCGGCGGTGCGGATCAATACGTCGACAATGAATGACAGCATGGCGATGTCCTCGGGTTCATCCAGGCGAGCGGCCGCTCACTGCTGCGCGACGACCGATTGGCGGTAGACCACCTTCTCGTAGGGCTGTACTTCCCGCTGGCCGTCGGCATCGAACGCGATCGCGCCGGTCACGCCGGCATACGACTTGCCCAAGGCCGCGAGCGCCGTGCGAATCCTGGCCGGGTCGGTGGACTGCGCACGGCCGATCGCCGCGGCAGACAACAACGTCGCGTCGTACGCATAGCTGCCGAACGCCGATCGCGGCGCCTCGTTGTACGCGGCTTGATAAGCGCTCGCATACGCTTTCGCGCCCGCGCCGAGCGCGGCGACTTCGAGGCCGATCTGGCCTTGCGCGATCTGCGAAGGCGTGTCGCTCGTGCACATCGTCAGATAGATGCCGTACCACGGATGCTGGTTGAGCTGCATCTCGAATGCCTGCCGGTTCAGCGTCGCGGCCTCCTGGCCATACGCGCTGTAGACATACGCGTCGGGCTGCGCGCGCGACGCCTGCTCCAGTTCGCGGCGATAGGTCGACTGCCCTTCCGTGTAGAGCACCGTCGACACCACCGTGCCGCCGAGTGCCTCGAAACGCTTCTTGAATTCGCCGGCGATACCCTGGCCATAGCCGTTGTTCGGCGCAATCAGCGCGATGCGGCGCAGCTTGCGGGCGTACACGTCCTGGGCGGCGAAGCGCGCGGACAGGTCGTCCAGCCCGATCACGCTGAACGAGCCCGCGCCGATCTTGCGCACTTGCTGACTCGACGAGCCGATGTTGATGTGCACGTCGCCCTGGCGTACCAGGAACTGTCCGACGGGAATCGTCACCGACGACGAGAACTCGCCGAGCACGACCGGCACGTGCTCGACGGTCGCGAGCTTGCGCGCGGCGTCGAGTGCGGTATTGGCCGAGCCGCCCGAATCCTCGATCCGCACGGCGAGCTTCTGGCCCAGCACGCCGCCCTTCGCATTGATCTGCGCGACGGCAAGCTCGATGCCGCGGCGCTGGTCTTCGCCGATGGATGCACTCGCGCCGGTCAGCGGCAGCACCGCGCCCACGCTGACGTCGGCCTGCGCGGCGCCTGACGCAATCGCACCGAGCGCGATCCAGATACCGACACTCCACTGACTTGTCTTCATCTTCGTTCTCCCGTCGCATGGTCGGCCGCACGGATGGCGGCGTGGTTTGATATACAGAAGTGTCGACAGAATCACAGATCAAAAATCGTTTGAATATAAATTTTCGAACTGCTGTGAAGAATGGCGAAGGCCGCGGAGGTGATAGAAAAATCGCCCTGTTTTCATGCATTTATGCACGCGGATAAAGAGCGTGGATAGTCTTGGTGCACACTCGCGCCACGATGGAGCAATTGAGGGTATTTCTGAAAAAAGTGTATACAGAGGTGAATTGCGGTGCTTAAATTTGCCCAACTCGACACGACATCGGAGGGCGGTCAGATGGTGGAGATCAAGCGATACGGCGTGAGTGAACGGATGAGCCAGCTGGTGGTCGCGGGCGGGCTGGTATTCGTCTCCGGGCAGGTAGCGGACGACACGTCGCTCGACGTGGCGGGCCAGACCCGTCAGATCCTCGACAAGATCGACCGGCTGCTCGAAGACGCGGGGCTCGACAAGCGCCGGATCGTGTCCGCGAGCATCTGGCTGGCCGACTATCGCAGCTTCGCCGAGATGAACGGCGTATGGGACGCGTGGGTGCCTGAGGGCGACGCACCGGCACGGGCGTGCGTCGAATCGAAGCTCGCGTTTCCGCAGTACACGGTCGAGATCGCGGCGATCGCCGCGAGCTAGCGCAGGAGAACCGAACGATGAAGACGATTGTGCTCGGCGGCGGCATCGTCGGCGTGACCACTGCGTACTTTCTCGCGAAGGCGGGCGACGAGGTGACGGTGATCGAACGTCGCGACGGCGTCGCGCTCGAAACGAGCTTCGCGAACGCGGGCTTGATCGCCCCCGGGCATTCGTACACCTGGGCGTCGCCGCGCGCGCCGAAGATTCTCTTCAAGTCGCTGTTTGCCGACGGCCAGGCGCTGCGGCTCAAATGGACGCCCGACTGGCGAATGTGGGCATGGTGCGGGCTGTTCCTGCAGAACTGCACGGCCGAGCGCTCGCGACGCAACACGTCGATCAAGGTACGGCTGTGTCGTTATGCGCAGCAGCGGCTTCAGCAGGCGACGCGCGACGAACTGCTCGAGTACGACCGGACGAGCGGAGGGCTGTTGTACCTGTACCGTGATCCGGCGTCGTTCGAGCGCGGCGTCGCGAACATGCGGATCCTGACCGACAACGGTCTGCCGCTCGACATCCTGGATGCGCGGGCCACCATCGAACGCGAGCCGGCGCTACGCCATGCGGCGGGTGCGATCGCGGGCGCGATTCACTGCCCGACCGACGAGAGCGGCGACGCGCATCTCTTCACGCGCGCGCTCGCCGAGCGCTGCCGTGCGCTCGGCGTCGAATTTCGCTTCGACACGTCGATCGACGGCGTGCGCGCGAGCGCCGATGCGATCGACTACGTCGAGACGTCGCACGGCCGCGTGACCGGCGATCGATACGTGCTCGCGCTCGGCTCGTATTCGCCGGTCGTCGCGCGGTCGCTCGGTTACCGGTTGCCGATCTATCCGGTCAAGGGGTACTCGGTCACGCTGCCGATCGGCGACACGCACGAGCCGCCCGCGCTCGGCGGCGTCGAGGAAAACCAGCTCGTTGCATGGGCCCGCTTCGGCAACCGGCTGCGGCTGACCGCGACAGCCGAGTTCAGCGGCTACGACACCACGCATTCGCCGGCCGATTTCGCGCACATGCTGGCGACCGCGCAGGCACTGTTCCCGAACGGCGCCGACTACTCGACACCGTCGTACTGGGCCGGGCTGCGGCCGATGACGCCGGAGGGCACGCCGATAATCGGCGCATCCCGGCACCGCAACCTGTTCTTCAACACCGGCCACGGCCATATGGGCTGGACCATGTCGTGCGGCACCGCGAAGATCGTGGCGGATCTGATCCACGGCAAGCGGCCCGATATCGACATCACCGGAATGACACTGCAATGAGCGAACTACTCTCTTCCTCTCGGGCGTCCGAACCGGGCGTCGGAGCCGGCCCGGTGCACGACGCCTACGCCCGATTCGGTTTCTCGCTCGACGCCGGCATCGCACGGCGTGCGGCGATCGGCCTGGTCGTGCTGGCGACCGATCATACGATCGAATACGAGTGGCGGCGTCTGCTCGCGATCGATGGCGTCGCATTCTACGAAAGCCGGATCGCGAATTCGGCCGAGATCACGGCCGAGACGCTCGCGCGGATGGATGGCGGGATCTGCGCCGCGGTCGAATTGATCCGGCCGGGCGAGCGCCTCGACGTCGTGGCGTTCGGCTGCACGTCGGCGTCGACGGTGCTCGGCGAGGAGCGCGTATTCGAGCGCATCCGCGAGGCGCGGCCCGGCGTCGCGTGCACGACGCCGATTACCGCGGCGCGCGTCGCGCTCGCGGCGCTCGGCGCGCGCGGGGTCGCGCTGCTGACACCGTACGAGCGCGCGATCAACGATGCGATGGCAGCGTATTTGCGCGCGCGCGGCGTGGATATCGTGCGGGTAGGCTCGTTCGAGCACCGCGACGACAACGAGGTCGCGCGGATCGAGCGCGCGTCGATCGAGCACGCGGTGCTGACGCTCGCCGCCGATCCGGCCGTCGATGCCGTATTCGTGTCGTGCACGAGCCTTCGCATCGTCGATGCGCTGGCCGAAATCGAAGCGCGTGCGGGCAAGCCCGTGCTGTCGAGCAATCATGCGCTCGCGTGGCACGCGCTGCGGCTCGCCGGTATCGACGATCCCGTGCCGGGCTTCGGCAGCCTGCTGATGCGCTGATGCATGGCTCGTGCGGGTAAAAAGACGCGCGCTGGCAAATTGCCGATGGATAATGACGCGCGGTGACAACAGGTGGAACCAGGAGACGAGATGTCGACTTCCGTTATGGCTGGCCGGGAGACCGCGGCGCCGACGCGCACGGGCCTCACGGTCAACGAGATTTACGAGCAGCTGAAACAGATGGCTGTGCTGTACAAGATTCGACCGGGCGAGCGGTTCAACGAGCTGGAACTCGCCGAGCGCTTCAACGTGAGTCGCACGCCGATTCGCGAGGCACTGAACCGGCTCGTTGCCGAAAACCTGCTGGTGTTCGTGCCGAACCGCGGTTTCTTCATTCGGGAACTGGAGGGGAAGGATGTGTTCGATCTGTTCGAATTGCGCCGCTCGATCGAGACGACCGCGGTGACGCTGGCGTGCGAACGTGCGTCGGACAACGACATCAAGGCGCTGCGTCGCTTCTGGAAGCAGGTGATGAAGAATGCCGCGCGGATGTCGTCGTCCGAGCTGGTCGTCAAGGACGAGCAATTTCATCTGGAGCTCGCCGCGTTGTCGGGCAATGCCGAGATCGGCCGCGTGCTGCAGGGGATCAACGCCCGGATTCACTACGTGCGGTGGGTCGATGTCGATCAGCGACGCAACGAGGCGTTCACCGAGCATCTCGAGATTCTCGACGCGCTCGCCGAACGCGACGCGGCGCGTTGCGCGACACTGACCGACACGCATATCCGCTGGCGGATGGAGGAGATCACGCGCGTCGTCCAGGCGAGCGTCGTCAAGCTGTACGCAAAATAGAGAAAGACCGGCGGCAGCGCCTGCGACGGCCGCGTGCGGCACGCGAACGGGCGGGACCGGGCCGGTCGGCGAGACAAGCAGTCGTGCAAAGGAGGACGGGCCGCCCGGATCGACCGGCGCGGCGCATCGCTACTTGATCGTCACGAGGTGCCGTCATGACACACGGTACGTTGGTCACGCTGTATAAACCCTCCGCAGCGCAGATCGAGCATTTGCTGACCTTGCCTGCGAAAAGCCCCGCCGTCGTCGCGGTCGACAATTCGCCTGCCGCCGATCGTGCGCTGTACGCGCGTCTGGCGGCAGGCGGCGTCGACGTGATCGCGAATCACAATCGCGGCGGAATCGCCGGTGCGTTCAACGCCGGCGTCGAATTCCTGATCGGCCGCGGCTGCGACGTCTTCTTCATCTTCGACCAGGATTCGCACGTTCCGGACGACTATTTCGATCGGATGCTGGCCGGCTGCGCGCGGGTGGGCGACAGCCGCTTCCTGGTCGGCCCGCGGATCTTCAACCGCAATTTCCAGCGCGACCTGCCGTTGTTCACGGTGCGCCGCTGGTCCGCGCAGATCACGCCGATCCACGGCGGCGCGCATGGCTTGCTGTCGTGCTCGGTCATCATCTCGTCGGGCACCGCGATTTCGCTCGACGCGTATCGCGCCCTCGGCCGCTTCCGCGAGGATTTCTTCATCGATCACGTCGACGCGGAATACTGCATGCGCGCGCAGGCGCACGGCGTGCCGGTGCGCGTCAACGCCGACGTGTCGCTGCCTCACGAGCTCGGCAGCCCGTCGGCGCAGCAGCACTGGCCGCGCGTCGAGATATTCGATCAGAGCGCGCTGCGCCATTACTACGCGGCGCGCAATTGCATCCTGGTCGCCCGCGACTACTGGCGACGCTATCCGGCCATGCTGCTGATCAATCTCATCACGCTCAAGCACGTGGCGTTCGTGCTGCTGCATGCGCGCAACAAGCGCCTGAAGTTGAAGGCGATCTATTGCGGCGTGACGGACGGGCTGCGCGGCCGGTACGGCCGCGTGTGACGCACGCGGCAGCGCGCGTATCGGCGCATGACGAATGCGCCACATAATTTGGACTTCTTATTATAAAGAGGAATTCGCGATGACCCAGACTACGCCGATTCACCGCCGCTATACGGGCGCGTTCTCCGTCGCGCCGACGATCTTCACCGAAGCGGGCGAGATCGACATGCCGGGCCAGAAGCGCTGTGTCGACTTCATCATCGAGGCGGGCGCGGACGGCCTTTGCATCCTGGCGAACTACTCGGAACAGTTTTCGCTGACCGACGACGAACGTGAGCGGCTCATCGCGGCGATCCTCGAGCACGTGGCGGGACGCGTGCCGGTGATCGTGACGACCACGCATTTCAATCCGGCGATCTGCGCGGCGCGCAGCCGTGCCGCGCAGGCGGCCGGTGCGGCGATGGTGATGGTGATGCCGCCGTACCACGGCGCGACGATTCGTTGTGGCGAGGCCGCGATCGAGCAGTTCTACGCGGCGCTTTCCGATGCGATCGCAATCCCGATCATGTACCAGGACGCGCCGATGAGCGGCACGCAGGTATCGGCCGCGTTCCTGGCCCGCATCGCGCACACGATTCCGAACCTGCGCTATTTCAAGATCGAGGTGCCGCAGTCGGCGTCGAAGCTGCGCGAGCTGATCGCGCTCGGCGGCGACGCGATCGAAGGGCCGTTCGACGGCGAGGAAGCGATCACGCTGCTCGCCGATCTCGACGCGGGCGCGACCGGCAGCATCCTCGGCGGCGGTTATCCGGACGGGCTGCGGCCGATTCTCGCCGCCTATCTCGCCGGGCGGCGGGACGAGGCGGTTGCCCAGTACGAGCGATGGCTGCCGTTGATCAACTACGAGAACCGTCAGGCCGGCTTGCTCGCGGCGAAGGCGCTGATGAAGGAGGGCGGCGTGATCGCATCGGACGCGCCGCGCCGTCCGCTCGCGCCGCTGCATCCGGCGACGCGTGCGGGCCTGGTCGAAATTGCGCGACGGCTCGACGCGCTGGTGCTGCGCTGGGCACGCTGACGCGACGATCTCGCAGGACGAGGTGGCGATTTGCGCCGCAATCCGTGCGCACGACGCGTACGGGCGGCTTCCGGACTCGACGACCCAACCAAGGAACCCGAAGAATGAGCATGCCGACGATACGCGCGGTCCGCGCGCTGACGGTGCGTGGTGGCGGTGCCGACTACCACGACCAGGATGCCGGTCACTGGATCGACGACCACATCGCGACGCCGATGTCGCGCTATCCCGAATACCGGCAGAGCCGCCAGTCGTTCGGCATCAACGTGCTCGGCACGCTCGTGATCGAAGTCGAGGCCAGTGACGGGACGGTCGGTTTCGCCGTGACGACCGGCGGCGAGATCGGCGCGTTCATCGTCGAGCGGCATCTCGCTCGCTTCATCGAAGGGCAGCGCGTGACCGACATCGAAAAGATGTGGGACCAGATGTTC
The DNA here is from genome assembly GCF_905339605.1 of Burkholderia sp. BCC1972. NCBI lineage: Bacteria > Pseudomonadati > Pseudomonadota > Betaproteobacteria > Burkholderiales > Burkholderiaceae > Burkholderia > Burkholderia sp. BCC1972. The sequence goes on along the minus strand of NZ_CAJPGH010000004.1, from coordinate 108,324 downwards.
TACGCGACGCTGTACTACGGGCGCAAGGGTGTCGTGCTCAATGCGATTTCGGGCGTCGATCTCGCGCTGTGGGACCTGCTCGGCAAGGTGCGGCAAGAGCCCGTGCACCAGCTGCTCGGCGGCAAGGTGCGCGACGAGCTCGAGTTCTACGCGACCGGCGCACGGCCGGATCTTGCAAAGGAGATGGGCTTCATCGGCGGCAAGCTGCCGCTGCATCACGGCCCGGCCGAGGGGGACGCCGGCCTGCGCCGCAATCTCGATGCGCTCGCCGAGATGCGCTCGCGCGTCGGCGACGATTTCTGGCTGATGCTCGACTGCTGGATGAGCCTCGACGTGCCGTATGCGACGCGGCTCGCGCACGGGGCGCACGCGCTCGGCCTGAAATGGATCGAGGAATGCCTGCCGCCCGACGACTACTGGGGCTATGCGAAGCTGCGCCGCGATGTGCCGCGCGGCATGCTCGTCACGACCGGCGAGCACGAGGCGACCCGCTGGGGCTTCCGGATGCTGCTGGAGATGGAGTGCTGCGACATCATCCAGCCGGACGTGGGCTGGTGCGGCGGGCTCACGGAGCTGATGCGCATCTCGGCGCTCGCCGACGCGCGCGGCGTGCTGGTGATTCCGCACGGGTCGTCGGTCTACAGCTATCACTTCGTCACGACGCGGCACAACAGCCCGTTCGCCGAATTCCTGATGATGGCGCCGCAGGCGGATCGTGTCGTGCCGATGTTCGATCCGCTGCTGCTCGACGAACCGGTGCCCGTCGGCGGGCGCATGAAGGTGCCCGACACGCCCGGCTTCGGCGTGCGCCTGAATCCGGACGTGCGCATGCAGCGCCCGTATGAACACTGAGCGCGCGCAGGCGCACGCCGGCGTCGCGACGCCGGCTGCTGCCGAAGGCGTGATCGTCAAAGTCGAAGGGGGCGCAATGACGAAGTTGCTCGAAGACAGGGTCGTCGTCGTGACGGGCGGATCGCGCGGGATCGGCCGCGCGATCGCGCTGGCGTGCGCGCGGCATGGTGCGGACGTCGTCGTCAACTACTGGACGAACCCGCTGCTGCCTGCGCAGGCCGATCACGCGATCGATGCGCTCGTCGACGCGATCCGCGCGACGGGGCGCCACGCGCTTGCCGTGCCGGGCGACGTCGCGCAGCCCGACACGGCTAGCGCACTGGTCGCGGCGGCGGTCGAGCGATTCGGCCGGATCGACGTGCTGGCGAGCAACGCCGGAATCTGCCCGTTCCACGGGTTCCTGGATTTGCCGCCCGATCTGCTGCAACGAACGATGGAAGTGAACCTGCACGGTGCGTTCTACATGACCCAGGCCGCCGCACGACAAATGGCCGCGCAAGGGCGCGGCGGCGCGATCGTCGCGACCAGCTCGATCAGCGCGCTGGTCGGCGGCGGCATGCAGACGCACTACACGCCGACCAAGGCCGGCGTCCATGCGCTGATGCAATCGTGCGCGGTCGCACTCGCGCCGCATCGGATCCGCTGCAATTCGGTGCTGCCGGGCACGATCCGGACCGAGATCAACGACGACGATCTCGCGGCGCCCGGCAAGACCGAGTACTTCGAGCGCCGGATCCCGCTCGGCCGTCTCGGCGAGCCGGACGACGTCGCCGACTGCGTCGTGTTTCTCGCATCCGACATGGCGCGCTACGTGAACGGCGCCGCGCTGCTCGTCGACGGCGGCATGTACGTGAACCTGCAGTGAAACTACGAGGCATGGCCATGGAAACGATCGCCTTCAGGATGCGCCTGCACCCCGGCAAGCGGGACGAATACCGACGCCGGCACGATGCGATCTGGCCGGAACTGGCCGACGCGCTTCGTGCGGCGGGCATATCGGACTACCGGATTTTTCTCGACGACGACACCCATCACCTGTTCGCCGTGCTCAAGCGGCCGGCCGATCACCGGATCGCGCAGCTCGCCGAAACGGACGTGATGCGTCGCTGGTGGGCGTACATGGCCGACCTGATGGAGACCGGGCCGGACGGGCGTCCGGTCGAGAAATCGCTGGAGCCGATGTTTCATCTGGAATGAGGCCGGCGCCGGCGCATCGTGCCGGACGACGCTGGACGAAGAACGCGCGGCGTGCGGCATCGTGCGCGCCGCGCGTCACCGATTCGCATGAACTGATGGAGCCGTCATGCAGATTGTCGATCCACACGTCCATTTCTGGGACGCGGACATGCTCAGCTACAGCTGGCTCGATCGCGCGCAGCCGGCGTTCTCCGGCGCGGTCGCGGATTTGCCCCGGCGGTACGGGCCCGCGGAGTTGCGCGCCGACGCCGGTGCGGATATCGACTTGTTGAAGGTCGTGCACGTCGAGGCGATCCACGATGCGTGGACGACCCCGAGCGAAGTCGACTGGCTGCAGGCGCTTGCGGATGCGCCGGCGAGCGACGGGATGCCGAACGGCATCGTGGCGGGCGTCGACCTGTTCGCGCCGGACGCGCGCATCCGGCTTGCCGGCGCGGCGGCACATCCGAACGTGCGCGGCATCCGGCAGGTATTGAACCGGCATCCGGACCCCTGGTACAACTACGTCGACGTGGACTATCTCGCCGAACCGCGCTGGCGCGAAAATTTCGGCATGCTAGACGAATTCCGGTTGTCGTTCGACCTGCAGTTGTACCCCGCCCAGGTCGGTGCGGCGCTCGCCGTGATCGATGCGCATCCGGACACGCCCGTGATCGTCAATCACACGGGCATGTTCGTCGATCGAGCCAGCGTGCACGGCTGGCGCGAATGGCGCGACGGACTGCGCGGGCTCGCGCGGCGTGCGAACGTGACGATGAAGCTCTCCGGGCTCGCGATGTTCGACCATCGCTGGACGGTCGAAAGCTTCCGTCCGTACGTGCTGGAGGCGATCGACGTGTTCGGCGCGACACGCTGCATGTTCGCGTCGAATTTCCCGGTCGACCGGCTCCATGCCGACTACCGGGCGCTCTGGCGCGCGTATGCGGCGATCGTCGCCGGCGCCGGCGAGGACGAACGCGACGCGCTGTTCACCGGCACCGCGCTGCGGGTTTATCGGTTGTGAGCCGCGTGGCGTGGTGCGAACGTGTCCGCAGTCAGGCGACGCACGGCGCGTCCGCCTGAATCATGCGTGTGCCGAAGCGGCGATCAGGTGCCGTAGATGTGCTCGCAGAGCGCGACGCTCGCTCCCAGCTTCCGGGACAGATCCGCGGCCGCGTCCAGTTGCGGTCGATCGAGTTCGCCCGACTCGTGCGCGACGCTGAGGCGAGACGCGGGACCGGAAAGCGTCAGCGCCGCCATGAACTTGTCGCCGGCGCCGAAGACCGGCACCGCGAACGCTGCCGTGTGCACGTCGCGCGCACCGGCGGTGAAGAGGGGCAGTGCGGGCGGCTTGTCGTAGATCGGTTCGCCGAGTCCCCAGAAACGGATCACCTGGCTGATGGCGGTGTCGTCGAGCGGCAGCATCGTCCCCGCGAGCCGCGTTTCACGCAGACCTTCGGACGGCTCGACCCGAAACAGGCAAAGCCGATGCCCGCTGTCGTGCACGTAGTACGATGCGCTCTCTTTCGTCAGCGCGGCCAGCGCATGCAGCGCCGGTTCAACCACCGTGGACAGATGGAAAGATTGCTCGTACAGCTTGCCGAGGTACAGCACGCGATGTCCGAGCGAATAGTTGCCGGATTGCGCGCGCACGACATAGCCCATTCGCTCCAGTGAATTCATCAGGCGATAGACCGTCGTCTTGTGCATGCCGGATGCCTGCGACAGCATCGCGAGCGACTGCGATTCGGCGCCGGGCTTGAAGCAGTCCAGCAGCGAAAGCGCTTTCTCCACGGCAACCACGCCGTCATTTCCCATTCCTTCTCTCCCGTCGTCACTCGACAAGAATTGTACAGAGTAAAACGCTGGTTTACCACGTAAAAGGGTAAACGCCAGTGCCATGGCGCGCGTCCTCTGGCTATAGTGGTTTCACCATGTACACCAGTGTTGTACAGAGTACAACGCATAACCCGAGGTCGAGTCATGAGCAACCCATCCGTCAGCCCTTCTCCGATCAATCGCGACATCGAGCGCGTGCCGCCCGAACTCGTTCAGGCAGCCGCGCGCTACCAAGCTGCGATCCTGGCCGATGTCGCCGGCCGGCGCGGCACGGTGCATGGCCGCGTTCGGCCGCTGTCGTCGAAGATGAAGGTCGCCGGCCCGGCGCTCACGGTCGAAGTCCGCGCGGGCGACAACCTGGCGATCCATGCGGCGCTTGCCGTCGCGAAGCCGGGCGATGTCATCGTGGTCGACGGCAAGGGCGACATCTCGTGCGCGCTGCTCGGCGAAATCATGGCGGCGCAGGCGAAGGCGAGCGGCATCGCCGGCATCATCATCGACGGCGCGGTGCGCGACGCGCATGAGCTGGCCAACGGCGACTATCCGGTCTTCTCGGCCGGCCTCAATCCGTGCGGCCCGACCAAAAGCGTCGCGGGGCGCGTGAATGCGCCGATCTCGCTGGGCGGCACGGCGGTCAATCCGGGCGACCTGGTGGTCGGCGACGCCGACGGCGTCGTCGTCATTCCGCGCGACGACGTCGCGCGCATCGTCGATCTCGCGCAGAAGAAGCTCGACGCCGAAACCGCGCGTATCGCGGCGATCCACAAGGGCGACCTTCGTCCGGGCTGGGTCGAGAAGGAACTGCGCGCAGCGGGCATGCTGGCCGAAGGCGAGGCGCTGTGATGCAGACCGCTTCGCATCGACCCGTGGTCCTCGTGACCGCCGCCGACCTTGCGCCGCAAGCGCTCGACATGCTCACGCAATTCGACGTCGTGTTCGCCGGCAAGCAACCGACCGAAGACGACCTCGTGGCGCTCTGCACCAAGCACAAGCCGATCGCGATCATCGTCCGGTACGGCAAGATCAACGCCCGCATCATGGACGCGGCCGAAAACCTGCAGGTGATTTCGAAGCACGGCAGCGGCATCGACGTGATCGATCAGGACGCGGCCGCCGCGCGCGGCATCGCGGTGCGCGCCGCGGTCGGCGCGAATGCGGCCGCCGTCGCCGAGCATGCATGGGCGCTGCTGCTCGCGTGTGCGAAGTCGGTTCCGCAACTCGATATCCGTATGCGCGAAGGCCATTGGGACAAGGCGACTCACAAGTCCGTCGAACTCGACGGCCGTACGCTCGGCCTCGTCGGACTCGGCGCGATCGGCCGGCGGGTGGCCGCGATCGGTGCGGCGTTCGGCATGAAGGTACTCGCGTTCGATCCGTTCACGAAGGAAGCGCCTGCCGGTGTGAAGCGGGTGCCGCTCGACACGCTGTATGCAGAGGCGGACGTCGTGTCGCTGCATTGCCCGTTGACGGCCGACAACCGCCGGATGCTCAACCGCGACACGTTCGCGCGCTTCAAGCGCGGCGCGATTCTCGTCAATACCGCACGCGGCGGCTTGATCGACGAAGCCGCGCTTGCCGACGCGCTGGCGAGCGGCCAATTGCGCGCGGCCGGGCTCGACAGTTTCGACGTGGAACCGATGACGGTGCCGCACCCGTTCCAGCAGATTCCCAACGTGATTCTGTCTCCGCATGTCGGCGGCGTGAGCGATGCCGCGTACGTGAACATGGGCAAGGGCGCGGCCGCCAACGTCCTCGCGGTGCTCGACGAACGCGCGCACAGCGCGGCCTGAACCCTGAACTTCGAGGTACGCATGTTTTATCTGACGAACCCCGACGTGCGCGAAGCCGAAGTATTCACGCGCATGCCGGAGAAGTTTCGCAAGCCGGACGTCCGCACGGAATGGGCGCGCGCGAATCGCGGCGGCATGGTCACCGATTCTTTTCTCGAAGGGCCGGTCTGGGATCCGGACGGCTACCTGTTCGTCACCGACATTCCGCACGGGCGCATTTTCCGCATTTCGCCGTCGGGCGACTGGGATCTCGTCGCCGAATACGACGGCGAGCCCAACGGGATGAAGCGCTTCGACGCATCGCACCTGATCATCACCGACTACCGGAACGGCCTGATGCTGCTCGATATCGAGCGCGGTGAAGTGCGCCCGTATCTCGCGCGCCGCAACACCGAGCGCTTCAAGGGCGTGAACGACCTGACGTTCGACTCGGCCGGCAACCTCTATTTCACCGACCAGGGGCAGACCGGGCTGCACGATCCGACGGGCCGCGTGTATCGGCTCTCGCCCGACGGCAAGCTCGACATGCTGCTCGGCACCTGCCCGAGCCCGAACGGGCTCGTCCTGTCGCGCGACGAGAAGGTGCTGTTCGTCGCGATGACTCGCGGCAATGCGGTGTGGCGCATGCCGCTGCAGGCCGACGGGTCGGTCAGCAAGGTCAGCCAGTTCTTCACGTCGTACGGGCCGAGCGGCCCGGACGGCCTCACCGTCGATCTCGAAGGCCGCCTGTTCGTCGCGAATCCGGGGCTCGGCCGCGTGTGGGTGCTCAACCACTGTGCGGAGCCCGTCGAGATCCTGACCGGACCGAAAGGGGCGTCGCTCACGAGCGTGTGCTTCGGCGGTGCCGACATGAAGACGCTCTTCATCACCGAATCGACATCCGGTTCCGTCCTGAAAGCGGACATGGCCATTGCCGGCCCGCTGCCGAAACAGTCAGTCAGTCAGGGCTGAGACCCACGAGCCGGGAAGCCGCTCGCCGGTTTCCCGCCCGCATGCCGAAAGATCGCGCCGCCAGCCGCGCGACGAAGGAGACAAGCATGACCATTTCGCACGCGCTCAATGCCGGCGAGGACGTACCGCGCGTCGCCTCGCCATCCGCGGAGCGCCTGGCCGCCGACGATTACGCGGCAAGCGAGCGCACGCTCGCCAAGGCGTTCCGGCGCATTCTGCCGTTCATCTTCGTCTGCTACGTCATCAGTTATCTCGACCGGACCAACGTCGGTTTTGCCGCGCTCACGATGAACAAGGATCTCGGCCTCACGGCCGAGCAGTTCGGTGTCGGTGCCGGCCTGTTCTTCATCGGCTATTTCCTGTTCGAGATCCCGAGCAACCTGATCATGCAGAAGGTCGGCGCGCGCGTGTGGATCGCGAGAATCATGATCACGTGGGGCCTGTTCTCGATGGCGACGGCGTTTGTCGTCGGACCGAAGAGCTTTGGGGCTGCGCGCTTTCTGCTCGGGCTCGCCGAGGCGGGATTCACGCCCGGCATCTATCTGTATTTCACGCACTGGTTTCCCGGCAAGTGGCGCGCGAAGGTGACGGCCGCCTTCCTCGTCGGCATCCCCGTCGCGAACATGATCGGCTCGCCGATTTCCGGTGCGCTGCTCGAACTCGGCGGCCTGCACGGGCTGCGCAGCTGGCAGTGGCTGCTGCTGATCGAAGGCGTCCCTGCGGTGATGCTCGGCATCGCGTGCCTGTTCGTGCTGGCCGACCGTCCCGAGAAAGCCGCGTGGCTCAGCGACGAAGAGAAGGCGTCGCTCGCGAAGCGCCTCGCGTTCGAGCAGCGCGACATCGGCGCGAAGCACGGCAGCAGACTGCGCGACGCGATGACGAACTGGCGCGTGTTCGTGCTCGCGTTCGTCAACTTCTGCGGGATCGTCGGCTCGCTCGGCGTCGGCTTGTGGATGCCGCAGATCATCAAGCAGTTCGGCGTCGAACACGCGGTGGTCGGCTGGCTGACGGCCATTCCGTATGCGATCGGTGCCGGCGCGATGCTCTGGTGGGCGCGTCTCGCCAATCGCACGGCCAACCGCATTCCGTATGTCGCCGGTGCACTGGCCATTGCCGCCGTGGCGTTGTGTGCGAGCGCCTTCCTTCATGCGCCGGTTTTCAAGCTGATCGCACTGTGCGTGACGGTGAGCGGGATCCTCGCGTTCCAGGCGACTTACTGGGCCATCCCGTCGGGATTCCTCACCGGCCGGGCCGCCGCGGGCGGACTCGCGCTGATCGTGTCGGTCGGCAATCTCGGCGGCTTCGTCGGGCCGTCGATGATCGGCGCGCTCAAGCAATTCTCCGGTGGCTTCACCGCGCCGCTCGTCGCCGTGTCGGGTGTGCTGCTGCTCGGCGCGTTGACCATCGCGTGGCTCGGCGATCCGGGCTCGGGCGCCGGCGAAGCGCCAGCCGCCCGCGAGCCGTGAATTTTTCTTCGTCACACAACCCACAAAAACAGTTTGGAGACTTCATGTTGTCGAATCAGGCCCGCAAGAATGCCCGCCCGAAAACCCGCTTCGCGCGCAGCGCCGTCACCGTCGCGAGCGCGACCTTGTGGTGCGGCGCCGCGCATGCGCAAAGCAGCGTCACGCTGTACGGCATTGTCGACGTCGGCATCGAGCACATCAACAATACGAGTACCGGCGGCGCGCAGACGCGCGAAGCGTCGGGCAACCTGTCCGGTTCGCGCTGGGGACTGAAGGGCGTCGAGGATCTCGGCGGCGGCATGAAGGCCATTTTCCAGCTGGAAAACGGCTTCAACGTCAATGACGGCACGACCGCGCAGTCGACGAAAGGCCTCGGTTCGAATGCCGCCACGACGTCGCGAATCTTCGGCCGGCAGGCGTGGGTCGGGCTGTCGTATCGAGGCCAGCAACTGACGTTCGGCCGCCAGAACGCGCTCTTCTACGACCAGGCCGTGGCCTTCGACCCAATGGGCGCATCGTCGCGATACTCGGTGCTGTCGCTCGACTATGCAGCGGCCGCGCGTATCGACAATTCGGCGAAGTACACCGGCGTATTCGGTCCGCTGACGGCGCAGGCGATGTACAGCACGCGCTACGACACCGGGTACGGCGCCGAGGTGCCAGGCGCGCAACTCACCGGCCGCTTCTTCAGCGGGGCGCTGACTTTCGCGCAAGGGCCGCTCGCCGCGAGCGTGTCGTACGAGCAGCGCAACAGCAACACCGTCGCGACGAATACGGGCACCGAGCGGCGTGCCACGGCCGCCGCGTCGTATGCGATCGGACCGGTGAAGGGATTCGCCGGTTATCGCTATCTCCATGCGTCGAACGCGTTCCTGCCCGCGAACCCGATCCGTGTCGCGAACGGTTCCGAAGCCAGCGCGGCGAACCTGTACTGGGCCGGCGCGCAATACACGGTGTCGCCGGCGTTCGTGGTCACGGCAACGGCCTATTACCAGGACGTGCATTCGACGAGAGCCGATCCGTGGCTCGCCGTGCTCTGTGCGGACTATCTGCTGTCGAAGCGTACCGATATCTATGCGACGGCGGGGTTCGCACGCAACAAGGGCGGCTCCGCGCTCGGCGTGAACGGCTATGGCACGGTCGCGCCCGATCACAACCAGACGGGCGTGGTGATCGGCATGCGCCAGAAGTTCTGACGGCGAGCGCGATGCAGACCGTTCATGCGCCCCATCTGCCCGTCAGGCCCGAGTGGCTCGCGTTGCGCGACGAGCCGGTGCTCGAACCCGAGCTTGCCATAGTGGACGCCCATCATCACCTGTGGGACCGCCAGACCGGGCGCTATCTCGCGGACGAGTTCGGCGCGGACGTGCGCAGCGGCCATCGGGTCGTGTCGACGGTCTACGTGCAGTGCCGGTCGATGTTGCGTGCAAGCGGGCCGGAGGCGTTCAAGCCGGTTGGCGAAGTGGAATTCGCAAGCGGCATCGCCGCGATGTTCGACAGCGGCGCTTACGGCTCCGCGCGGTGCTGCGAGGCCATCGTCGGCGGCGCCGATCTGTCGCTCGGCGCGGAACTCGAGGCAGTGCTCGACACGATGCTGCAGGTGTCCGGCGGCCGGCTGCGCGGCATCCGCAATCCGCTCGCGTGGCATGCGAGCCCCGACGTGCGGTCGAGCCCGGTGACGCCGCCGCGCGACCGGATGTCGGATCCGGCCTTCCGGCAGGGCGTGACGACGCTCGGCCGCTACGGGCTGTCGCTGGACGCGTGGGTGTATCACACGCAACTCGACGATCTGTACGAACTCGCGCGCACCTGCGAGGGCGTCACCGTCGTCATCGACCATTTCGGCGGTCCGCTCGGCGTGGGCCCGCATGCCGGCCGGCGTGCGGAAGATCATGCGCAATGGAGACGGCAACTCGCGCGTCTTGCCGGGCTGCCGAACACGCGCATGAAGCTGGGCGGCGCGGGCATGAGCGTGTTCGGTTTCGACTTCGCCGCACGCGACCTGCCGCCGTCGTCGCAGGAACTGGCGGCGGCGTGGCAGCCATATTTCGACACCTGCGTCGAACTCTTCGGCGTCGATCGCTGCATGTTCGAAAGCAACTTCCCCGTCGACAAGGGGATGTTCGGCTATCGCGTGCTGTGGAACGCCTTCAAACGACTCGCGTCCGCGATGTCGGCCGATGAAAAGGCCGCGCTGTTCAGCCGGACTGCCGCATCGACGTATCGCGTCGCGATTCCCGGAGACAACTGATGAAGACGAGTGCAACCGTGGCGACGCAGGACGTGGCGTCCGCAGCCGCGGAAAGAGGGTCCACGCGCATTACCGGTACCGAGTGGCGTTCGCTGTCGCTCGCGGGGCTCGGCTGGACGTTCGAGAGTTACGACTCGTTCCTGCTTTCGCTGCTGCTGCCGACGCTCGCGCTGCAGTTCGGGCTGAGCAAGGCGCAGCTCGGCATGTTCACGAGCGTCACGGCGGCCGGACAGATCGTCGGCGGCATTCTGTTCGGCTTCGTGTCGGACCGGATCGGGCGCGTGCGCTCCGCGCTGCTCTGCGTCGGCATCTACTCGCTGTTCTCCGGCCTGATCGCGTTTGCGCCGGACGCGCACTCATTTGCCGCGCTGCGCTTCTTCGGCGCGCTCGGCATGGGCGGAACCTGGACCGCCGGCGCGGCGCTCATCGCGGAAACCTGGCATCCGAGCCGGCGCGGAAAGGGCGGCGCGCTGATGCAGATGGGCTTGCCGATCGGCGCGATTCTCGCGATCGCGATCTCGGGCATCGTCGGTGCCGCGCATGGCGGACTGGCTGGCGGCAGCTGGCGTCTGCTGTTCCTGATCGGTGCGTCGCCGTTCTTCATTCTGTTCTGGGTCGCGCGCAGCACGCCGGAATCGCCGATCTGGCTCGAACGCCGGCACGCGAAATCGCAGGCCCGCAAGCCCGGCGCGGCAGGTCACGAGAAGCTGAACGTGCGCGGCCTGTTCACCGCCTTCTGCTTCATCTTCTTCCTGCAGTACCTCTACTGGGGCGTATTCACGTGGACGCCGACGTTCCTCGTCACGGTGAAGCACCTCGACTTCGTGCATAGCCTGAAGTTCGTGCTTGCGTTGCAGTTCGGCGCGATCGCCGGGTTCCTGCTGTTCTCGGCATGGGTCGACCGGATCGGCCGGCGCCCGATGTTCCTGGCGTACTTGCTGGTCGGTGCGCTGGCCGTCGGCGTGTACATCGTGTCGGCGAATCCGTTGCTGCTGATGGCCGCCATCTTCCTGACCGGCTTCAGCGTGAACGGCATCTTCGCGGGGGCCGGCCCGTTTCTCGCGGAGATCATCGGCAACACGGCATCGCGCGGGTTCTTCATGGGCCTCGCATACAACGGCGGCCGGCTCGGCGGCTTCATCGCGCCTTTGGTCATCGGTGCGCTGGCGTCGACGTCGGGCGGCTTCGCGCTCGGACTCGCGACGACGATCGTCGCGTTCATCGCCGCGGCCGCGGTCGTGCTGTTCGCGCCCGAAACGCGCGGGAAGACGCTGTCATGAACGTGGCAACGCAATCGGGACGGGTGAACAAGCTGTTTCCCGCGCTGACCGAGGCATCGCTGCGGCGCTATCTGGGCGGCCAGGTCGCGTCGGTGCTCGGCAGCTGGACGCAGAACGTCACGCTGAATCTACTGATCTATCACCTGTCCGGCTCGGCGGCGATCCTCGCGCTGCTCAACTTCCTGCTGTACGGGCCGCAGTTGATCGTCGCGCCGGTGGCGGGCTCCCGCATCGGCTCGGCCAACGCGCGCCGCGTGACGCTGTGCGTGCTGATGACGTCGCTGCTGCTGACGGGCAGCCTCTTCACGTTGTCGCTGCTCGGCCTGCTCGGCGTGAAGCTGATCCTCGCGCATGCGCTGGCGATCGGCGTGTCGAGCGCGGTGGAAACGCCGGCACGGCAGGTGCTGCTGCTGACGAGCCTCCAGGATGCGACGCACACCTCCAACGCGGTCGCGATGAACACGATGGTCTACAACGTCGGGCGCATGGTCGGCCCGACCATCGCCGGATTCGTCTATCCGACGCTGGGGCCCAGGACGTCGTTTGCGATCTATGCGCTCGCGCTGTGCTTCATGGCGACGTGCGTGCGGTCGATCCGGACTGCGGCGGTGGACCGCCCGTCGCGCGTGGAGAGCGGCCTGCGCGACGCGGTCGGCTATGTGCTGTCCGATGCGTTCTCGGCCCGCTATCTGCCGATTCTCGCGTGCATCGGCCTGTTCGCCGGCAGCTACCAGACGCTCGTGCCGCTGCTCGCGGACCAGGGCTTTCACGACGCGGCGCGCTTTACCGGCGTGTTCTTCGCCTGCGCCGGCGCAGGCTCGTTGAGCGCGGCGGTGCTGCTGTCGTCGGCGTTCGGGCCGCGTGCATCGCGCCGGTTCATCGCGTATGCGCCCTGGACGGCAGTCGGCGCGCTGGCCGTGCTGGCCGCGACGACCGATGCGGCGGGATCGATTCCCGCGTTCTATGCACTCGGTTTCAGCCTCACGTTCGCGGCCACGTCGACGAACGCGACCATTCAGCGCCAGTGCCCGGAACACGTGCGCGGCGGGCTCGTCGGGATGTACGGCATGGCCTACAACGGCACGATGCCGTTCGGTTACCTGCTCGTCGGCAGCGCATCCGAGGCGCTCGGCGTGCGACACACCTTCGCCGCCATGGCCGCCGTGCTCGCGTGCGGCGTCATTGCAGTCGTCGCGTGGCAACGATTCACAGCAACGCGCTCAGGCGCACAATAAACGGAGACAACATGCAAACCGGTTTCATGGACGCGTCCGCGATCGAGCGCCGGACCATACGAAAGGTCGTCTGGCGACTCATTCCCTTTTTGATGATCTGCTACCTGCTTGCCTTCATCGACCGGGGCAACGTGGGGATGGCGTCGCTGCAGATGAACCACGACCTCGGGATGTCGGCGCAGGTCTTCGGCTTCGGCAGCAGCCTGTTCTTCATTTCGTACTTCTTTTTCGAAGTGCCGAGCAATCTCGCGCTGCAGAAATACGGCGCGCGGATCTGGATCGCGCGGATCATGATCACGTGGGGCATCGTGTCGGCGGCGACCGCGCTCGTGCACAACGCGACGACGTTCTACGTGCTGCGCTTCCTGCTGGGCGCCGCCGAGGCCGGCTTCTTCCCGGGCGTGCTGCTTTATCTGTCGTACTGGATTCCCGCGCAGTATCGGGCGCGGATCGTCGCGACGTTCATGGTCGCGATTCCGGCCGCAAGCTTCATCGGCTCGCCGATCTCCGCGCTGCTGTTGCAGATGGACGGCGTCTGGGGCCTGCGCGGCTGGCACTGGCTGTTCATCCTCGAAGGCATCCCGACCGTGCTGCTCGGCATCGCATGCCTGTTCATGCTGACGAACAAGCCGGAACACGCGCGGTGGCTCGACGACGACGAGCGCGCATGGCTCTCCAGCGCGCTAGCCGCCGGCCACAAGACACGCAAGAAGGTGCCGTCGCTGCCGCTCACGCAGCTGTTCCGCAACCGCTACGTGCTGTGCCTCGCGCTCGTCGACACGTGTGCTTCCGCGGCAGGCAGCACGCTGTCCGTGTGGCAGCCGCAGTTGCTCAAGTCGTTCGGCCTGACCGTCATGGAAACCGGCCTGCTGAACTCGGTCCCGTACGCCGTGGCCTCCGTCCTGATGGTTTACTGGGGCCGGCGCTCGGACCGTGTCGGCGAACGGCGCTGGCATACGGTCGTGCCGATGTTGCTGATCGGCGTGGGCCTGTTCGCGACGTCGCTGAGCGGATCGCTGCTGCCGACGGTCTGCATGCTCTGCGCGGTGCTGGTCGGCGCGTATTCGTTCAAGGGGCCGTTCTGGGCGCTCGCGACCGACATGCTGTCCAACAGCACCGTGGCGGCCGGCCTCGCGACGGTCAATGCGATCGCGAACCTGCTCGGCGGCGGGCTGATGGTGAACGTGTACGGGTGGGTGAAGGCGGCGACGGGCAGCTACGCGCTCGCCTTGATGCCGCTCGCGATCCTCACGCTCGTGAGCGTCGCGACGCTGTTGCTGCTCACGCGCAATCACGCGTCCGGCAAGCTGGTCGGCAAGACGGGGACCATCTGATCATGGCGCGCATCGCGAGACGCGGGTTCCTCCGGATCGCCGGCGCCGCGCTGGCTTCGGCTGCATTGCCGAGGCCGGCCGCCGCGGACGAAACGTGGTCGAGCGGCATCGAGCGGCCGGCGTTCCGGCTGCCCGAGGGCGCGATCGACTGTCACATGCATGTCTACGACGACCGGTTCCCGGTCGCACCGGGCACGACGCTGCGGCCGCCGAATGCGACCGTCGCGCAATACCGGAGCGTGCAGGCGCGTATCGGTGTGAAGCGCAATGTGGTCGTGACGCCGTCGACGTACGGAACGGACAATCGCTGCACGCTGGCGGCGATCGCGCAGTTCGGCGACGGCGCGCGCGGCGTCGCCGTCGTCGACGCCGCCGTGAGCGACGACGAACTTCGGGCGCTCGATCGCGGTGGCATCCGTGCGATCCGTTTCAACCTGAGCTATCCGGGCGCGACGACGCTCGACATGCTGGCGCCGCTCGCCACGCGTATCGCGAACCTTGGATGGCATATCGAGCTGGTGGTTCAGGGCGCGCGGCTGCCGGAGCTGGAGCGTCATCTTGCGATGCTGCCTTGTCCGCTCGTCATCGACCATATCGCGCATGTGCCGCAGCCCGGCGGGCTGTCGTCGGCCGCGTTTCGGACTGCGCAACGCCTCGTTGAAAAGGGCAATACGTGGATCACCTTGTCGGGACCGTACGTCGACAGCGGGACGGGCGCGCCTGCTTACGAGGACGTCGCACCGGTCGCGAAGGCGCTGATCGACATGGCGCCGGAGCGCATGCTCTGGGGCACCGACTGGCCGCACCCGACGCAGAAGACGGACAAGCCGGACGATGCAAGCTTGCTGGACGTGATCGCCGGCTGGATCGCGCGTCCGGACTGGCAGCAACGGATATTCGTCACCAACCCGGCGAAGTTGTATGGATTTGCATAGATCGAAAGCTGCACGGCCAAACCGAGGCATCCGTACTAACCCTGATTAAAAATTCTTATCACGGTGAAAAATTCAGCATCTTATTGAACCGATATCGGCTGGATATAGTGGCTCGCTTTCCCGCACGCCTCCCCGGCGTGCGCAGACGAACGGCAGGAGCCCCTTTGATGACCACCGATACCCGCTTCACTGAAGTCGAGGATCTGATGCCCGCCGCCGGCGGGCTGCGCGAGATCCGTCACCACATCCATCACCATCCCGAACTCGCGTACGAAGAGCACGACACGGCCGCGCTCGTCGCGGACAAGCTCGAGCAATGGGGCTGGCAGGTGACGCGCGGGGTCGGCAAGACGGGCGTCGTCGGCACGCTGCGCGTGGGTGACGGCGCGCGCAGCATCGGCATCCGCGCCGACATGGACGCGCTGCCGATCGTCGAGGCGACCGGCCTGCCGTATGCGAGCGGCACGCACGGCAAGATGCACGCGTGCGGCCACGACGGCCACACGACGATGCTGCTCGGCGCCGCGCAGCATCTCGCGAAGACGCGCAACTTCTCCGGCACCGTGCACCTGTATTTCCAGCCGGCTGAAGAGCACGGCGTCGACAGCGGCGCGAAAAAGATGATCGACGACGGCCTGTTCGAACGCTTTCCGTGCGACGCGGTGTTCGGCATGCACAACCATCCGGGCGCGGCGCCCGGCGTGTTCCTCACGCGGCGCGGCCCGTTCATGTCGGCGGGCGACAAGGCGATCATCACGATCGAAGGCGTCGGCGGCCACGCCGCGCGGCCGCACCTGACGGTCGACCCGGTCGTCGTCGCGGCGAGCATCGTGATGGCGCTGCAGACGATCGTCGCGCGCAACGTCGATCCGTCGCAGCCGGCGGTCGTCACGGTCGGCTCGATGCACGCGGGCACCGCGAACAACGTGATTCCGAACGGCGCACGCCTCGATCTCAGCGTCCGGTCGTTCAGCCCGGAGGTGCGCGCGCTGCTCAAGCGCCGCATCACCGAGCTGGCCGAATCGCAGGCCGCGAGCTACGGCGCGACCGCGAACGTCGAGTACATCGAAGGCTATCCCGTCGTCGTCAATACGGATGCCGAAACGGATTTCGCGGCGCAGGTCGCACGTGAACTCGTCGGCGATGCGCACGTGGTCGAGCAGACCGACCTGCTGATGGGCAGCGAGGATTTCGCGTTCATGCTGCAACAGCGGCCGGGCTCGTTCGTGCGGCTCGGCAACGGCGAAGGCGAGGACGGCTGCATGGTGCACAACCCGAAATACGACTTCAACGATCGCAACCTGCCGATCGGCGCGGCATTCTGGACGCGCCTCGTCGAGCGCTACCTCGGTCAGTGATCGCAACGGCGGCGCGCGGCCGGCGCTTCCGGCCGCATTGAGTGGAGACGACAAATATGCAGAAAGACCATCTCGCGCTGCACCCCGCGTCGACGGGCGCCGCCGCAGCCGGCGCGCCTGCCGCGCCTGCCGTCACGCGGCGCGGCGCGATCGCCGCGGCCGTGATCGGCAACTGGCTGGAATTCTTCGATTTCACCGTGTACGGCTTCTTCGCGGTGCTGATCGGCAAGCTGTTCTTCCCGTCGAGCGACGCGACCACGTCGCTGCTGCTGTCGGTCGCGACGTTTGCGGCCGGCTTCTTCACGCGGCCGCTCGGCAGCGTCGTGCTCGGCGTCTATGCGGACCGCAAGGGACGCAAGGCCGCGCTGAACCTGACGATCATGCTGATGGCGCTCGGCACGGGCCTGATCGCGATCGCGCCGACCTATGCGCAGGTCGGCGTGGCCGCGCCGCTGCTCGTCGTGTTCGCGCGGCTGCTGCAGGGCTTCTCGCAGGGCGGCGAATTCGGCGCGGCGACGACGACGCTGCTCGAACAGGGCGGCACGTCGCGGCGCGCGTTCCGCGCGAGCTGGCAACTGGCGACGCAGGGCGGCGCCGCGCTGATGGGCTCGGGCTTCGCGGCGCTGCTGTCGAACACGATGACGAAGGACGCGCTGGAAGGCTGGGGCTGGCGGCTGCCGTTCCTCGTCGGCGTGCTGATCGCGCCGGTCGGCATGTATCTGCGCCGCCGGCTGGCGGACGACGCGCCCGGCGACAGCCATCACGGGATCGAGCGCGGCGTGCTGCACGAGCTGTTCTCGAAGCACACGCGCACGGTGGTGCTGCTGATGCTCACGGTGATGGGCGGCACGGTGTCGACCTACATCCTGACGTTCTACATGCCGACTTACGCGATCCACACGCTCGGGCTGCCGATGAAGCTGTCGATGCTCGTCGGCGTCGCGTCGGGCTGCGTGATGCTGGTCACGTGCCCGCTGTTCGGCTGGCTGTCGGACACGCTCGGCAGCCGGCGCCTGCCGATCTTCGTCGGCCGCGGCGTGCTGGTCCTGCTGCTGTTCCCGGCGTTCTGGCTGATGAATCATCATCCGACGCTGTCGGTGATCCTGCCGCTGACCGCGCTGCTGCTGCTGTTCTATTCGCTCGGCTCGGCCTCGGAAATGGCGCTGATGTGCGAGTCGCTGCCGCGCCACGTGCGGGCGACCGGCATCTCGATCGCTTATGCGCTCGCGGTGACGATCTTCGGCGGCACCGCGCAGCTGATCGCGACCTGGCTCGTGAAGACGACCGGCAGCAAGCTCGCGCCGGCCGGCTACGTGGCCGCGTGCGTGGTGCTGTCGCTGATTGCGGTCGCGATGCTGCGCGAGACGGCGCAGGAATCGCTGGACTGACGCGCGATGCGGGCGGCGGCGCGCGCTCGTGCGCTTACCGCCCGCGCACCATCCTCAGGTACGACGCGAGCATCGTGGCGAGTTCCTGCGCGGCCGGCGTCAGCGGCACGGCCGCACGCTGCAGCAGGCAAATGTCCTGCGCTTCGGCCTGCTCGCGCACGGGCACCTTCACGAGCGCGCCGGCGAACGGCCCATGCCGCGTGATGGCTTCGGTTTCGAGCGCGAGCGAATCGGTCTGCGTGACGATCTGCAGCGTCTCGAACATCCCTTCGACGGTGGCGAGAATCTTCGGCGGCGGCTGGCCATGCGCGTCGAAGTACGCGAGCAGCCGGTTGACGACCGGGTCGGCACTGAGGTTCGGCGAGCGCGTGGACACCCACCCGTAACCGGCCAGCTCGGCGAGCGATTGCGCGTGCATCGCCGGATGCCCGTGCCGGCAGACGACGACCGGCGCCGACGCGCGCAGCGGCGTGACCGCGAGATCGGTCGTGTCGGTCTGCTTCGCGACCAGCGCGATCGCGAAATCCACCGCGCTTTCGCGCAGCCAGCCGATCATCATCCGCGACGTGCCGGTGCGCAGGTGCACGTCGACCTTGTCGAAGCGCGCGCGGAACGCGGTCAGCACGGGCGCGAACGCGTCGATCAGCGGCTCGGCCACGAGGCCGAGCGTGACGGTGCCTTCGTACGCGCCGCTCAACTGACGGATCTCCCGCTCGACCTGCTCGCATTCGCCGAGGATCGAGCCGGAGCGCGCGAGCAGCCGCTGGCCGACGGCCGTCGGCACGATCCCGCGATTGGTGCGCGTGAACAGCGTCGCGCCGAGCGTCGCCTCGAGGCTCTGCAACTGCTGCGTGACGCCGCTTTGCGCGAGATCGAGCGCGCGCGCGGCGGCGCGCAGGCTGCCGTGCTCGACGACAGCCTGGAAGATGCGGAGCTGGGACAGCGTGAACGCCATGAGCGAGCGGCGAGGCCGGTGATCGGAAATACCGATCATGATAAGGCAGTCGATGGTTCCGGCGGCGGGCCGTGACGCCTACGATCGCAGGCAGTCCGGCTCATGCCGCTTGCGTCTCTTCCCGCCCTCCGTCGACCATGAAACGTTTCCTCGTCCCGCTCGTTTCCCTGTGCCTTGGCCTGGCTGCCGCATCCGCATCCGCATCCGCATCCGCGTCCGCGCTCGACACGCACGTCGTGCGGCTCGGCATCGACCCGACCTATCCGCCGATGGATGCGAAGGCGCCCGACGGCAGCCTGAAGGGCTTCGACGTCGACCTCGGCAACGAGATCTGCCGCCGCGCGCAGTTGCGCTGCCAGTGGGTCGAGCTCGAGTTCTCCGGGATGATTCCGGCGCTGCAGGCGCGCAAGATCGACGCGATCCTGTCGTCGATGGCGATCACGGAGAAGCGCGAGAAGCAGATCCTGTTCTCGTCGAAACTGTTCCGCTTCAAGTCGCGGCTCGTCGCGCGGCCCGACCTCGGGCTCGGCAGCACGACGGCGTCGCTGGCCGGCAAGCGCGTCGGTGTGCAGTCGGGCACGCAGTTCGAATCGTGGGCGCTCGCGCACTGGGCGACGGCCGGTGTGAGCGTCGTGCCGTACAAGAGCCAGGACGACGTGTTCGCCGATCTCGTCAACGGCCGCCTCGACGCGGCGCTGCTCGGCACGGTGGAAGCCGACTACGGGTTCCTGCGCCAGCCGCGCGGCAAGGGCTTCGCGTTCGTCGGCGCACCGCTCGACATGGGCGATCGCGGTGTCGGCATCGGCATGCGGCAATCCGATACGGCGCTGAAGGCGTCGATCGACGGCGCGATCGCATCGATGCTGAAGGACGGCACGTACGACCGGATCGCGAAGAAGTATTTCGACTTCAACCCGTATGGCGACTGAGCGCCGCGCCACCTCGCCGTTTCACCCGCTTCCCTGATTTCATCCGTTCGAGACCATCGATGCAGATTCGCACCACGCCGCTCCTGTCGCCGTCGATCGGCACGCAGCGCACGCTGACGAGCTTTCATTTCGGGCCGGCCGATAGCGGCCGCAAGATCTACCTGCAGGCCGCGCTGCACGCGGACGAGACGCCCGCGATGCTCGCGGCGTTCGTGCTGAAGCAGCGCCTCGCGCAGCTCGACGCCGAAGGCCGGCTCGCGGCCGAGATCGTGCTCGTGCCGGTGTCGAACCCGGTCGGCCTCAATCATCATCTGCTCGGGCAGTTCATCGGCCGCTTCGACCTGGCGAGCGGCCGCAACTTCAATCGCGGCTTCCTGCCGCTCGCGGCGATCGCCGCACGTACGCGCGACCGGCTCGGCGCCGACGGCGAACGCAATCGCGCGATCGTGCGCGAATGCGTCGGCGCGACGCTCGACGCCATCGAGCCGCGCACCGAATTCGACGCGCTGCAGCTTGCGTTGCTGAAGCTGTCGCATGACGCGGAGGTCGTGATCGACCTGCATTGTTCGCTCGAAGCGGTGATGCACGTGTACACGAGCGACACGGCGTGGCCCGAGGTCGAACCGCTCGCGCGCTATCTCGGTGCGGAGGTATCGCTGCTCGCGGAGGATTCGGGCGGGCATGCGTTCGACGATGCCCATCACCTGCTGTGGGCGCAGTTGCGCCAGCATTTGCCGGAAGGCACGCCGATGGCGGCCGGCGCCGTGGCCGTGACGGTCGAATGCCGCGGCCAGCGCGACGTGACGTATGAATATGCCGAACGCGATGCCGACGCGCTCGTCGACTACCTCGTCTGGCGCGGCGCGGTGCAGGGCGAACGCACGCCGCTGCCGCCGCTGGCCGCACCGGCCACGCCGCTCGCGGGCAGCGAGCAGTTCTACGCGCCGGTGAGCGGAATCCTCGTGCACCGCGCGGCGATCGGCGCGACGATCCGTGCGGGCGACCCGCTGTTCGACATCGTCGATCCGCTGACGGATGCGATCACGACGATCTCGAGCGCGACCGACGGCGTGTTCTACATGCGCCGCGCCATCCGCTTCGTGACGGCCGGCGCGCCGCTCGGCCGCGTGACGGGCACGGTGCCGGTGCGCACGGGGATGCTGCTCGGCGCGTGAGCGGTGCGGTGTCCTACGAGCCGGGCGCAATTTCGTTCTCGTCAGATTGACCGGCTTTCCGCGTGTCACTAAATTGTGCGGCGCGGAGTGTGCTCCGTGTTCCGTGAGACGAACGTTGCAATGAAGTCAGAGTTTGAGCGGGCGGCCCAGGCTGCCCGCTTTTTTTATTGGCGAATCGTCGTGCGGCCGGTACGACAATCGGCAGGGCGCTCAACCGCGCCGCGCCACCAGTTCCGACACCGTCTGCGCGGCCTGCTGCAACGGCCCGAGAAACTCCTTCACCATCTGCTTCGCGGTATGCCGCTGCGCATTGCCGCTGATGTTCATCGCCGCGATGATCTGCCCGCGCCGGTTGCGGATCGGCGCGGACAGCGACATCAGGCCCACCTCGAGTTCCTGGTCGACCACGGCCCAGCCCTGCTGGCGTACTTGCGCGATCGTCGCCTTCAGCTCGCCGAGATCCGTGATCGTGCGCTGTGTATGCGCGCGGATGGCGCTTTGCGCGAGCGTTTCGTCGAGTGCCGCGTCGTCGAGCGCGGACAGCAGCACGCGGCCCATCGACGTGCAGTACGCGGGCAGCCGGCTGCCGATCGACAGGTTGATCGTCATGATCTTGCGGGTCGGCACGCGCAGCACGTAGACGATCTCGGTGCGGTCGAGCACCGCGGCCGAGCAGCTTTCGTGGATCTGCGCGGACAACTGCTCCATCACCGGATCGGCGAGATTCCAGAACGGCATCGAGGTCAGGTACGCGAAGCCGAGCTCGAGGATCTTCGGCGTGAGCCGGAACAGCCGGCCGTCTGCCTCGACGTAGCCGAGCGTCTGCAGCGTGAGCAGGATCCGGCGCGCGCCTGCGCGCGTGAGCCCGGTGGCCGACGCGACTTCGGTGAGCGTCTGCTCGGGGCGTGCCGCGTCGAATGCGCGGATCACCGCGAGGCCGCGCGCGAACGACTGCACATAGGAGTCGCCGGGTTTAGTCTGAGTGTCTTCGGTTGTCATGAGCGCCTGGAATATCGTGCAGCCGAGAAGATAGCGCATGGGGCCTGACACGCCAACCGCGCGGCGGACCGCGTGCTTGACAGGTCGTCCCTGCACTCCCTATGATGCGTTGAACGTTCGATACACGATCTTATGTTCGTATATAGAACATTTAAGCGCATCCCGGCGGGCAATGCAAGGGGCGCGCCCTGTTCATTTCCCAGCCTTCATGGGACCGGAGACACTGATGACCGAAGCTTTTCTGTGTGATGCGATCCGTACGCCGATCGGGCGTTACGGCGGTGCGCTGTCCGGCGTGCGCGCCGACGACCTGGGCGCGGTACCGCTCAAGGCGCTCGTCGAGCGCAACCGCGACGTCGACTGGACGGCGATCGACGACGTGATCTACGGCTGCGCGAACCAGGCCGGCGAGGACAACCGCAACGTCGCGCGCATGTCGGCGCTGCTCGCGGGCCTGCCGCAGGGCGTGCCGGGTTCGACGATCAACCGCCTGTGCGGTTCCGGGATGGACGCGGTCGGCGTGGCCGCACGCGCGATCAAGTCGGGCGAAGCCGCGCTGATGGTCGCGGGCGGCGTCGAGAGCATGACGCGCGCGCCGTTCGTGATGGGCAAGGCCGCCAGCGCGTTCGCGCGCCAGGCCGACATCTACGACACGACGATCGGCTGGCGCTTCGTCAATCCGCTGATGAAACAGCTGCACGGTGTCGATTCGATGCCGGAAACCGCCGAGAACGTCGCGGTCGACTACAACATCAGCCGCGCGGACCAGGACCTGTTCGCGCTGCGCAGCCAGCAGAAGGCCGCGCGTGCGCAGCAGGACGGCACGCTCGCCGAGGAAATCGTGTCGGTCACGATTGCCCAGAAGAAGGGCGATCCGGTGGTCGTGTCGCGCGACGAGCATCCGCGTGAAACCTCGCTCGAGACGCTCGCGAAGCTGAAGGGCGTCGTGCGCCCGGACGGCTCGGTGACGGCCGGCAACGCGTCGGGCGTCAACGACGGCGCCGCCGCGCTGCTGCTTGCGAACGAAGCAACCGCGAAGCGCTTCGGCCTGACGCCGCGTGCACGCGTGCTCGGCATCGCAACGGCCGGCGTCGCGCCGCGCGTGATGGGCATCGGCCCCGCACCGGCCACGCAGAAGCTGCTCGCGCGGCTCGGGATGACGATCGACCAGTTCGACGTGATCGAGCTGAACGAGGCGTTCGCGTCGCAGGGCCTCGCGGTGCTGCGCATGCTGGGCGTCGCCGACGACGATCCCCGCGTGAACCCGAACGGCGGCGCGATCGCGCTGGGCCATCCGCTCGGCGCTTCGGGTGCGCGCCTCGTGACGACCGCGATGTACCAGCTGCATCGCACGAACGGCCGCTTCGCGCTGTGCACGATGTGCATCGGCGTCGGCCAGGGCATCGCGATCGCGATCGAACGCGTCTGATCGATGTGACGTGGTGAAGCGGCCGGATACGCGCCGCTTCGCTGCAGCGCTGTTTCCGTGATGACGGGCGGCACGAGGATTCTCGTGCCGCCCGTCGTCGTTAACCGCGCTGCGACAGTTGCCTGAGGCGCGCGTCGAGCGCATCGATCTCGGTGTCCGCGAACACCTCGATGCCGTGCTCGCGCAGCAACGCCGCGGTGACGCCGGCACCCGCATGCCGCCGGTTCTCGAAACTCCCGTCGTAAATGAACGTGCTGCCGCACGACGGACTGCCGTCGGCGAGGATCGCGAAGCGGCAATCGTGCGCCTGCGCGACAGCCAGCGCGGTGTGCGCGCCGGCAACGAACGGTGCCGTCACGTCGGTGCCGTTCACGTCCACGATGCGGGCCTTGCCCGACAGGACCTGCTCTCCCGATTCGCCGCCGGCGATTTCGGCAGGCGGGCGCGGCACGCTGAAGCCGCCCGCCAGTTCCGGGCAGACGGGCACGAGACGCCCCTCACGCTGCCACCGTTCGAGCGCGGCGTGCGCGGCCGTTTTCGCCGAGCCGTTGTAACGGACCGGATGGCCGACCACGCACATGCTGACGAGAATCTTCGGCGTGGCTTGCGGCTGCGGGTCGTTCTTCAATGTCGTGCTCCGTGATGGCTGACGGCGGTGGCGGCAGCGCGGGAAATTCTACGCTTCATCCGCGCGCCGGACCGTCAGGCCACGGGCCCTTCCAGATGAAGGTCCTCGGGCTCGAGCGCGTAAAGCTCGGGGTCGGGCGAAGCGCTGACCGTGAAGCCGAGCCGCAGGTAGAAGTCGATCGTGCGCTGCGACGGCGTGGCCGACACGTACAGGCGCTCGGCACCCATCGCGCGTGCCTGCACCCGGGCCGCGCGATAGAGCTGCTCGCCGAGCCCGCAGCCGCGCCAGTCGCGGCTCACGTGCAGGAACTTCAACTGCAGCATGTCGCGTTGCGGGCCGAGCGGCCGGCTGTCGACGACGACCGCCGCGACGAGCCTCGCGCCGTCGAACCTGCCGAGGAACCAGCCGCCGCGATCGTGGCAGTCGAGCAGGATCGGCGTGTAGTGACTGGCTTCGCCGTCGGGCCAGCCGGCAACGTCGTAGAACTCGGGCACGAGGTGCAGCGTACCGTCGCGCAGCACGTACAGGTGCTCGATGATCTCGCGCCGGTCGATGGTCCACACGAGCGGCACGTCGTCGCGCGCCAGGAGGCGGGTGGACAGCGCGTCGCGCTCGGCGGCGGTGCGGCGCATCACGCGGCCACCCGGTGCGCGGCGATCCCGTACATCAGCGGCAGGCGCGGCATGCCGTCGGGCGGCACCATCCGGCGGCCTTCGAGCTCGCGCATGCCGTCGAAGCCCTTCCAGCCGTTTGAGTACGGATATTCGTTCAGGCGGTCGATCGCGAGCCCGGCCGACACGAGCGCATTCACTACGTCGCCGATGCCCCACATGAATTCGTAGCTCGGATGCGGATTCGCGAAATCGACGACACCCGGGTGGTCGTGCTGCGCGCCGAGCCCCGTGCCGGACGCCGCGACGTAATCGCTGACGCCCGCGGGCTCCTCGGTCGCGTCGCCGTTGAAGTAGTCGTAGCGCGGCTGCCAGTGTTCGTCGAAATACAGCGCGAAGGGATGGAACTCGACCATCGCGAAGCGGCCGCCCGACGCGAGCAGCGCGGCGATCCCGCGCGCCCATGCGTTCAGGTCCGACAGCCAGCAGATCGCGCCGTACGACGTGAACACGCGATCGAAGCGCTCGCCGCGTGCGGCGGCCTCGGGCATCCAGTCGAGCACGTCGGCGCGCTCGAAGCGCGCGGGCAGGCCCGCGTCGGCCGACAGTTGCCGCGCGAAGCCGATCGCTTCGTCGGAGATGTCGACGCCGGTTGCGTGCGCGCCGTCGCGCACGAGGCTCAGCGTGTCCTGTCCCGCGTTGCATTGCAGATGCAGGAGCCGCAGGCCCGCGAACTCACCGAGCAGTTCGCGTTCTTCCGGATACAGCGTCGAGCCGCCATTGCGGAAAAACGCGGCCTGATCGCCTTTATGGCTGTTATGCGCGACCGTCGCCGTATTCCAGGACAGCCGATTCAGTTCGTGCAATGCCTTTTTCATCGAATTTGAATTCCGGTGGAATGGAGCAGGATAGGCCAAATCGCTTCGCTGCGCGCAACGGTTGCCGGCATTGGCGCGCCGGGCGGCGCGTTGTGGCAGGCGGATGAACGCGCGCGGCGATTATCGCCGAAATACTTGATCGAAATCATGGTAATGGCCGGATTGCATATTTTGTGCGCGACAGGATTAAGGTTTTTCGCTGAATTGCCGACAGTAAGGACGAGAGTGTCGTAAAGCGATCAACCGTTTTTCGGCTACTGAGCGTGATTTTCAGCGCGGCGCGGACAACAGATCCGCCTTTCGGAGCCTTGCATGCGCAATAACCAGCCCGTTACCCAACAGGAATTCGATTTTCCCGACGACGTCACGCTGATGTCGACGACCGATGCCGACAGCACGATCACCTACGCGAACACGACATTTGCGCAGGTGAGCGGTTTCTCGAACGAGGAGCTCGTCGGCCAGCCGCACAATGCCGTGCGTCACCCCGACATGCCGCGCGAGGCGTTCGCCGACATGTGGGCGACGCTCAAGCGCGGCGAGCCGTGGACCGCGCTCGTGAAGAACCGCCGCAAGAACGGCGACCACTACTGGGTGCGTGCGAACGCGATTCCGGTGATGCGCAACGGCGAGCCGCAGGGCTACATGTCGGTGCGCACGAAGGCGCCAAGCGACGAGACCGCAGCCGCAGACGCGCTGTATCGCGCGTTTCGCGAAGGCAAGGCCGGCCAGCGCCGGTTCCACAAGGGGCTCGTGATTCGCACCGGGCTGCTGCGCATCGCGTCGCTGCCGCAGACGATGTCGGTGCGCGCACGCGTGCATTCGGCGCTGTGCGTGCTGGCGCCGGCGGTCGTCGGCACCGGGTGGGCATGCGGGTTGTCCGGCGGCGGGCTCGCGGCGTTTGCCGGCGTGACGGTCGGCGTGGCGGCCGCGGCCGGCTGGTGGCTCGACGCGCAGATCGTGCGACCGTTGAAGCGGCTGCACGAGCAGGCGCTGAATGTCGCAACCGGTGAAAGCCGGCGCGGCGTGCGGATGAACCGCATCGACGAGATCGGCATGACGCTGCGCACGATCAACCAGCTCGGGCTGATGTTCCGCTGGCTCGTCGACGACGTCAGCGAGCAGGTGCACAACGTGCAACGCGCGAGCAACGAGATCGCGCAGGGCAACAGCGACCTGAGCGCGCGTACCGAGCAGGCCGCGTCGAGCGTGCAGGAAACGGCCGCCTCGATGGCCGAGATGACGGCGACGGTGTCGAGCAACGCGGAGACGGCGCTGCAGGCGAATCAGTTGTCGGTTTCCGCGAGCGATGCGGCGGAGCGTGGCGGGCAGGCGGTGAGCGAGGTCGTCGCGACGATGAACGACATCACCGACAGCTCGCGCAGGATCGCGGACATCATTGGCGTGATCGACGGCATCGCGTTCCAGACCAACATCCTCGCGCTGAACGCGGCGGTCGAGGCGGCGCGTGCGGGCGAGCAGGGGCGCGGTTTCGCGGTGGTCGCCGGTGAAGTGCGCGCGCTCGCGCAGCGCAGTGCGAACGCGGCGAAGGAGATCAAGACGCTGATCGGCGCGAGCGTCGAGCGCGTGGAGTCGGGCGCGCGGATCGTCGACGGTGCGGGGAAGACGATGGAGGACATCGTCACGCAGGTGAAGCGCGTGTCGGATCTGATCGCGGAGATCAGCTCGTCGACGGCCGAACAGAGCACGGGCGTCGCGCAGGTCGACCAGGCGGTCGTGCATCTGGACAACATCACGCAGCAGAACGCGGCGCTCGTCGAGCAGAGCACGGCGGCGTCGGAAAGCCTGAAGCAGCAGGCGACGCGGCTCGTGGATGCGGTGAACGTGTTTCGGTGATGAGCGGGGAGAGAGGTGACGCGGGCATGGCGGAGAGGGATACCGGCCCGCGTCGGACCGCCCGGTTCCGGCCGGGCGGTCTCAAGGGCCCGTCGCCGCAGCGGCAGGCTCTTGATCGTTGCTTCAGACGGCCAGGCAGAGATACTTGATCACGACGTAGTCGTCGATGCCGTAGTGCGAGCCTTCGCGGCCGAGGCCCGACTGCTTGACGCCGCCGAACGGCGCGACTTCGTTCGAGATCAGGCCCGTGTTCACGCCGACCATCCCGTATTCGAGCGCTTCCGCCACCTTCCACACGCGGCCGATGTCGCGGCTGTAGAAGTAGGCGGCGAGACCGAACTCGGTGTCGTTCGCGAGGCCGATCACTTCTTCGTCGCTGCTGAACTTGAACAGCGGCGCGAGCGGCCCGAACGTCTCTTCCTTCGCGACCTTCATCGCCGGCGTGACGCCCGTCAGCACGGTCGGCTCGAAGAAGCCGTGGCCGAGCGCGTGGCGCTTGCCGCCCGTCACGACGGTCGCGCCCTTCGCGAGCGCGTCCTCGATGTGCGCCTCGACCTTCAGCACGGCCGCCTCGTTGATCAGCGGGCCTTGCGTCACGCCCGGCTCGGTGCCGCGGCCGACCTTCAGCTGGCCGACGGCTGCCGCGAGCTTCTGCGCGAACTGGTCGTACACGGCTTCATGCACGTAGAAGCGGTTCGTGCACACGCACGTCTGGCCGCTGTTGCGGTACTTCGACGCAATCGCGCCCTGCACGGCTGCATCGAGATCGGCGTCGTCGAACACGATGAACGGCGCGTTGCCGCCGAGTTCCAGCGACACCTTCTTGACCGTCGCCGCGCATTGCGCCATCAGCAGGCGGCCGACCGGCGTCGAGCCGGTGAACGACAGCTTGCGCACGATCGGGTTCGACGTCAGCTCGCCGCCGATCGCCTTCGGGTCGCCCGTGACGACGCTGAACACGCCGGCCGGCACGCCCGCGCGCTCGGCCAGCACGGCCATCGCGAGCGCGGAGAACGGCGTGGCCTCGGCCGGCTTCACGACGATCGGGCAGCCGGCGGCGAGCGCCGGGCCGACCTTGCGCGTGATCATCGCCGCCGGGAAGTTCCACGGCGTGATCGCCGCGCACACGCCGATCGCTTCCTTCGTCACGACGATGCGCTTGTCGCTCGCCGGCGTCGGGATCGTGTCGCCGTACACGCGCTTGCCTTCTTCCGCGAACCACTCGAGGAACGACGCCGCATAGCCGATCTCGCCCTTCGCCTCGGCCAGCGACTTGCCTTGCTCGGTGGTCAGGATCAGCGCGAGGTCGTCGGCGTTTTCCATCATCAGGTCGTGCCACTTGCGCAGGATGACCGCACGTTCCTTCGCGGTCTTCTTGCGCCACGCCGGCCAGGCGGCGTTCGCGGCGTCGATCGCGTGACGCGTCTCGGCCGTGCCCATCGCCGGCACGGTGCCGAGCAGGCCGCCCGTCGCCGGGTTGCGGACTTCGAACGTCTCGCCGTTCGTTGCGCCTTGCCATTCGCCGTTGACGTACGCCTGCTGGCGGAACAGCGACGGATCTTTCAGTGCCAGGGTTTCCTGAACGGTGCTCATATGAATCGCCTGCTTTGAAAAGGACGGATAAGGGCGGAAGAAAACGGCCGCCGCCGTCTTCACGACGGCGGCGGCGCATTCAGTTGAAGTGGGCGGGAACTCAGGCCGGCACGCCGACCGTTTCCTTCAACACTTCCTCGAGGATCACGAGCGCTTCGTCGAACACGGCTTGCGGGATCGTCAGCGGGAACAGGAAGCGCACGACGTTCGAGTACACGCCGCACACGAGCAGCAGCAGGCCGCGCTCGAGCGCACGCGTCTGCACGCGCTTCGTGAACTCGGCATCCGGCTCGCCCGAACCGGGCTTCAGGAACTCGACCGCGATCATCGCGCCCGGGCCGCGCACGTCGGCGATCTGCGGCACGTCGGCCTGCAGTGCGTTCAGCTTCGCCTTCAGCACGTCGCCGAGTTGCGTCGCGCGGTCGCACAGCTTCTCTTCGTCGATGATCTCGAGCACCGCGTGCGCCGAGGCGACGGCCAGCGGGTTGCCCGCGTACGTGCCGCCGAGGCCGCCGGGCGCTGCCGCGTCCATCACGTCCGCACGGCCGACGACGCCCGACAGCGGCATGCCGCCGGCGAGGCTCTTCGCCATCGTGATCAGGTCGGCCAGCACGTCGTAGTGCTGCATCGCGAACAGCTTGCCGGTACGCGCGAAGCCCGTCTGCACTTCGTCGGCGATCAACAGGATGCCGTGTTCGTTACAGATCTTGCGCAGCGCGCGCACGAATTCGGCCGGTGCCGCGTAGAAACCGCCTTCGCCCTGGACCGGTTCGAAGATGATCGCGGCGACGCGCTTCGGATCGATGTCGGCCTTGAACAGCATCTCGATCGCCTTGATCGAGTCGGCCGTCGTCACGCCGTGCAGTGCGTTCGGGTACGGGGCGTGGAACACGTCGCCCGGGAACGGGCCGAAGTTCAGCTTGTACGGGGCGACCTTGCCGGTCAGCGCCATGCCCATCATCGTGCGGCCGTGGAAGCCGCCCGAGAACGCGATGACGCCCGGACGGCCGGTCGCCGCACGTGCGATCTTGATCGCGTTCTCGACGGCTTCGGCGCCGGTCGTGAAGAACGCGGTCTTCTTCGGGAAGTCGCCCGGCGCGCGGTCGTTGATCTTCTCGGCCAGCTCGACGTACGACGCGTACGGGACGATCTGGTAAGCGGTGTGCGTGAAGTTGTTCAGTTGATCCGCGATCGCCTTGACGATCTTCGGATGGCGGTGGCCCGTGTTCAGCACCGCGATGCCGGCGGCGAAATCGATGAAGCGGCGGCCTTCGACATCCCACAGTTCCGCGTTCTCGGCGCGGGCTGCGTAGAAATCGCACATTACGCCGACGCCGCGCGGGGTGGCGGCGTTCTTGCGGGCCTGCAGGTCGGCATTCTTCACGGTCATCTCCTTGATGTTCTTTCCGGTGGGTAGAAATCGGGCGCCTTGGCAGCCCATGGAGGCGACTATAATCACATTTGGCTCTGGCAATCAGAGCCATTTCAATAAATATTCAGGAGCCAATCATGCGCGCGAGCGTGCTGTCGGACTGGCTGGCGCAGCGCCTCGTGCGCGGCGGCGAACAGCCGATCTACCGGCAGCTTCACCGGCTGCTGCAACAGGCGATCCTGTCGCGCGAACTGCCGGCCGGCACGCGCGTGCCGTCGTCGCGGCTGCTGGCTGCCGAACTCGGGATCGCGCGCAACACGGTCACGCAGGTTTACGAACAGCTTGCACTCGAAGGCTACGTGAACTCGGCGACCGGCCGCGGCACGTTCGTCGCCGACAGCGCGCCGGACGAAATCGTCGGCGCACCGCCCGACGCGGCGGCCGGCCCGGCCGTCGTGACGCCGTCCGCCCGGCGGCTGTCCGCGCGCGGCACGCGGCTCGTCGAAGGTGCCGGCGTGTCGAAGCGCCAGGGCGGCGCGTTCATGCCGGGCGTGCCCGATGTGTCGCGATTTCCGGCGCGCGTGTGGACGCGGCTGCACAACAAGTACTGGCGGCGCCTGCGCCCCGACCTGCTGACCTATGCGCCGGGCGGCGGGCTCGCGCTGCTGCGCGAGTCGCTGGCCGACTACCTGCGCACGTCGCGCTCGGTGCGCTGCACGCCCGAGCAGATCGTGATCACGACCGGCATCCACCAGTCGATCGATCTCGCGGTGCGGCTCTTGACCGATCCGGGCGACGCGATCTGGACCGAAGACCCGTGCTACTGGGGCGTGCGCAGCGTGCTGAACGTGTCGGGGCTGACCACGCGGCCGATTCCGGTCGACGACGAAGGTATCGCGCCGTCGGCCGCCGATCTCGCCGAGCCGCCGAAGCTGATGCTCGTCACGCCGTCGCACCAGTATCCGCTCGGGATGGTGATGAGCCTCGCGCGGCGCCGGATGCTGCTCGAATACGCGCGCCAGCACGGCTGCTGGATCATCGAGGACGACTACGACAGCGAATTCCGCTACGGCAGCCGGCCGCTCGCGTCGCTGCAGGGGCTCGATACGGCCGGACAGGTGATCTACGTCGGCAGTTTCGGCAAGACGCTGTTCCCGGGGCTGCGGGTCGGCTATCTCGTCGCGCCGGAGCCGCTCGCGGAAAGCTTCGCGACCGCGAGCGCCGAGCTGTACCGCGAAGGCCAGTTGCTGCAGCAGGCCGTGCTCGCGGAATTCATCGCGGAAGGGCACTTCGTGTCGCATATCCGCAAGATGCGCACGCTGTACGGGCAACGCCGCGAAGTGCTGCTCGACGCGGTTGCGCGCCGTTACGGCGACACGCTGCAAGCGCTCGGCAGCGATGCGGGGCTGCACCTGGTCACGCAACTGCCGGAAGGCGTCGACGATCGCGCGGTCGCGCAGGCCGCGCTGGAACGCAACATCGTCGTGCGGCCGCTGTCCGGCTACTACGCGGATCGCGAGCGCGCGGCATCGGGGTTGCTGCTCGGCTATGCGTGCGTGCCGGAGGACGAGATCGCGACCGCGTTCGCGACGCTCGCCGAGGCGATCGACGAGCGGGCGTTCGGTGGGGCCGTCGCGGTGGCTTGAAGGGAACGGTGCAACGGCATGGCTGCGGCGTGGTGCAGGTTTTGGATGCGAGGCCGACGCATGCATCCCACCGCGCGGATCGCCTGCATGCGATGCGCTTAAAGCCGGATCAGCGCCGCGCCGGCCACCACCAGCGCGCACGCGGCGAGCCGCTGCGCGCCGGGCCGCTCGCGCATCACGAACCAGCCGATCGCGACCGCGAAGATCGAGCTCGTTTCGCGCAGCGCCGATACCGTCGCGACCGGCAGGTGCCGGTACGCGAGGATCACGATCCCGTACGCGGCAAGCGAGATCGTGCCGGCGATCGCACCCTGCACGAGCGCGGTGCGCGACGCGAGTACCGCGCGCGGGCCGCCGCGCAGCGCGCAGACGAGCACGAGCTGCGGCACGCTCCACAGCAGGTACACCCACGCGATGTAGCCGAGCGCGCTGCCGGAAATGCGCGAGCCGATCCCGTCGCAGATCGAATACGCGGCGATGAACACGCCGGTGAGCAGCGCATACGGCACGCCTTCTCCGGAGAACCGGAAGCCGCGCCGCAGCGCGAGCGACATGATGCCGAACGACACGAGCGCGATGCCCGCGAAGCCGAACGGCGTCGGCCGCTCGTGCAGCAGCGCGAGCGCCAGCACCGATACGAGCAGCGGCGCGAGGCCGCGCGCGATCGGATAGATCTGCCCGAACTCGCCGCTGCGGTACGCGCGCGCCAGCGTGAAGCAGTACGCGACCTCGAGCGCGGCCGAGGCGGCGATGTACGGCCACGCGGCGGGTGCCGGCACGGGCAGCAGCGCGGCGCCGGCGGCGCCGAACGCGAGATACGGCAGCGCCATCGTGCCGAGCTGGACGAGCCGGTCTTCGCTGACATGGAGGAAGGCGTTCCAGATGGCGTGCAGCAGCGCGGAGCACAGCACGAGGCCGATGAACAGGTGATCCATGAACGAAGGTGCGGACGGAGGCGGGAGCGGGGCAGCGCCGTCAATTATGTGGGTATCCGGCGCGCACGCACGGAATTGTCGATAATAGAACGTTGTTATTCACCGGATGCCGACGATGACCGAAGCCACCCAAGCCCAGCCTGCCGTTCCGCGCCTCACGAGCCTGTCGCACGGGGGCGGCTGCGGCTGCAAGATCGCACCGGGCGTGCTGTCCGAGCTGCTGAAGCGCGCGACGCCGCCCGCGCTGTTCCCGGACCTGCTGGTCGGCACCGAGACGTCCGACGACGCGGCCGTCTACCGGCTCAACGACGAGCAGGCGATCGTCGCGACCACCGATTTCTTCATGCCGATCGTCGACGATCCGTTCGACTTCGGCCGCATCGCGGCGACCAACGCGCTGTCCGACGTGTATGCGATGGGCGGCAAGCCGATCCTCGCGCTCGCGCTGGTCGGCATGCCGATCAACGTGCTGCCGCACGAAACGATCGCGGCCGTGCTGCGCGGCGGCGAATCGGTGTGCGCGGACGCCGGCATTCCGGTCGCGGGCGGCCATTCGATCGATTCGGTCGAGCCGATCTACGGGCTCGCGGCGATCGGCGTCGTGCATCCGTCGCGCGTGAAGCGCAATGCGGCCGCGCGTGCGGGCGACGTACTCGTGCTCGGCAAGCCGCTCGGCGTCGGCGTGCTGTCGGCCGCACTGAAGAAGAACCAGCTCGACGCCGACGGGTACGCGCAGATGGTCGCGACGACCACCAAGCTGAACCGGCCGGGCGCGGAGCTGGCCGCATTGCCGGGCGTGCATGCGCTGACCGACGTCACGGGCTTCGGACTGCTCGGCCATACGCTCGAACTGGCGCGCGGCGCGCAGCTGACCGCACGCGTGCACTATGCGTCGCTGCCGTGGCTCGCCGGCGTCGAGACGTTCGTCGCCGATGGCGTGTTCACCGGCGCGTCGGGCCGCAACTGGGCCGCATACGGCACCGACGTGCGGCTCGCCGACGGCCTGCCGCCTGTCGCGCAGGCGCTGTTGACCGATCCGCAGACGTCGGGCGGCCTGCTCGTCGCGTGCGCGCCGGACGCGGTCGACGACGTGCTCGCGTGTTTCCGTGCCGACGGTTTCGACCGCGCGGTCGTGATCGGCGAGATGGTGGACGGGCCCGCACGCGTCGACGTCGCCTGACGCTCGATTCACACACCGGATCGTTTTGGCGTCGCTAGAATCGATGCCTTTCCTCGAAGGCATCGACGACCGGTGAACGACTTCCTGTTCGGGCTGATGATCGCGCTGTCGGTCGGGCCCGTCGCGCTGATGATCGCGAACTACGGCATGCGCGCCGGCACGGCGACCGGCGTGCGCGCGGCAATCGGCGTGGCCACCGCGGACGGCTGCTATGCGGTCGTCGCGTTCACGATCGGCGCGCTGCTCGCAAGTACGCTCGCGTCGCATCTGTCGCTGTTCCGTATCGTCGGCGCATGTGTGTTGCTCGCGATGGGCACGCGGATGCTGTGGCAGGCACTGCGTGACCGGCGCCGCACGCTCGATGGCGACGCATCGCCGCCGCCGGGCGATCGCCCGTTCATGTCGATGTTCTTCGTCACGCTCGCTAACCCGCTGACCATCCTGCTGTTCTACGGCTACGCAACGGCTGCCGCCGGCGCGCACCGGCACTGGCTGCTCGGCGCCGCTTGCGTGTTCGCGGGCAGCCTCGCGGGTCAGCTCGTGTTCGCGTTCGGCGGCAGCGCGATCGGTCGTTTCGTGAAATCGCCGCGGTGGCTCGCGGCGAGCCACGTGGTCGCCGCACTTGTCGTGCTCGGTTACGGCGTCGCGGGGCTGATGCGCGTGTAGTACCGTACGAAACGATTGACGTCGCACCTGGCGACCAACCCGATAGCATTCCTGATGTTTGCAATACGGCGGCGAACGCGTGCATTCCATCACGCAACACGCGTCCATTCGCACGAAACACCGCGGGCCGTTTCGTAGTCGGGTTCCGCATTGCGTACGCCCGTTCTATACTCCCTCGCGCAGTCTCCGACAGCCGTTCTCACCCAACATCATCGAAACAAGGAACGCCGATGCTGACTCGCTCCATTCTTTCTGCTGCTGCATTCTCGCTCGCAGCCTGTGCCACTGCGCCGTCGATCGCGCAGGACAACCAGGGCAACAATGCGGGCAACAACGCATTCGCCGAGACCGGTGCACAGGGCCGCCCGGTCAAGGTCATGATCATCACGATGTTCGGTCCGGAGGGCCAGGCGTGGCTCGACCGGCTCGGCCCGTGGCGTGACATCACCGTGCCGGGCCTGTCGCCCGACTACCCGGCCGTTCACTGCAACAAGCAGGACGTGTGCGTCGTGACGACCGGCATGGGCTATGCGAACGCGTCGGCGACGATCATGGCGCTCACGTTCTCGCAGCGCTTCGATCTGCGCCGCACGTATTTCCTGATCTCCGGCATCGCGGGCGTCGACCCCGCGCAAGGCACGGTCGGCTCGGCCGCGTGGTCGAAGTACCTCGTCGATTTCAGCCTGCAGTGGGAGCTCGATGCGCGCGAGATTCCGGCCGGCTGGAATACGGGCTTTCTCGGCATCAACACGAAGAGCCCGAACGACAAGCCGCCGCTCGACTATCGCACCGAAGTGTTTCAGCTCAACCCGCAGCTGACCGACGCGGCGGTCGCGCTGTCGCGCAACGTCGTGCTCGCCGACAGCGCGCAGGCACAGGCCGCGCGCGCGAAGTTCACGTATGCGCCGGCGAACCGGCCGCCGACGGTGATCCAGTGCGACACGTCATCGGGCAACACGTGGTTCTCGGGCACGCTGATCGGCGAACGCGCGCGGCAGTGGACGAAGATCCTGACCGATGGCAAGGGCACCTATTGCATGACCGCGCAGGAAGACAACGCGACGTATGAAGCGCTCAAGCGTGCGGCGAGCGTGAAGCGGGTCGACCTGTCGCGCGTCGCGGTGCTGCGTACGGGTTCCGATTTCGACCGGCCGTATGCGGGGCAGACGAGTGCCGACAACCTGCTGAACTACGCGGACCAGGGCGGCTTCGCCCCGGCGACCGAAAACCTGTACCGCGCGGGCAATCCGCTCGTGCAGGACATCGTCACGCACTGGGGCGAATGGCGCGACGGCGTGCCGCGCCGGTGAAATCCACGCGACATCTCAGTCGAGGGTCAATGCGAATGCGGCGCGGAACGGAACGGCGTCCAGACCGGCGTGGTGTCGTCCCAGTGATCGAGCGGCGAAGGAAGTTGATCGTTCATCATGTACTCCTGCAACTAACTGACTCAACGAGTCGTCGATAGGTGTGTCGCGACGCCGCGCGCGGGGCAACCCGCTGCGTGGCGTTGCACTTTTACCGGCCCCCGCCGGCGAGCTGGTTGCTTTCCGGCGTCGGGCGATACGGGCCTTGCGCGAGTTCGATTCCTTGCGGATACGAAGTCGCCTTGCGCAGGTACGCGAGCGTGCCGTCCTTGCGTGCCTGTTCGACTTCCGCACTCACTTCGGCGCGCGTACGCGGGCCGTTGTGTTGCGAGTACCACGACGTGTTGCCGTAATCGCCGGCGTGCGGCGTGCCCGAATCGGCGAAGGCCGGGGCGGACACGGCGAGCGTGAGAGCGAGGGCGGAGAGAAGATGGCGGCGGTTCATGGCTAACTCCTAGAAATGTCGGAGCTGGCGCCTGAGCGTTTACTCCGGTCCCGCCAGGCGGGATCTGTTCGATGCGCAACGAGGTGCGCGACAGGGTTTACTCTAGGTATCTGTTCCGTCGCGATAAATGCGGCAGATGCGAATTGAATTGTCGCCGTACCGAAACAATTGGAATCCGCACACGCAGTGAGGACATGCGCACGGCCTTGCCTGGCGGCGCCGACAGCGGGATACCGCAGGTCGAACGGAGCGCGCCGCGACGATCGGTGCGAGTGCAGCAACAGTCCTTTGCGCACGGTGGCACGATGCCGCGGCCGTGCCGTTCGGCGCGCATCGTGCCGACGGGAGCGGCCAGCTACGCCGCACGCTGGTGGGTGGCGGGTCAGATCGCTTCGAGCCGGTAGCCCAGCGTATAGACCGCGCTGAGGCGCACGCCGTTCGACGGCTGCAGCGCGAGCTTCATGCGCAGCCGGTAGATATGCGTGTCGAGGCTGCGCGACACGCCTGCCATGTCGCGCCCCCAGAGTGACCGAATCAGCGCGTCGCGCGGCATGATGCGCCCGGGATTGCGAAACAGCAGCACGGCGAGATCGAACTCGCGCGGCGTCAGCTTGACCGGCACGCCGTTCAACAGCGCGGTGCGCGTCGTCGTGTCGATCACGTAGCTGCCGAGATTGAGCACGTTGTGCCGGCTGTTGCCGCCGTGATAGGCGCGCCTCAGCAATGCATTGCTCCGTGCCAGCAGTTCGAACCGGTTGATCGGCTTGACCATGTAGTCGTCCGCCCCCGCGTTCATCGCGGAGAAGATCTCGTCCTCGCGCATGCGGTTGGTCAGAAAAAGGATGGGCAGGCGGCCACCGATGCGTTCGCGCGTCCACTGAAGTACCTCGAATCCGGACATGCCGGGCACCTGCCAGTCGAGAATCAGCAGATCGACCACCGAACTCTCAAGGTGACGAATGGCCTGGTTTCCGTTACTCACCGCATGCACGCGATAGCCGGCCATTTCCAATATCGAGGCGATCAATTCGACATAGGCGGGATCATCCTCGAGATAGAGGACGTTCATATACGTCTCCTTCGATGTTGACCGGAGCGATCGGGCCGTATCGTGCGTCCAGGCGGGAACGGACGATCCGACGCGACGCGCGATGATCGGCAGCACGTAATTTGCCGCGATATGCGCGTCGATGCGCCGGAAAAATTGTCAACGATTTTGAACGTTGGAAATGCGCGAATGTGGGGCAATAACTCAATTTTCGACGGATGGATGGAGGGAGTGAGGCCAGTTTTTGTTGACAAACGTTGTCAATGTGCGCGAACGACGCGATTACGCTTGATCGTGTCGGCAGCAGGTCGGCGCAACGACAGGAACGAACGATTCGGGAGCGGGCATGTTGATTTACAAGTCGTATGTGGAAAAAAAGGCACTCCTCGAAACACAACTGGAGCGGGAGCGTCTCGCCATTGCGGCGACGGTGCTGCTCGAGGTACGGCGTTGCGTCGAGGAGTTCGGTTTCACGCCGAACGAAATTTTTCCCGGTGACGGCGGTACACCCTCAAGAAAACGTCGCGCGAAATACGTCAATCCGGATACGGGCCAAACGTGGTCAGGCGTCGGCCGTGAGCCGACATGGTTGCGGGGGCAGGATCGAAGCCGGTTCGCGATCGATGCGCCGGCGGGTGATTCGAATCAATCTGAGCATTCCTGACGATGTGATGGGCGGCGAATGAGTGCATGGATACGGGCGACGTGACAACGCGGCCGCTTCGCGGTAGTCCGCCTGCGTGGTACACCGGCCATCCGCAGTGCAACCCGCAGCACAAACCGTTTGCCGGCTCGACCGCTCCGATGAACTCATCCGGAGCGGCACGCTGTTACGAATGGTACCGGTTCCATGGCGGACATATTACATTTTCATTGTGACATTTAGTGAAGCAGATCAATTTCGTGCCGACAACGAGCGCACGACGTGGGTCGGCAACGGGGAGTTCGTATGAATGATGCAATGGCCGATCGTGATAGCGTCGGGCTGTGGCCCGAGCCCGTGTGCGTGGGTATCGGCGTGACGCACGAGACGCTCGAGATGTGTATTTGGTCGCTGAGCGTGATTTTCGGCTACCGGAACGAGACGTTCGGCATCGAGTCGCTGGCTGATGCGATCGCCGCATGGGCGCCCGCGCTCATCGTGCTGGAATCGGCCGGCGGGGCCGAGCATGAGGTGGCGTGTGCGCTTCAGGCGCTGCGATTGCCGCTTGCCATCGTCAAGCCGCATCAGGCGCGGGACTGGCTGCCGGATTCGGCGACGCTACCGCTCGACGGAAAAGGGGCGCGGGCGCGCCTTCTGGCGGCGCTCGCCGATGCGCTGGACCGGCATCCGTCGGGCGGGCGCCTCGTCGAGCCGCTGTCCGATCCGCAACTGGCGCACGTGCAGGCCCTGGTTCAGCGGCGACGTCAACTGGCGCGCATGCACATCGCGGAATATCAACTGCTGACGTTGTGTCACGCGAGCGTGCGCAGTGGCATCGTGCAGACGATCGCCTTCCTGAAACACCAGATCGCGGTGGTCGATCGCCATTGCGCGCGGCATGTGAACACGCAGCGCGTCGAGTTCGCGCGGCTGCTGGCGCACGAGGTGCGGCCCGGCCGCGTCGCGCGTCACGTGCAGGTCGGTGCGTTCATCCGGCGGAACTGGCGGGCGAAGTGACGCGGCGATGCCCGCCGTTCAGGCGACCCACTCGTTGATGACCGGCGTGTCGAGCGCCGGCGCGCGTTCGGCTTCCTCGAACGTGCGCTTGCTGCACGTTGCGTCGAGGCTGCCCTTGCCGCTCAGCAGCGGGCAGCGGTCGAACACTTCGGCGACCCAGTCGACAAACACGCGCACCTTCGGCGACAGATGGCGGCTGTGCGGATAGACGACCGAGATCGGCATCGGCAGCGGCTTGACGCCGGGCAGCACTTCCTTGAGCCGGCCTTCGCGCAGGTGCGGCAGCACCATGAAGAGCGGCGGCTGCACCAGCCCGAAGCCTTCGATCCCGCAGGTCACGTACGCATCCGCGTCGTTTACCGACACGATCCCCTCCATCTTCATCTCGACTTCCTTGCCTTCGATCAGGAAGGTCCAGTCGATCGTGCGGCCGGTGCGGCTCGAGAAGTAGTTGACGGCCTTGTGCTGACTCAGGTCGTCGATCGTCTGCGGCTCGCCGTGGCGTTCGAGATAGTCGGGCGACGCGACCGTCACGCATTCGAACAGGCCGACGCGGCGTGCGACGAGCGACGAGTCCTGCAATGCACCGACGCGGATCACGCAGTCGACGCCTTCCTGCAGCAGGTCCACCGGCCGATCGGACAGGCCGAGCTGCAGGTCGATGTCCGGATAGCGCGTATGAAATTCGCACAGCGACGGAATCACGAGCAGCCTGCCGATCGAACCGGGCATGTCGATACGCAACTTTCCGTGCGGCTTCCGGTTATTGGCCTGGAAGCTCGCTTCGGTTTCCTCGACGTCCGCGAGGATCCGCACGCATCGTTCGTAGTAGGCGGCGCCGTCCGGCGTGAGCGACAGCCGGCGCGTGGTCCGGTGCATCAGCCGCACGCCGAGGAAGGCTTCGAGATTCTGGATGATCGTCGTGACGGACGCCCGCGGCAAGCCGAGCGTTTCTGCTGCCTTGGTGAAGCTGCTTGTATCGACGACGCGAGTAAACACCTGCATGGCCTGAAGCCGGTCCATCACAACCTCCGCAATCTAATGAGCCGCCGGAACAACAAGGCTGCGCTACCTCGTGGGTGAACGCAGCCTCGGATTGTTCGGGGGCGTTGAATTGTGTTGCCGGATTATAGGCATTTATCCCAATGTCTGCCGGACCCAGAATTCGTTCCATCTCGAAATGGATGCTGCATCGTCATGGACGCTTCTGAATTCAGCAAATTCCTGAAAGCCACGCTGCCCGCCCAAGCCTTGGCAGGCGCGGCGCTGACGGTCGCCGAAGTGGAAATTCCCGGCTACGCGCAGGACATCGTGCTGCGCCTCTACCGCCGCCCGGACAAGACCGGGTTGCCGGTAGTGCTTTATTTCCACGGCGGCGGCTTCGTCCGCGGTTCGCTCGAAGACGCGGATTTCGCTGCGCGCTTTTTAGCAGAACGCTTACCAGCGCTCGTAGTGTCGGTCGAATATTCGCTCGCGCCGGCCTTTCCTTTTCCGGCTGCGCCTGAGGATGCGTATCGCGCGGCCGTCTGGGCCGCGACGCGTGCCCGCGCATTCGGCGGCAACCCGAAGAAGATCGGGGTCGCGGGCCACGACGCGGGCGGCCAGCTCGCGAACTGCCTCGCCTTCATCGCCCGTGACCGCGGCGAAGTGTCGATCGCCGCGCAGGCGTTGTTCGGGCCGATGCTCGATCCGAGCATGACGCGCATCGGCGACGCCGAGCGCCTCGCGTCCGACATCACCGCGCGCGAATGCGCGGCCTGCTATCGCGCGTATCTGCCGCAGGCGGCGCAGCGCATGCACCCGTACGCGGCGCCGCTCGAATCGGTACGCCTCGCGGGGCTGCCGCCGACGCTCGTCGTCACCGCGCAGAACGACGTGCTGCACGTCGAAGCGGAGAAATATGCGAGCTGCCTGATCTCGTCGGGCGTGCTCACGCAGGTGATCCGCTATCCGGACATCACGCACGCCGCGCTCGCCACGCACGAAGCCGCATTCGAGGAAGCCGTGCGCTTCTTCCAGTGCCGCTTCCAGGCGCGCCAGCCGAACCGTTCCGAATAACCAAAACCAATCCACGTTTATTGGAGATCCACATGGCCATCCTACGCACCTCCCGCTCGCGAATCGCCACCGCGGCGATCGTGACGCTCGCCGTCGTCGGCCTCGGCACGTTCGGCGCCATGCGCGTCAACGCGAACGCGCCCGAGAAAGCGGCGGCACCGCTGCCGGAAGTCGACGTCGCGACCGTCGTGCCGCAGACCGTGACCGACTGGCAAAGTTATTCGGGCCGCCTCGAAGCGGTCGAGAAAGTCGACGTGCGCCCGCAGGTATCGGGCACGATCGTCGCCGTGAACTTCAAGGACGGCGCGCTCGTGAAGAAGGGCGACGTGCTGTTCGTGATCGACCCGCGCCCGTACCAGGCCGAAACCGATCGCGCGGCCGCGCAGCTTGCCGCCGCCCAGGCGCGCAACGGCTATGCGCAGACCGACTGGCAGCGCGCGCAGCGGCTGATCGGCGACAACGCGATCGCGAAGCGCGACTACGACGAGAAGCAGAACGCGGCGCGCGAGGCGGCGGCGAACCTGAAGGCCGCCGAGGCCGCGCTGGAAACGGCGCGCATCAATCTCGGCTATACGCGGATCACCGCGCCCGTGTCGGGCCGCGTGTCGCGCGCGGAAATCACGCTCGGCAACGTCGTGTCGGCCGGCGCATCGGCCGCGCCGCTGACGACGCTGGTCTCGGTGTCGCCGATCTACGCGTCGTTCGACGCGGACGAACAGACCTACCTGCAATACATCAACGGTGCGCGCAACGGCCGCAAGGTGCCGGTCGAGCTCGGGCTCGCGAACGAAACCGGCTACTCGCGCAGCGGCGAGATCGATTCGGTCGACAACCGGCTCGACACGTCGTCCGGCACGATTCGCGTGCGCGCCCGCTTCGACAATGCCGACGGTGCGCTGGTCCCGGGCCTGTATGCACGCGTGAAGGTGGGCGGCAGCGCGCCGCACGAGGCACTGCTCGTCGACGACGCGGCGATCAACACCGACCAGGACAAGAAGTTCGTGTTCGTCGTCGACCAGCAGGGCCGCGTGTCGTACCGCGAGGTGCAGCAGGGGCTGCAGCACGGCAACCGCCGCGTGATCGTGAGCGGGCTGACGGCCGGCGATCGCGTGATCGTGAACGGCACGCAGCGCGTGCGCCCCGGCGAGCAGGTGAAGCCGCACATGGTCCCGATGACGGGCGGCGATGCGCCGTCCGCGCCGCTCGCGA
This sequence comes from Burkholderia sp. BCC1972, assembly GCF_905339605.1. Lineage (NCBI taxonomy): Bacteria > Pseudomonadati > Pseudomonadota > Betaproteobacteria > Burkholderiales > Burkholderiaceae > Burkholderia > Burkholderia sp. BCC1972. Next base: position 65,829 of record NZ_CAJPGH010000004.1, on the reverse strand, counting down.
ACAACGCGAAGCCGGCTGCACCGGCGAAGGCGGATTCGTAAGCGGCCCGCCGCTTCGCATCCGCGTTCAACCAGACAGAGCCACACATGAACATTTCCAAATTCTTTATCGACCGGCCGATCTTTGCAGGAGTCCTATCGGTGATCATCCTGCTCGGCGGGGTGATCGCGATGTTCCTGCTGCCGATTTCGGAATATCCGGAAGTCGTGCCGCCTTCCGTGATCGTGAAGGCGCAGTACCCGGGCGCGAACCCGAAAGTGATCGCCGAGACGGTCGCGTCGCCGCTTGAAGAGCAGATCAACGGCGTCGAGGACATGCTCTACATGCAGTCGCAGGCGAACAGCGACGGCAACATGACGATCACCGTCACGTTCAAGCTCGGCACCGATCCGGACAAGGCCACGCAGCTCGTGCAGAACCGCGTGAACCAGGCGCTGCCGCGCCTGCCGGAAGACGTGCAGCGGCTCGGCATCACGACCGTGAAGAGCTCGCCGACGCTGACGATGGTGGTCCACCTGATCTCGCCGGACAACCGCTACGACATGACCTACCTGCGCAACTACGCGCTGATCAACGTGAAGGACCGCCTGTCGCGGATCCAGGGCGTCGGCCAGGTGCAGCTGTGGGGTTCGGGCGACTACGCGATGCGCGTGTGGCTCGATCCGCAGAAGGTCGCGCAGCGCGGGCTGTCGGCCGAGGACGTCGTGCAGGCGATCCGCGAGCAGAACGTGCAGGTCGCGGCCGGCGTGATCGGCGCGTCGCCGTCGCTGCCGGGCACGCCGCTGCAGCTGTCGGTGAACGCGCGCGGCCGCCTGCAGACGGAAGACGAATTCGGCGACATCGTCGTGAAGACCACGCCGGACGGCGGCGTCACGCACCTGCGCGACATCGCGCGGATCGAGCTCGACGCATCCGAATATGGGCTGCGCTCGCTGCTCGACAACAAGCCGGCCGTCGCGATGGCGATCAACCAGTCGCCGGGCGCGAACTCGCTGCAGATCTCGGACGAAGTGCGCAAGACGATGGCCGAGCTGAAGCAGGACATGCCGGCGGGCGTCGACTACAAGATCGTCTATGACCCGACGCAGTTCGTGCGCTCGTCGATCAAGGCCGTCGTGCACACGCTGCTCGAAGCGATCGCGCTGGTCGTGATTGTGGTGATCGTGTTCCTGCAGACCTGGCGCGCGTCGCTGATTCCGCTGATCGCGGTGCCGGTGTCGATCATCGGCACGTTCTCGCTGCTGCTGGCGTTCGGGTATTCGATCAACGCGTTGTCATTGTTCGGGATGGTGCTCGCGATCGGGATCGTGGTCGACGATGCGATCGTCGTCGTCGAGAACGTCGAGCGGAACATCGAGAGCGGGATGAACGCGCGGCAGGCGACCTACAAGGCGATGCAGGAAGTGAGCGGGCCGATCATCGCGATCGCGCTGACGCTCGTCGCCGTGTTCGTGCCGCTCGCGTTCATGTCGGGCCTGACCGGCCAGTTCTACAAGCAGTTCGCGATGACCATCGCGATCTCGACGGTGATCTCGGCGTTCAACTCGCTGACGCTGTCGCCGGCGCTGTCCGCGATCCTGCTGAAGGGCCACGGCGACAAGGAAGACTGGCTCACGCGCGTGATGAACCGCGTGCTCGGCGGCTTCTTCCGCGGCTTCAACAAGGTGTTCCATCGCGGTGCGGAGAACTACGGCCGCGGCGTGCGCGGCGTGCTGTCGCGCAAGACGCTGATGCTCGGCGTGTACCTCGTGCTGGTGGGCGCGACCGTGCTCGTGTCGAAGGTCGTGCCGGGCGGCTTCGTGCCCGCGCAGGACAAGGAATACCTGATCGCGTTCGCGCAGCTGCCGAACGGTGCGTCGCTCGACCGCACCGAGAAGGTGATCCGCGACATGGGCTCGATCGCGCTGAAGCAGCCGGGCGTCGAGAGCGCGGTCGCGTTCCCGGGGCTGTCGGTGAACGGCTTCACCAACAGCTCGAGCGCGGGCATCGTGTTCGTCACGCTGAAGCCGTTCTCGGAGCGGCATGGCAAGGCACTGTCGGCGGGCGCGATCGCCGGTGCGCTGAACCAGCAGTACGGCGCGATGAAGGATTCGTTCGTCGCGGTGTTCCCGCCGCCGCCGGTGCTGGGCCTCGGTACGCTCGGCGGGTTCAAGATGCAGATCGAGGATCGCGGCGCGGTCGGTTACGCGAAGCTGTCGGATGCGACCAACGACTTCATCAAGCGCGCGCAGCAGGCGCCCGAACTCGGCCCGCTGTTCACGAGCTACCAGATCAACGTGCCGCAGCTGAACGTCGATCTCGACCGCGTGAAGGCGAAGCAGCTCGGCGTGCCGGTGACCGACGTGTTCAACACGATGCAGGTGTATCTCGGCTCGCTGTACGTGAACGATTTCAACCGCTTCGGACGCGTGTACCAGGTGCGCGTGCAGGCCGATGCGCCGTTCCGCCAGCGCGCGGACGACATCCTGCAGCTGAAGACCCGCAACGACAAGGGAGAGATGGTGCCGCTGTCGTCGCTCGTCACCGTGACGCCGACGTTCGGCCCGGAAATGGTCGTGCGCTACAACGGCTACACGGCGGCCGACATCAACGGCGGCCCGGCGCCGGGCTTCTCGTCGGGGCAGGCGCAGGCCGCGATCGATCGCATCGCGCATGAAACGCTGCCGCGCGGCGTGCGGTTCGAATGGACCGACCTCACGTACCAGCAGATCCTTGCGGGCGATTCGGCGATGTACGTGTTCCCGATCAGCGTGTTGCTCGTGTTCCTCGTGCTCGCGGCGCTGTATGAAAGCCTGACGCTGCCGCTCGCGGTGATCCTGATCGTGCCGATGAGCATTCTGTCGGCGCTGACGGGCGTGTGGCTCACGCAGGGCGACAACAACATCTTCACGCAGATCGGCTTGATGGTGCTGGTGGGGCTGTCGGCGAAGAACGCGATCCTGATTGTCGAATTCGCGCGCGAGCTCGAACACGACGGCAGGACGCCGCTCGACGCCGCGATCGAGGCGAGCCGGCTGCGGCTGCGCCCGATCCTGATGACGTCGATCGCCTTCATCATGGGTGTCGTGCCGCTCGTCACGTCGACGGGAGCCGGTTCGGAAATGCGCCATGCGATGGGTGTCGCGGTGTTCTTCGGGATGCTGGGCGTGACGCTGTTCGGGCTGATGCTGACGCCGGTGTTCTACGTCGTGCTGCGCACGCTCGCAGGCGGCAAGATCCACGTCGCCGGCAAGGATTCGGCAGGTTACGGCGTGCCGGCTCCCGATGCTTGAGGACAACAAAATGAACAATTTGCACAACACGAACGGCCTGGTGCGCTTCGCGAAGGTGGCCGCCGCGAGCACCCTGCTCGCGACGCTGCTCGCCGCGTGCGCGGTGGGCCCCGACTACAAGCGCCCGGACGCCGCGGCGCCCGCCGCGTTCAAGGAAGCGCCGACGCTCGCCGCCGGCGAACAGGCCGGCACGTGGAAGACGGCCGAGCCGGCGGACGGCGAACATCGCGGCGAATGGTGGAAGGTGTTCGGCGACCCGGTGCTCGATTCGCTCGAGACGCAGGCGCTCGCCGCGAACCAGAACCTGAAGGCCGCGGCTGCGCGGGTCGAGGAAGCGCGTGCGGCGACGCGTTCGGCGCGTTCGCAGTGGTTCCCGCAGGTCGGTGCCGGGTTCGGGCCGACGCGCGAAGGGCTGTCGTCGGCGTCGCAGTTCCAGCCGCAGGGCACGGGCCCGACCAACGCGACGCTGTGGCGCGCGCAGGGCACGGTGTCGTATGAAGCCGACCTGTTCGGCCGCGTCGGCCGCAACGTCGAGGCGTCGCGTGCCGACCAGGCGCAGAGCGAAGCGCTGTTCCGTTCGGTGCAGCTCGCGCTGCAGGCGGACGTCGCGCAGAACTACTTCGAACTGCGCCAGCTCGATTCGGACCAGGACCTGTACCGCCGCACGGTGGAGCTGCGCGAGCAGGCACTGAAGCTCGTGCAGCGCCGCTTCAACGAAGGCGACATCAGCGAGCTCGACGTGTCGCGCGCGAAGAACGAGCTGGCCAGCGCGCAGGCCGACGCGGTCGGCGTCGCGCGCCGGCGCGCGGCGTCCGAGCATGCGCTCGCGATCCTGCTCGGCAAGGCGCCGGCGGATTTCGGGTTCAAGGAAACGCCGATCGTGCCGGTCGCGGTGAAGATCCCGCCGGGCCTGCCGTCCGCGCTGCTCGAACGGCGTCCGGACGTGTCGGCGGCCGAGCGTGCGATGGCGGCCGCGAACGCGCGGATCGGCCTCGCGAAGTCCGCGTACTTCCCGAAGCTCGATATCACGGGCGCGTTCGGGTATGAGGCGTCGACGCTCGGCAACCTGTTCCTGTGGTCGAGCCGCACGTTCCTGCTCGGGCCGTTCGCCGGCACCGCGCTGACGCTGCCGCTGTTCGACGGCGGGCGCCGTGCGGCCGGCGTGCAGCAGGCGCGCGCGCAGTACGACGAGCAGGTCGCGAACTACCGGCAGCAGGTGCTCGTCGCGTTCCGCGAGGTCGAGGACAATCTCTCCGACCTGCGCCTGCTCGACGACCAGATCCGCGCGCAGGATGCGGCTGTCAACGCATCGCGACGGGCGGCGACGCTGTCGCGCACGCAGTACCAGGAAGGCGAAGTTGCCTATCTCGACGTGATCGACAGCGAGCGCTCGGTGCTGCAGTCGCAATTGCAGGCGAACCAGTTGACGGGTGCGCAGGCGGTATCGACCGTCAACCTGATCCGCGCGCTCGGCGGCGGGTGGGGCGCGGCGCCGACGGCCGTCGGCGATGTGGCGGCCGTCAAGGCGGAGGTCGCTGCGCGGTGATACGTGAACGGCGGGCGATTCGTCGCTCGCCGGCCATGAAGCGAAAAACCCCGGCATGCAGGCGCAGGTCTGCATGCCGGGGTTTTTTATGGGTTATCGAGCATTTTCCGGGAGGAGCGTCGGTGATCGGCGGCGATTCAATCGGGCGATGCAACACACTCCGGGATGCGGCTGGCGCGGTCGTCGTATGCGGGTCGTGTCGACGACATTCGGATCTCAAACCTGGCCGATACCACCGTCGGCCATCAGATCCGCGCCCGTCACATAGGAACTCTGGTCGGACGCAAGGAACAACGCTGCGTTGGCGATCTCCTCCGCGCGTGCGAGCCGGCCGAGCGGGACCATGCTCCGATACATGTTCACCAGTTCGTCCCGTCCCATCGCCTGGGCGTCCAGGATCGGCGTGTCGGTTACACCGGGGCTCAGCATGTTGACGCGTATGCCGCGATCCTTGAACTCCGCCGCCCAGGTACGGGCATAGGAACGCAGGGCCGCCTTGGTTGCCGCATAGGCCGTATGGCCGGGAATGCCCATGACATGCATGGCTGAAGAAACCAGGACGATCGAACCACCCCGCGTCATCATCGGCAGTTGTTTCTGCACGAGAAAGACGGGGCCGCGAGCCATGAGGTTGAACGCCTTGTCGAAATGCTCGGGCGTGATGGTCTCGATCGAAGCCTGCTCCGTATAACCTGCGTTCGATACGATGATGTCGACGACTCCCTTTTCGTTGCGGACTGCCGCGGCGATCCGGTCGAGGTCGTCGAGGTTCGAGGCGTCGGCCTGGATGGCGGTGACGTTGCGTCCGATCAGCCTGGCGGCCTCGTCGAGCTGCGCCTGCCGGCGGCCAAAGATGACAACGTGGGCGCCTTCGGCGACGAACCGCCGAGCAATCGCCAGACCGATACCTGTGGTTGCGCCGCTGATGACGGCGACTTTGCCTTCGAGCGTGGACATGGAACCCTTCTTCCGTTTGTGAATGAACAGGAGCAGGTTACTTGTCATCGCTTCCGACGATAATTCCCGGATTTCCCATAAGATCTATTCTTGTCGAGAATGGGTCGAGCGGGAGGAACGCAATGGATCGGTTCCATGAGATGAGCGCCTTCATGGCCGTCGTGGAAGCGGGTGGGTTTTCTGCTGCGGCACGTAGAACCGGCGAATCGCAGTCAGCCATCAGCAAGGCCATCGGTGCGCTGGAAAAGCGCCTCGGCGTGGCGCTGTTCAACCGAAGCACACGCAGCGTCACGCTGACGGACCAGGGGCAGCGATATTACGACCGGACCAAGCCGCTCATCGACGAAATCCATGAAGCCGACTGCGAAATGTCGAGCAGCAGGCTCGACACCGCCGGTCTGGTCCGGATCGCCGCGTCTGCTACGTTCGGACGCCTGCACGTGCTTCCGCTCATCCCCGAACTGCTGTCACTCGTTCCCGGCCTGCAGGTCGATCTTGTTCTTTCGGACTTCATACGAGATATGGTGGAGGACCGGATCGATCTGGCGATTCGGGTGGGGCCCGTCAGCGATCCCGATGCGGTTGTCCAGCGCGTGGCGAGTACGCCGCTCGTGTGTGTCGGTTCGCGAAGCTACTTCAAGCAACACGGAATACCCGAGACTCCAGCTGACCTCATCGATCACAACTGCCTTGTATATGGCGGCCTGAACGAGTTGGCGAACTGGCCCTTCGTCGGCCCCGACGGCCCATACAACGTGCCGGTCCGCGGAAATCTGTCGTCCAACAGTGTCGAAACGATTCGGGCCGGGGTGCTGGCCGGTGTTGGAATCGGCTTGTTCGCCAAGGTGTCGCTCGCCTGCGAACTGCGCGATCCGGAAGTGATCACGATCCTCGATCGATTCATCAACGAGGTCAGGGACGTTAGCCTGGTCTGGCCGAGACGTCGATTTGTGCCGGCGCGAGTGCGTCGCGTGACGGAGTTTTTTGCCAAAGCGCTTCCGCAGCGCATTTAGGTGAGTGGATCAAATTCGCTTGCCGATTTACGGTGGTATCGGAGCGGGTCGGTCATGAGGCCGTATGCGTGCCTGACGTCCGACGCCGATGATCGAACTCACTATCCCATTGGGCGCTGCATGACGATCAGATCCCCGGCAAATTCCGGACTGCTCGCGCGTCGAATCTCCTCGAAGCCTTCGCGTTGCCAGAATGCAGATGCACGAGGATTGGTTGAAACGACTGCGAGTTGTATGGCGCGATGGCCGCACTCGCTTGCCATTTCGATCAACAGCCTTAAAGCTGCCTTTCCATAGCCTCGACCCTGATTCGCTTCGGTGAGAAGCATCAGGCCAATCCATATGCAGTCGTCCGTTGGATACGAACGGATCACGTCTGCGCAGCCGATCATCTCCCGTTCGACAAAGAATCCGAAGACTGATTTTTGTGCTGCATCCGTGCCCACTGGCTTACCGAAGAAGAAGTCGTCGACGTCTTTCGTGGACGGCAATCGGCCTGCCACGAGTTCCGTGTACGAAGGCGCCTCAGTGAAGATACGCAAGACGTTTGCGCGGTCGCTAGCGGATTCGCTGACAAGTGGGCGCGCTGTGAGCATCGGGTACTCGAGCGAAATGGAAAATTCGATTCTAAGCCGGCTCATTCGGCAGTAGTGCATTGCACCGTTGCCGCGAACTTCCGCGTGGAGGAAAGTCGAGTGGTTCTGCAGGGGCGGCGTTCGACAGGGAGCGGACCTTCGACAATCGCCTGGCTGATCTGCTGAATACACGTCGATGCGCCGAGAGGTTGAAGCCTTTACAAAACCCAAGACGGCACAGTAGCAAAGTGCCCGACCAATTGATCTAATATTTTTTCGCTTTACCAAATTTTGTTTGCCTGAAAGTATAGCCCCGCAGTTCGCGCGATTTGCAAGGAGTCTGAGTTTTTCTTTCTGATTTATTTAACTTTCCATACGTGGAGCTTGAAATGAAGATCGAAAACAAGATGATCATGAAAGGTGCACAGAGCAAAATCGTTCATGCAATTACCGCCGCCCTGAAGTGATCGCGGCATAGTGAATCGCTGATGGCGGATCCCGGGATCCGCCATCCAGGACGGATGGTGAGTAATGAATCCCATTGAACAGAACGCCGACCTGCTTCGTTTGTTCAATCCAGACGGCGTGCGGCTAGCCAATGAAACGGTGCGACCGGTATTTCCGGATCTCGTCGACAAACTGGCTTCGGACATTTACGGATACGCGTATCGCCGGTCGGGCATCGATCTGAAGACGCGGCACCTCGTCACGCTCGGAGTAATCAGTGCGATGGGCGGCTTCGAGAATCATTTGCGTTTCCAACTTGGCGCTGCCCTGCATCTCGGCATATCGGTCGAGCAGATCCGCGAGGTATTCATTCAGGTGCAAGTTTTTGCCGGGAATGCGCGGGCGTTCAACGCGGCAGCCATTTTCAAATCCGTTGCCGACGAATTTCAGAATAACGAATAGCATGATGCCCTCGACCCGGTGGCAACTGATCGTGACGTATGTGTGCGCCGACGCAGCCGTGACGGTTTCGTCGCGCATCCTGCAGTTCTATGCCACCTGGCTTTTGCTGAAGGGTATCGCGAATCCGTCGGCACTTACGCTGACGCTGATCGCAACGTGGGCGACGACCCTGCTGATCCTTCCGTTCACCGGCATCGTCGCCGATCGAGTCCGCAAAAGTATGGTTTTGCTGGGCGCATCGCTGCTTGCCCTTGCGTCCGTGATACCGGTCGTCGTCGCCGCACTGACGCTTCACGGCGCCAACATGAATGGGCTTGTCGTCGTCATCGTCATCGCAAGCGTAACTTCGAGCGTCGCCGTGGCGGCCCTTATGCCGCTGAGCACGCCGCTCATACCTGAAATTTCTCCCGATGCCGACGAGGTCCGTAGAGGTCTGCGCCTGAAGGCGTCGGGTTTCATCCTGAATATCCTGTTCGGCCCGACGCTGGCAGGTTTCATGATTGGGGCATTCGGCGGCGAGTCCGCGCTATGGGTGAGCGTCGCAAGTGCTTGTCTCGGCGTCGTAGCATCGCTCGCGTTCCACCTGTCGTTCAGCGCGGGGCAATCCGTACGTGCGCGCTCCGGCGAAGCGACGTCGTTTTTCCAGGACCTGCGCCGCGGGATGCAGCGAGTGCTCGGTATTCGAGCCGAGCGGGCGATTGCGACAGCATCGCTGCTCGCCAACATGCTGTTCGTTCCGTTCGTTTTCTTCCTGTTGCCGGCCAAGGTTCTCGCGGAGGGAGGCTCGATGCTGAACGTCGCCGGCATAGAACTGGCATTGGGTGCGGGCGTATTGGCGGCTTCAGCCTTTCTGATCCAGCAAGCACGACGCATGGTTTCTGATCATGCCATTTCGATCTTCGGCATCGCAATGATCGGCGCCTCCATCTTCGCGTTCGGGTGCTCGCACAATCTCCCCGCCTGGTGCGTGCTTGGTTTCGCGTTGGGTACCGGATTGACGATGTTCAACGTCACCGTCAATTCGAAACGGGCGATGGCGATACCAGCCGGGCATCGTGCCGGCATGGAATCGAGCCTGATGTTTCTTTGCACGGCCGCTGCTCCTTTGGGTATCTGGATGTCGGGCGCGGCGCTGAAGGCGCTGTCGCCAGACGCAGTCATCATCTACGGCAGCGAACTTTTCGTACTTGCGCTCCTTTGCATTGCCTTTTCGAGGCCCTTGAGGCTCATGCTCAATTCAGACGATGGTGGCTCGCCTCACTATCTCCAGACCAACCGGGAATTATTCGACCTTCAATCGCCGACATGACCTATCCATTTCTGCCAGTGCCGAGCGTGGCTTCGTCACTGTCAACGGGGTTCAAGTCCCAGCTGAAGTCCGCGTATGACGATCTGCTCGAACAACTCTCGGCGCACGCGCCAGATCTGTTTCCCGACAGTGTTCACGCATACTTCGCGGCCTTGCAGCCAGCCGGATTCAATGGATTCCACAGCTTTGCCTACCACTACGTCATCCGGTTGGCGGAGCAGAACAAGCTGCCGGAAGCGTCGCGTCTGCTGATGGTCATGGCGCGCGATCGATACGAGACGCTGCCTCGATTCACGCCGGCATCGCGCATCGATCGCGAGTTGCTTCGCGAGGTGCTGGACGAAATCTCGGGCGGCACTTCCTATACCGGGATTCTCTTGCGGCCGCTACCACGGGACAAGGAGCAGCTTGCGGAAACGGCGATGATGCGTGGCGTTCGAGTGCTCGAAGCTGCATATCCGGAATTGGCGGAGGAAATCGGGATCCTCGTTGGCTCCATCGTCTTTTTTGAATCGACCGGCGCGACCAATGAGCGGGCATTGTCGCCCACCGGAGACAAGCTTCAATCGATGATTCTCGTGAACGGAGAGATAGACTTGAGCTGGATCTTCCTGCTCGACAAGCTGATTCACGAAGCGGCGCATACCTACCTATATGGCATCAACCTGCGCGAGGAACTCGTTCACAACAGCTCGGAAGTAAAGTATGCGTCTCCGCTACGTCGGGATGGCCGCGACATGCTTGCGATCTATCACGCGACGTTTGTCATACAACGCTTGTTGGTCGCGTTCACCCGCATCTTCGAGCGTGCGGAGCTGTTGGACGCCGATCGGGCTACGATCATGGAGATGCTTGCGCTGTATCGTGCCCGGCTCGAGGCCGGCTTCTCGACGATCGAGCGCCATGGCGTTTTGTCCGACGTCGCGCGGGAATTGATCCATGAGGGGCAGGAATACGCGAAATCGCTGGCAACTTGCTGATTAGTGCTTCTGCGGAGCAAGCTGTCGGACTCCGTTCGGCCAGTCGACATCGCGCTCAAGCACATCGTTCGATACGCGTCACGGACGGGGCCGTGCCGATAGACGCAAGAGTCGAAATCCGGTCCCGGTCGACACAGCGGCCGTCTGATCGTGGAGTAGTATTCCCCCATGTCCAGGTTATTACCCGGCCTCTGCGGCGCACAGCCGACCCATCCGTGGCAACGGCGTTGATGGGAACACATCATGTCAACCGAGTGGAAGCATCGCGTCAGACTGTTTGTCCAGCGTTTCTGGCAGCCGACCAGTGCGTGCATGACGTGCATGCCGGGGAGTTGGGGAAATATCGCGAGCGTTGCCCACTGGACCATCGCATTTCATACGGGGCTGCTGACCGGACTCCTGGCCGTACTTTTGACTTTCACGCCCGTGGGGAAACTCTACGCGCATCGATACGGCAATGCGCTGGTCGTTGGGGTCCTGACAGCGTTGGGCGATGCATATTCACATACGAGTCACTACCGTATCCCCTACGTCGAGCACATCTTGACGGGAGCGATCTCAGGTCTCCTGACGCTTGCAGCCTCATATCTCTTTGAAGACCACGCGCGACGCCTTCGCGCGGTGTGGGCTCGGGTTTCCGGACAGCTTATCCGCTGACTTTCCGGGCAAGGTGTCGATAAGTGACCACGCCCGGGCCAGCCACAGCCGAACGCATTGGGCGGCATCCGGCCAGAAGTCGCCATTCGACATTAGCTGGCCAGGTCGTTCAGCCGACTGCTATCGCATTGATCGCACCTTTCGCGAGCGTAGTGTCTTCAATCGATCAGCCTTTCGAGCAAATGAGTCGCCGCCTTCAGGAGCCGGCGCTCCTCCGGGCTCGTCTTGACGAGCAGCCGCTCGGTTAGCCAGTGCACGCGCGCGGCCCTCTCTCGTGCCATCTGGTGCTGCCCGGCGTCGGACATGTGCACGAGGTAGGCGCGACGATCGTCGGGATCCTGCTTCAAGGTCAAAAGATTTTGCTCGACCAGTTTCATCACGATCAGCCGCATCGTTTGATGCGTCACATTCCTGCGTTCGGCCAGCGTCGCAATGCTTACCGGCCCCGTGCGCTCCAAAGCTGCGAGGGTCTCGCTCTGGGCGTTGGAGCCCGTGCCACTTTGTTCCCGGGCGCTCTTGACGAAACGGCTCACCACCTCGCGGAGGGATTCAGCAAGAAGCGCAGCTTCCGTAGCGTCGGAAGGTTGTGTTGTCGCTCGCCTTGACTGACTCATGTCGCGAGATTTCCCGCTTGCCGGAGTTGGGCCACAACCGCGGCCAGTGTATTGACACCCCAGTGCTCGAAGTAGCGCCCATCGCGGATGTGAACGATGTCGATCACGTCGATGGCAACATCCTTGCCGGTTGCTTCGATGCCAAGCAGAGGTCCGACGTGTTTGCCCGAGATGGTCTTTCGCGTGATCACTTTGTCGCCATCGCACAGTTGCTCGTGAATGTGCACTTGCAGACCCCCGATTGCGGGACGCAACACGGTGGCAAAGGTCCTCCACATCGTTTCGGCACCGCGTTGTGCTTCACTGGGCGCTGACCAGTTGACGAAGTCCGGCGCCATCAGTGCTTCGAAGGACTCACGATTGCCGTCCTGGATAACCTCGCGATTGAATCGCGTGACGATGGTTTTCAGATCGTGGCTGTTCATACCTTGTCCGGGCGTTTTGACGCAAGTGGGCGCGTCATGGAGTAGACGCGTCAACGGATGATATACAGCATGACTGTATATTTCAAGTTGGCGGCTTCCTCTGTCCGTCACGCCTGCTGCTCGGGCCGTACGTCGGTACGCTCGGCGATCACCACTGCGTAACGGCCAACCGCATCGGCGATGCGCTGTGCCAGTTCGGGATCACGCACCGCACGCGCGAGCGTGACGCCGCCGGAGAGCAGCGCGAGGAATGCGATCGCGCGGTCGTCGTCGGGCGTGTCGCCGAGCCCGGACGACACTTCGTCGACGATCTGCCGCAACGCCTGTTCATAGGCGTCGCGCGTATCGTCGTCGGCGCGCATCACTTCGGGCGACAGGCTCGGCAGCGCACAGCTTTCGCCGAGCGCGCAGGTGCGCCGCGGCCCCAGGTAGAACGACACGAACGGGCGCCGCCAGCGCGCGCCGTGCTCGGCCTTGAATGCCGCGACGCCTTGCCGGAGCTGGTCGAGGCCGTCGAGCACGATCTGGCGGAATGCTTCGCCCTTGGATTTGAAATGTCCGTAGAACGCGCCATTGGTGACGCCCGCCGCTTTCGTCAGCGGACCGATGCCGGAGCCGCCATAGCCCTCCTGGCGGAACAGGCGGCTCGCGGCTTCGAGGATGCGCGTGCGGGTTTCGTTCTTGTGCTCGGCGGAATAACGCATGACAGGCTCGCTTCAGAGCGATCGCTCTTTATCGCTTGCATAGAGAGCGATCAGTGTCTAATGTATAGAGAGTGACTGGTATTTATATCACGTCACGATTCCGATGACTTCCGATGACCTGACCTGGAGAAAGTGCGATGCCGATTACGCTGACAGTATCCGAAGGAGTTTTCACGCAGGAAGACGAAGGGCCGGTGTTTGCCGAACTGACCGATGCGCTGCTGGATGTCGAAGGGCTGACCGGGAACGCATTCCTGGCGCCGAACGTGATCGGCACGCTCAACGTGCTGCCGCGCGACCGGACCTTCGTGCAGGGCCGAGCGGAGCCCGCAGCGTTCGTCGAGCTGAAGCTGCCGGCAGTCGCGCTCGCCGCGCCCGACACGCAGCGGCAATTCGTCGAACGGGCGACCGAGATCGTGTTGCGCCGCGCGGGTGGACGACTCGCGCCCAGGCAGGTCTGGGTCAACGTCGTTCACGCGGTCGACGGCGGATGGGGTATCGCCGGACGACGTTACGACAACGCAGCGCTGGTCGATTCCATCCAGAGCGCGGCGGCGCAGTGACCGCAACTAACGGTCAAACCGTCGCGCGTTGACGGACGGTGCGGCGATGCCATCGCCGCACCGCTCAATGCCGGCCGTCTTCAGCGCGGAGCGCCCGCACGAGTTCCCCGGCGGCCTTGCCGATCCCGGCATGTTTCAGCCGCCGCAAAAACACGGGCAACGACAGCCCGTTGCGGATGTTCGCGAACACGAGCGGCGCGAGTTCGCCGTCGGCGACGTAGGGGCCGATCATCGACTCCGGCAAGTTCGCCCAGCCATGCCCGGCCTTCACGAGTGCGATCGCGGTCGCCATGTCGGTCGCTTTCCACGTGCGGTTGCCGATCAACGGCCGCACGTCGGTCAACGGCCGTTCGGGATCGGCGATCACGATCTGCCGGAAGCCCGACAGTCGCTCGATCGCCTCGGGTTGCGCACATTCGGCGATGGCCGGATGGCTCGGCGCGGCGACCGCGACGAGCGTCTCGGTCCACAACGCATGAATCTGTTCCTGCGGATGCAGATCGAGCCCGCCGAACGCGACGCAAAGGTCGACGGCGCCGCGATGCAGCGCATCGACGATCGCATCCTGCGGCGCCGTGACGATGCTGATCGCGAGCGCCGGATATTTCGCGGCCACGGCCGTGAGCGCGCGGGCGACCGGCGCGCCGTCGAGTTCGGCCGCGAGCCCGAGCCGCAGCGTGTCCTCGACACCTTCCGACAGGTGCTGCGCATGCGCACGCAGCGCGTGCAGCCGTTCGGCGATCGAGCGCGCGTCGGGCAGCAGCGCGGCCATTGCGGCGGTCGGCGTCGGCTCGCGCGTGCCGCGGTCAAACAGCACGAGGTCGAGTTCGGCCTCGAGGTTCGCGATCGCCATGCTGACCGCCGACGGCGTACGGCCGAGCGCACGCGCGGCGGCCGAGAACGAGCCTTTGTCGATGACGGTCAGCAGCATGTCGATGTGATCGCTGGTCAGCATGGTCAGCCGCCTCCTGTCAGAAAAATTGAAAGGACCTGACTTTTGCGGACGCCAGGCCCGCTGTAGTCTCGCCACCTTGTTCGAAACGAAGGTGGTCGGTCATGCAAGGATGGAAGAGACGCATAGTCTACGTCGTGATGTTCGAGGTGCTCGGCATCCTCGTCGCGTCGTCGGTGCTCGGCATGCTCAGCGGCGCGAGCGCGGCGACGAGCGGGCTGCTCGGCGTGATGATCTCGACGACGGGCGTCACCGTCAATTTTCTGTACAACCTCGGGTTCGAGGCATGGGAGCGACGGCGTGCGGAAACGACGCGCACTGTCGGGCGGCGCGTCGTGCATGCGATCGGGTTCCAGGTCGCGCTCGTGACGTTCCTGATCCCGCTGATCGCGTGGTGGCTCGACGTGTCGCTGCTGCAGGCGTTCCTGTACGACGCGGTGCTGATCGTGTTCTTCCCGATCTTCACGTTCACGTACAACTGGGCGTTCGACAGCGTGTTCGGGTTGCCGGATGCGGTCACGCGCAAGGCGGCGCCGGTGGCATGACGCAAAGGGATGCGAAACGATCCGACGCGGGCAATCCGCGTCGTTTCGTTTCGGTAGCCGTGCGGCAACAGCAGGGGAGACGGGCGGCGCGCATGCCGCCCGCGACGTTACGCGGCGACGAACTCGTGCACGTAGCGGTTGAACACGGCAGGGCTCGCAGCATTCATCCCGTGCGACGCGCCGGCGACGGTCTGCCGTTGCGCGTTGCCGATCCACTGCGACAGCGTATCGACGTTGTTGCGGAACATCTTCGGGCTGCGCTGGCCGTCGATCAGCAGCGTGCGGCATGCGATGTCGCCGGCCGTGTGCTGGGAGTACGCGGGCAGCGGGTCGCGCAGCTGCTTCGGCAGCGTGCTTGCATTGTCGATCGCCATCGTGCGGAAGCGCGACGTGCTCTTCTTCCACGCGCCCGGCAGGCTCACGGAATCGACGAACATCTCGAGGCCGGCTTCGACGTCGCCTTGATCGATCAGGTTCACGGCCTTCGTGCGCAGTGCGAGTGCGGCGGCCGGCAGCGCGGCTTCGCGCACGCCCGGCTGTTGCAGCGGGCCGCCCGGATCGGCGAGCGTCAGCGACTCGACGAGGTGCGGATGCTGGCGTGCGACGTTGAACGCGACGCTGCCGCCGCGCGAATGGCCGACCAGGTGCACGGCGCCGAGATCGAGCGCATCGATGAATTCGGCGAGCTCGTCGACGTGGTTCTGCCAGCTGAACTCGTCCTGGATGCCCGCCTCGACGGCCGGCCAGTAATGGCTCAGGCTCGGCGCGATGCAGCGGTAGTGGGCCGACAGCGCAGCGAGTTGCGGATCCCAGTAGCGGTAGTCGCACAGCGAGCCGTGCACGAACACCATCGGCGCACCGCTGCCCCGCTCGACATACGGCAGGCTGATGCCTGACGAAAGCGTCGCAAATTGCAGGTCGGGGTTCGCGAGCACGGACGGCTCGATTCGCATGTTCATGACTGAAAGACTCAAAGGTGCGTCAACACGACGCAACTATGCATCACGGCGACCTGCAAGGAAAACGCATAATTTTCATCGTGACGATCAATTTTTTTGATGGCTGCGCCGGAAACCCTTGTCGGAGCGTGGACATGTGTCGAAGCCTTCAATCGTCTAACGATTCATTTCACCGCTGAAAGGGCGTGCGGCGGCCTGCGCGCACGCGCCTTTGCAGCGGAAAAGGGGGCGCGCGTCAGCGCACCGTCAATGCGGGTGCGGTCTGAAGCTCGACGGGGAGATCGTTGTCGGCGGCGAACTGCATCGCGAAGTCGAATGCATCCGCGCACACGGTGCGCAATTCGTCCGACACGAACAGGCATTTGGCGCCGCCGTCGACGACGGGCATCGCGAGCCGCGACAGCGCGCACGGATAGCCTGGCCGCCGTTCGCCGACGAACAGCGTGATGACGCCCGCGAGGCGCTCGGGCCAGTCGCTGGGGCGGAAGGTTTTCTGCGCGCGGGTGACGCCGCGGATCAGGTGGCCGGCGATGCGGCCGTGTTCGGTGACTTCGATGCGATCCATGCTGTTCTGCGTATCCTCGTTCGCGTCATTCGCCGCCGTCGGCCGCCGCATCGCCGCGCGCGGGGATCCGCAGGTTGCGCAGCTTGTGATAGAGCGTCTTCTTCGGCATGCCGAGCGCGACGCTTGCGTCCGCAACGTTGCCGTTGTGACGCTGCAGCATGTCCTCGATCAGCATCCGTTCGAAGTACGCGAGCTGTTCCGCGAGCGTGTCGCCGACGGCCGGCGCTTCGCCGGACGACAGCAGGCTGTCGCCGGTCAGCCCCAGCACGAAGCGGTCGGCCACGTTCTGCAGCTCGCGCACGTTGCCGGGCCATGCATGCGTCATCAGTTCGGATACCTGCGCAGCCGTGACGACCGGCGCCGGTTGCCCGAAGCGCCGCGCGGCCGCGAGCACGAAGTGCTCGAACAGCAGCGGCACGTCCTCGCGCCGCTCGCGCAGCGGCGGCAGCTCGATCTGCGCGACGTTGAGGCGATACAGCAGATCCGCACGAAAGCGCCCGTCGGCCGCGAGTTCGGCGAGATCGGCCTTAGACGCGGCGACCACGCGGCAGTCGACCGGAATCAGCTCGTTCGCGCCGAGCCGCTCGACCACGCGCTCCTGCAGCACGCGCAGCATCTTGATCTGCAGCGCAACCGGCATCGTCTCGATCTCGTCGAGGAACAGCGTGCCGCCGTCCGCCCATTCGATCTTGCCGATGCGCTTCTTGATCGCGCCGGTGAACGCGCCGGCTTCATGGCCGAACAGTTCGCTCTCGAAGATCTGCTCGGGCAGGCCGCCGCAGTTCAGCGCGACGAAATGCGCGTCGCGCCGGCCGCCGAAGTCGTGCAGGCTGCGCGCGATCAGCTCCTTGCCGGTGCCCGTTTCACCGGTGATCAGCACCGACACCGACGTATCGGCGAGGCGCATGATCTTCTTGCGCACGTCGGCCATCGCGGGCGACTTGCCGAGCACGAACGCCTCGATGCCCTGCCAGTTGTTCAGCGCCGCGCGCAGCCCCTGCACCTCGAGCGTCAGGCGGCGCTTCTCGACCGCGCGCGCGACGCGGCCGGCGATCACGTCCGATGAAAACGGCTTCTCGATGAAGTCGTATGCGCCGACCTGCATCGCGCCGACGGCCGTCGAGATATCCGCGTGGCCGCTGATCAGCACGACCGGGATCTGCGCATCGATGGCCATCACGCGATCGAGCAGCTGCAGCCCGTCGATGCCCGGCATCCGCACGTCCGACACGATCACCACCGGCGCGCCGGGCGCGACGTGCGCGAGCGCGTCGGCAGCGGACGCGAATGCGTCGACCGGGAACCCGGCGAGCGCGACGGCCTGCTCGACGCCGATCCGGACGTTTTCATCGTCCTCGACGACCAGCACGCGAATCTCATCTTCCATGCTCTATCCTCTGTTGCGGCGTCGCCGCCGCGAATTCGATACTGAACTGCGCGCCGCCCTCGTCGCGGTTCGTCGCGTCGATCTTCGCGCCGAACGCCTCGACGATGCGCGACGTGATCGCCAGGCCGAGCCCGAGGCCCTGGCCGCGCGGCTTGGTCGTGACGAACGGCTCGAACAGGTGCGGCAGTACGTCGGGCGCAATGCCGGCGCCGCTGTCGGCCACCGTGAAGCGCACGCGGCCGGCATCGTCCGGCCCGCTGGCTTCGATGACGATGCGGCGCACCGGCGCGTCGTGCACTGCGTCGAGCGCATTGCCGAGCAGGTTCACGATCACTTGCTGCAACTGGCTCGATTCGGCCGACACCGTCGTGCCGGGCGCGATGTTCACGTCGAGCCGCACGCCTTCGTCGCGGATCCGCGCATCGTAGATCAGCCGCGCATGCGCGACGGCCTCGTTCAGCGACACCGCGACGCGCTCGACGTCGGGCTTGCGCGCGAAGGTCTTCAGCTCGCCGGTGAGCACGGCCATGCCGTCGACCAGCTTGCCGATCCGTTCGAGGTTCGCGAGCGCCGGCGCCGGCTGGCCGCGCTCGAAGAACGTGCGCGCGTTGTCGCACAGCGTGCGGATCGCGACGAGCGGCTGGTTCAGCTCGTGCGTGAGGCCGGCGGCCATCTGCCCGAGCACCGCGAGCTTGCCCGCATGCACGACTTCCTGCTGCGACGCGCGCAGCCGCTGCTCGGTGCGCTCGCGCTCGACGATCTCGCGCTGCATCCGCTCGTTGGTTGCCGTCAGCGCGGCCGTGCGCTGCGCGACGGTGAGTTCGAGCCGGTCGTTCGCACGGCGCAGCGCGTCCTGCGCATTCAGCCGTGCGACGATCGCCCGGCGCCGCTGGATCGCATAGCCGGCCAGCAGCGCGGCGATCAGGAACGCGCCGGTGACGAACACGAAGGCCGTCTGCTGCTGGCGCCGCGCACCCGCGATGTCGAGCAGCACCATCAGCGAATCGCCGGCCTGCGGCGCGGGGCGCGACATCACGAGATAGCGCGTGGTGCGGCCGGTGCGGCGCGGATCGGGGAAGGTGCCGAACCACGCGGCCGAGCTGCGGTCGCCGATGCGGCGGTACGGCAGCGCGTCGACGGTGCGGCCTGCATATTGGCGCGATGCCTGGATGTCGCGCTGCTGCTGCGCGGTGATCGGGCGCAGCGAGGTGAATTTCCACGCGGGCTCGGTCGAGATCACGACCACGCCGTTGCTGTCGACGACCATCGCGGCGACGCCCGGCGCGCGCCATGCCGATTCGAGCGGATCGACGCTGATCTTCACGGCGGCCACGCCGATCGGCACGCCGTCGTCGCGCACCGCGCTCGCGAAGTAGACGCCCGGCACGCCCGTGTTGGTGCCGATCCCGAAGAAGCGGCCGCTGCCGCGCGCGAGCGCGTCCTTGAAGTACGGCCGGTACGACACGTTGGTGCCGACGAAGCTGATCGTCTCGTTCCAGTTGCTGGCGGCGATCACGTCGCCTTGCAGATCGATCACGTCGACCGCGCCGCTGCCCGCGTCGCGGTTCACGGCTTCGAGATAGGTGTTCACCGCATGCACGAGCGCGGGCGCTTCGTTCGGCGCGGCTTTCAGCATCGCACGCACGCCGTCCTGCCGCGCGACCAGGCCGGGCAGGATCTCGAAGCGGCCGAGTTCGCTTTTCAGGCTCGACGCATACAGGTCGAGCCGGTGCGCGCCGGCTTCCTCGAGTGCGTCGATCGCGCGTTCCCATGCGAAATCGACAGCCGCGCCGGCCACGCCGACATACAGCACGGCGGCCGATGCCCAGCCCCACCACGGGATTCCCTTGAAGCCTTTCTGCACGTTCGCCCTCGTCGATGCCTGCTATCGGTCCGCCGCAACCGTGAGCCGGAACGACGCGCGCCGCGCGCCGGCAAGGCCGGCGGCGGCGCGTGCGAAGCAGCCTGCGCGACGGTGCGCGCGGCCGCGCATCATCCGAAGTGCGCGACCAGGATCAGCGTCACCGTGACGACGATCGCGCCGCCGATGCGCGTGGCGATCTGCGCGAACGGCATCAGCTGCATCCGGTTCGCGGCGGTCAGGATCGCGACGTCGCCGGTGCCGCCTTGCCCGCTGTGGCAGGCGTTCACGATTGCGGTGTCGATAGGGTACATCTTCAGCAGGCGGCCGACCACGAAACCGGTGCCCATCAGCGTCGCGACGGTCGACACGATCGTGACGACGTTGACGATCGTGAACGCGGCGGTCAGCTTGTCCCACGGCGTCATCGCGACGCCGATCGCGAACAGCAGCGGATACGTGACGGCGGTCGAGAAGAACTTGTAGACGACGAATGCGCCTTCCTGCAGCGGCGGCGACACGGCGCGCGCGAGCTTCACCAGCACCGCGAGGAACAGCATCGCGACCGGCGCGGGCAGGCCGAACAGCTTGTGCGCCATCAGGCCGACCAGGTACAGCGTGATCGCGGTGATGCCGGCGCCCGCGATGTGCGTGACGTCGACGTGGCCGCGGATCTCTTCGTTCTCCGGCGTCATGTCGCCGCTCTCGCCGACCTGCAGGCGGCCGTTGCCGGTCAGGTGCGGCAGGCGCTTGCCGAGCATGTCGAGCGCGCCCGACAGGATGATCGCGGTCAGGCTGCCGAGCATCACCGGCGGCAGCACCATCGCGAACATCTCGCCCTGCGGCAGGTGCATCAGTTCCGAATAGCCGATCGACAGCGGAATCGCGCCTTCGCCGACGCCGCCGGCCATGATCGGCACGACGATGTACAGCAGCGTGTGGCGTGCGCCGAGGCCGAGCGCGGTACCGACCGCCGTACCGACGATCGCCGCGGCGACCGAGCCGGCCGCGAGCGGGATGAAGATCTTCACGAAGCCCTGGATCAGCACGCGGCGATCCATGCTCAGGATGCTGCCGACGATGATCGACGCGATGAACAGGTACAGGAAGTTGGTCGACTTCGTGAATTCGACCGTCAGGTTCAGCACCGGCTTCGGCAGCACGTGGTAGTACGTGAGCGCCGACGGCACGAAGGTCGCGAAGATCGCGGCCGCGCCGATGTTGCGCAGCAGCGGCAGGCGCTTGCCGAGTTCGGCGCAGGTGAAGCCGAAGAATGCGAGCACGGCGATCGCCATCGAGATCTCGCCGGGCACCTTGCCCGTCACCGCGAAGCCGACGATCAGCGCGAACAGGATCACGTAGACCGGCAGCGGAATGATGCCGATGCGGATTTCCATCAGCTTCCACCAGCCTTCCGGCCAGAAGCGCTCGCGCGTGGCGGGGCCGGCTTCGGCAATCGGCTCGGGATGGGACGGGGTATGGATAGAGGTCTGCAAGACGTGTCTCCTGATGTTTGGAATGCCTGCATTGCTTCGCGGCATCGTGTGCCGTCTATTACGCAACCCCCGTGCCAGAATTCCGGCCGGCCTGAATATTTTCAGTGCCTTGATTCATAAGGGATTTGTTTCGTCTGCGGAAAGGGTTGGCCGGCAGGCTGGCCGAGATTTCGGAATTCGTCCGGCGCCCAGGCCGAGATTTCGGCCAGAGGGTCGGCCGGGCACCCGGTTCGGCGGTCGGCCGGGCCCGCGACCGAGCCTGGCCGCCCGCCATATCGCCGCGTGCGATTTTCTTCGCACAATCGCTTCGTAGACCGCCTTCCCGCGGCTCTCTATCATCGCCTGATCTATTTCCGATGCGACGACGACTGTCCGGAGAACGCCCGTGCGTTCGCCGCGGTGCCGCTCATCCATCGATACCGTCTTTGGACAGGAGAGTGGTTCCATGCTGCATCCCGTTTTTACCGCCCGCTTTTCCGCCGGCCGTGCGGCCCGCGTGCTGATGGCCGCGCTGCTCGGCGCCGTGCTGCTGAACGGCGCGCGCGCCGACACTGCGCCGCTGAAGGTCGGCATCTCGACCAGCCCGCAGATCGAAGCGCTGAAGATCGCCGCCAAGGAGGCGAAGGAGCAGGGGCTCGACGTGAAGATCGTCGAGTTCACCGACTGGAATACGCCGAACGCCGCGCTCGCGAACAAGGACATCGACGTCAACTACTTCCAGCACATCCCGTTTCTCGAGAACGCGAAGAAGCAGGGCGGCTACAACTTCATCTCGATCGCGCCCGGCACGATCATGAAGATCGGTCTCTATTCGAAGAAGGTGAAAAGCTTCGCCGAGCTGAAGGACGGCGCGCGCGTCGCGATCGCGAACGATCCGGTGAACGGCGGGCGCGGGCTGTTGCTGCTGCAGCGCGCGGGGCTCATCACGCTGACGCCGGGCGCCGACTACCGCGCGACCACGCACGACATCGTGGCCAACCCGAAGCACCTGAAGATCATCCCGCTCGAAGCGTCGCAGCTCGCGCGGTCGCTCGACGACGTCGATCTCGCGCAGGGCTACCCGAGCTTCATCAAGCTCGCCGGCACGACCGATCCGAACAGCGCGCTGCTGTTCGACGGCACCGAGAACAAGAACTTCGCGATCCAGTGGGTCGTGCGGCCCGAGAGCGCGAACGATCCGCGCATCCGCAAGTTCATCTCGATCTACCAGCACTCGCCGGCCGTGCGCAAGGCGCTCGACAACGCGTTCGGCTCGCTGTACGCGATCGCGTGGTGACGGAGGCAGGCATGACGACGGCGAACCGCAAGAAGATCCTGCTCAACGCGTTCAACATGAACTGCGTCGGGCACATCAACCACGGGCTGTGGACGCATCCGCGCGACCGCTCCGCGCACTACACCGATCTCGACTACTGGGCCGATCTCGCGAAGACGCTCGAACGCGGCAAGTTCGACGGGATCTTTCTCGCGGATATCGTCGGCGTGTACGACGTGTTCGGCGGCGGCCCCGACGCGGCGCTGCGCGAATCGGTGCAGGTGCCCGTCAACGATCCGCTGCTGCTCGTGCCCGCGATGGCGCAGGTCACGCGGCATCTCGGCTTCGGCGTGACCGCGAACCTGACCTACGAGCCGCCTTACCTGTTCGCGCGCCGCATGTCGACGCTCGATCATCTGACGAAAGGGCGCGTGGGCTGGAACATCGTGACCGGCTACCTCGACAGCGCCGCGCGCGGCATGGGCCTCGCGCAGCAGATCGGCCACGACGACCGCTACGAGCGCGCGGACGACTACATGGACGTCGTCTACAAGCTGTGGGAACAGAGCTGGGACGACGACGCGGTGATCCGCGACGCGCAGGCGCGCGTGTTCGCGCAGCCGGGCAAGGTGCGGCGCGTAAAGCACGACGGGCCGTTCTATTCGATCGACGCGATCCACCTGAGCGAGCCGTCGCTGCAGCGCACGCCGGTGCTGTACCAGGCCGGCTCGTCCGCGCGTGGTGTCGAGTTCGCGGGCCGTCACGCGGAATGCGTGTTCGTGAACGGGCAAAGCAAGGCCGCCGCGCGTGCGGCGACGCTCGACATCCGCGCGGCTGCCGCGCGGCAGGGACGCGACCCGGCATCGATCAAGATCTTTGCCGGCGTGAGCGTCGTGACGGCCGAGACCGAACTGCTCGCACGCGAAAAGTTCGACGAATATCGGCGCTATGCGAGCCCCGAAGCCGGCCTCGCGCATTTCGCGAGCTCGACCGGCATCGACTTCGCGCAGTACGGCCTCGACGAACCGATCTCGTACGTGAAGACCGATTCGATCCAGTCGGCCGTCGACGCGATCTCGCGCAAGAGCACGACCGGCACGTGGACCGTGCGCCGGATGCTCGAACAGATGTCGCTCGGCGGCCGCTATGCGCCGATCGTCGGCTCGCCGTCGCAGGTCGCGGACGAGCTGCAGTCGTGGATCGACGAGACCGGCATCGACGGCTTCAACCTGACGCGCACCGTGATGCCCGAGTCGTTCGAGGATTTCGTCGACTGGGTCGTGCCCGAGCTGCAGAACCGCGGCGTCTACAAGGAAGACTACGATCCCGCGCCGACGCTGCGCGAGAAGCTGTTCGGCGCGGGCCCGCGCCTGCCTGCGTGGCACACCGGCGCGCAGCACCGGCCGGCCGCCGTATCCGAACCCGCGCATCCCGCGCATGCCTGACCCTGACGGAGCGAAGCGATGACGCAATTGTTCGAGACGCTGGGTTTCATCGAGCCGTCGGCCGTGCGGGCCGGCGCCGTTGCGACGGCACATGAAGAAGCGGGTGCGTCGGCCGCCGGCGGCGCCGCCGTGTCGCTGGAGCAGGTCGGCAAGGTATTCGCGACGCCGCGCGGCCAGGCTGCCGCGCTGCGCGACGTGACGCTCGACGTGCGGCGCGGCGAGGTGTTCGGGATCATCGGCCGCAGCGGCGCGGGGAAGTCGACGCTGCTGCGGCTCGTGAACGGGCTGGAGCGGCCGAGCTCGGGCCGCGTGCGCGTGCAGGGCGTCGACGTCGGCGCGCTCGACGAGGACGGTCTCGTCGCGCTGCGCCGCCGTACCGGCATGGTGTTCCAGCATTTCAACCTGCTGTCCGCGAAGACGGTGTTCGAGAACGTCGCGCTGCCGCTGAAGATCGCCGGCGTGCCGAAGGCCGAGCGCGTGCGCAAGGTCGAGGCGCTGCTCGACCTCGTCGGGCTCGCCGCGAAGCGCGACGCGTATCCGGCGAGCCTGTCGGGCGGGCAGAAGCAGCGCGTCGGCATCGCCCGCGCGCTGGTGCACGATCCCGAGGTGCTGCTGTGCGACGAAGCGACGTCGGCGCTCGATCCCGAGACGACGCAATCGATCCTCGCGCTGCTCGCCGACATCAACCGCCGCCTCGGGCTGACGATCGTGCTGATCACGCACGAGATGGAAGTGATCCGAGCGGTGTGCGACACCGTCGCGGTCATCGAACAGGGTGAGGTCGT
This sequence comes from Burkholderia sp. BCC1972, assembly GCF_905339605.1. Lineage (NCBI taxonomy): Bacteria > Pseudomonadati > Pseudomonadota > Betaproteobacteria > Burkholderiales > Burkholderiaceae > Burkholderia > Burkholderia sp. BCC1972. The sequence goes on along the minus strand of NZ_CAJPGH010000004.1, from coordinate 41,055 downwards.
CGAAACGGGCCCCGTGTGGCGTGTGTTCGGCGATCCGCGCCACGGCGCGACGCGCGCGCTGCTCAGCACGCTGCAGCACGACCTGCCGGCAGAACTGGCCGCACGCGTGCAGCCGCTGCCCGAGCAGGCCGCGCTGCCCGCCGGCGCGCAGGTCGTGCTCGACGTCCGCTATACGGGCGAGAGCGGCGGCGAGCCGGATGTCGGCGCGCTCGCGGCAGCGCTCGGCGGATCCGTGCGGTTCCTGCACGGCGGGATCGAACGCATTCAAGGTCATGCACAGGGGCGGCTCGTGATCGCCGCGACGCCGCGTGCGGAAGACGCCGACCCGTCGGCGCCACGTGGCGGCGCAGTTGCCGCGCTGCTCGAACGCGCGCGCCGCCACGCGAATCACGCGGAGGTGCTCGGCTATGTTTGAACTCTGGTGGCCCGAACTGCTCGACGCGATCCGCGACACGCTGTCGATGGTCGCCGCGTCGGCCGCGATCGCCGCACTGCTCGGCATCCCGCTCGCGGTGATCCTCGTGACGACCGCACCGGGCGGCATCTATGCGCGGCGCGGCGTGAACGCGGTGCTCGGTGCGCTCGTCAACGTGTTCCGTTCGACGCCGTTCATCATCCTGCTCGTCGCGCTGCTGCCGTTCACGCGCGTGCTGATCGGCACGACGATCGGCGTGTGGGCGGCCGTCGTGCCGCTGTCGATCGCCGCGATCCCGTTCTTCGCGCGGATCGCCGAAGTGAGCCTGCGCGAAGTCGATCGCGGGTTGATCGAGGCCGCGCTCGCGATGGGCGCGAAGCGCCGCCACATCGTGTGGCACGTGCTGTTGCCGGAGGCGCTGCCCGGCATGCTCGGCGGCTTCACGATCACCGTCGTCGCGCTGATCGGCTCGACCGCGATGGCGGGCGCCGTCGGCGCGGGCGGGCTCGGCGATCTCGCGATCCGCTACGGCTATCAACGTTTCGACACTACCGTCATGGCGACCGTGATCGTGATCCTGATCGCGCTCGTCTCGGCCGTGCAAATCACGGGCGACCGCCTGGTCCGACGTGTGACCCGGCGTACCTGAGCGACGCCACAAGCGTCCGCTCGCTTCATTCACGATTCTGAGAGAACCAAAAACATGACCTTGCCCATCGGCGCGCCGCGCGAATGGAACGGACAATTCGAGGAAGCGCTGTTTCTCGACGTGGCGCGACGCCATCGTCCGGACTTCCCCGACAAGGTGGCGACGCCGCCGCGCGAGCCGCGCAATGACGACGAACTGGCCGCCGTCGCCGACTACTACACGAAGATGGCGTCGCACGACCTGTTCATCGTGCAGGTCGTCGCGAAGGCGATCGACACGCTGTTCCGCGACGATCCGCATTTCCAGCTGATCCTGTCGCGCCAGCTCGGCGACGACGGCGCGCACGCGGTGATCGGCCGCGAACGCGTGACCGAGCTGACGGGGCGCGATCCGCTGCCGGAGGTCGACCGGCTCGTCGCCGCGCATTGGGCCCGTATCGGCGACATCGCGGTGCGCGACGTCGCGGGCTTTCTCGCGTTCGAATGGCATTACGAGCTGCACATCCTCGCGAAGCTGTGGATCCAGCGCAAGACCGGCCGCATCGGCGACGGCGCGATGCGCGAGCACGGCGAGAACCGGATCCGGCCGGACGAGGAGTGGCATCGCGTGCAGATCGTCCAGTGGTGGTTCGACACGCTGAAAGCGCTGCCGGCCCCCGAGCGCGACGCGCTGATCGATCGCGTGATCGCGGCCGACGAGGAAATGCAGGCGCGGCTCGACGGCTATCTGCACGACGAGTACGCGCATACCGCGCTGGTGTTCGGCGCGGATATCGCCGAATATCGTGCGATCTACGACGACTGGCGGCGCGAGATCCTGTCGCGGCTGACCGGCCGTCCGCTCGGCGCGCTGGTGCCGCTGTCGGGTGCAACCGTTGAACAGGAAGCCATTGCATGAACGATCCACGCGGCCCGGCGACGCTGGCGCCGGATACCGATGCACCGGCCGTCGACCGCGAGGCGCTGGCGCGCGCGATCGACGCGCTGCGCGTGACGGCCGCCGCGCGCGACCGCGCGGGCGGCCACGCGGCGCAGGAGAAGCAGTGGCTCGCCGACGCGGGCCTGCTGACGCTCGCGGTGCCGCGCGCGTTCGGCGGGCAGGAAGCCGCGTGGCCCGCGATCTACGACGCGATCCGGCAGGTCGCGCGCGTCGACAGCGCGCTCGCGCATCTCGTCGGGTTCCAGTGCCTGCAGGTCGTGAGCGTCGACGTGTGGGGCAGCGCCGCGCAGCGTGAACGCTATCTGCGCGGCACGGTCGACGAGCGCTGGTGGTGGGGCAATGCGGTGAATCCCCTCGATACGCGGCTCGTGGCGACGGCCACGCCCGACGGCGGCTATCGGCTCGACGGCGTGAAAGGCTTCTGTTCGGGCACGCGCGGGTCGCAGCGGATGACGGTGTCCGCGCACGATCCGGCAATCGGCCGCACCGTCTTCGGCGTCGTGCCGACCGATCGCGCGGGAATCACGGTCAACGACGACTGGGATCCGGTCGGCCAGCGCCAGACCGACAGCGGCAGCGTGCGCTTCGACGGCGTGACGCTCGCGGCGGACGAGGTGCTGCACCGTTCCGAGGCGCCGCCGACGCCGCGCGCGACGCTGCGCACGCTCGTGTCGCAGCTCGTGCTGACGAACCTGTTCGTCGGGCTGGCGGAAGGCGCGCTGGCCGAGGCGCGCGATTACGTGCGGCAGCATGGCCGCCCGTGGATCCACTCGGACGTCGAGCGGGCCGAGGACGATCCGTACACGCTGCAGCGCTTCGGCGACATGCGCGTGCGTGCGGTTGCCGCGGCGGCCTTGGCCGATCGCGCGGCCGATGCATTGCAGCGCGCGTGGGTGCGGCAGGATGCGCTGACGGCCGACGAACGCGCGGAAGTCGCGCTGGCGGTATCGGAAGCGAAGATCGTCGCGCAGCGCGCGGCGCTCGACAACGGCGAGGCGCTGTTCGATGTGTGCGGTGCGCGCGCGACGGCTGCGTCGCTCGGCCTCGACCGCTTCTGGCGGAATGCGCGCACGCATACGCTGCACGATCCGCTCGACTATCGGCTGCGCGATGTCGGCCGGTTCGCGCTGACCGGTGAACTGCCGCCGGCGTCGCTCTATACGTAAGGGAGCGTGCGCGCCGTCACTGTGATTGATCGCCGGGAGGCGGGCCTTCCGGTGCGCCGGTGGCGACCGCGGGCCTGCTGGCCAGCGGCGTGACACCGTCCGTCCCGGCGCGCTTGTACGACGCCAGTTCGTCCGAATAGCGCGCCGTCCGTACGCCGTTCGCGTCGTAGTACTCCTCGACCGACTTGACCCAGCGGCCCACGGCCGGCACGTACCAGAACGCCTTGTAGGTCTTGCCGGTCTGTTCCGCCGTCCCGTTGTTGCGGCTTTGCATCACGATCGTCGAACCGCCCGCGTTGCGGGACACGCCCGACGTGATCGACTGTCCCGGCGCGGCCTGCGCCTTCCACGTGCCTTCGGCCTCGATCTTGATCGCATCGAACTTGCCGCCCGTCACCGTGACGGTGTCGGGGCCGACGACCTTGTAATGCGTGTCGTACGCTTCCGACGCATGCTGCGGATTCGGGTGCGCTTCGCTGTACCTGATCTCCCAGGTCTTGCCGGCCGTCAGCGGAAACGCCAGCGGGCGGTTCACGACGGTTTCGGTGCCGTTGACGCTGCGCGAACGGCTCCAGTCCGAGTCGACGATCATTTCGCGCGGCGCCTGCGTCGTGCCGCTTTGCTGCGTTTCGACATAGATGTGGTCGGACGTGGTGCGCTGCACGGAAATCTGGTCGCGCGTCTGGCGCCAGCCGTTCGGGCCGATTTCGACGGTATTGATGTAGGTCCAGGTATCGCCCGGCTTCAGTGCCGGGGCCGCGATCGATTGCGCGAGCGCGATGCCCGGCAGCATCGCGCAGAGTGACAACACGGCAAGGTTGTTCTTTTTCATGGTCGGGTGTGGGTAGCCATCGGTCTCGCCGGCGAGCTTATCAAGCACACCTTTCATTCGGCATGACATGCGCGGTGCTGCCGCCGCCTTCGGCTCGCGTCGAACCGGAGCGCTGGAGGCATCGTGAATCGCAACTCGCCGCATACGACCTGCTGGACGCCTGAAATGATATGTTATATCGTTGCGATACAATATATCATTCCCACTTCGACGTCCTCTTCCGGAATCGCCCGATGCGTACCGCACTCCAACCGCCCACGCGGCTTCCCGTGACCGTCCTGTCCGGCTTCCTCGGCGCGGGCAAGACGACGCTGCTCAACCACATCCTCAACAATCGCGAGGGCCGGCGCGTCGCGGTCATCGTCAACGACATGTCCGAGGTCAACATCGATGCGGCGCTCGTGCGCGACGGCGGCGCGGGCTTGTCGCGCACCGACGAGAAACTGGTCGAGATGAGCAACGGCTGCATCTGCTGCACGCTGCGCGAGGATTTGCTGATCGAGGTCGACCGGCTCGCGCGCGAAGGGCGCTTCGACCAGCTCGTGATCGAGTCGACCGGTATTTCGGAGCCGCTGCCGGTGGCCGAGACGTTCACGTTCGAAGGCGAGGACGGCCGCAGCCTCGGCGAAGTCGCGCGGCTCGACACGATGGTGACGGTGGTCGACGCATTCAATTTCCTGCGCGACTACGCGTCGCGCGACAGCCTGCAGTCGCGCGGCGAATCGATGGGCGACGAGGATGCACGCACGGTCGTCGATCTGCTGATCGACCAGATCGAGTTCTGCGACGTGATCGTGATCAACAAGATCGACCTGGTCGACGCCGGCGCGCGCGAGCGGCTGGTCGCGCTGCTGCGCGGGCTGAACCCGCGTGCGCGGATCGAGATCGCCGAGTTCGGCAAGGTGCCGCTCGAGCGCGTGCTCGACACCGGGCTGTTCGATTTCGACGCGGCGTCGCGCGCGCCGGGCTGGCTGCAGGAGATGCGCGGCACGCATACGCCGGAGACCGACGAATACGGGATCCGCAGCTTCGTCTACCGCGCGCGGCGGCCGTTCCATCCTCAGCGCTTCTTCGCGCTCGTCGAAAGCGAATGGCCGGGCGTCGTCCGCTCGAAGGGGTTCTTCTGGCTGGCCACGCATCCGACCGTCGCCGGGTCGTGGTCGCAGGCCGGCGCGGTCGCGCGGCACGGGCCGGCCGGCCACTGGTGGGCGGCCGTGCCGCCCGAGCGCTGGCCGCAGGACGCCGAAGCCGTCGCGCAGATCCGCGCGCGCTGGGACGAGCACGTCGGCGACGCACGCCAGGAACTCGTGCTGATCGGCATGGACATGGACGAGCCCGCGCTGCGCGCGCGCTTCGACGCGTGCCTGCTGACCGACGCCGAGATGGCCACCGGCCCCGAACACTGGACCACGTGGGACAACCCGTTTAGCGACTGGTCCTGACCTGAACGCGCGCTTCCTGCATCGATCCGGATGGAGAAGGCGCTCCACCGGATGCCGAGCATGAATGCAGCCCTTCCCGATGTTTCCCTGACCGATGTCGCGCCGGGCCGCCGCCCGCTCGAATGGGTCGGCATGCAGGGCATCGACCTGCCCGTGACGGTGGTCGAACCCGGCTGCCGGCGCGACGTGCATGCGCGCGCCGACGTGCAGGTCGATCTGCCTGCGCCGCACGTGAAAGGCATCCACATGTCGCGGCTGTACGGGCTGCTCGACCGGCTCGCGGATGGCGAGGCGCTGTCGCCGGCCGGCCTGCGGCGCGTGCTGCGCGCGATGGTCGACAGCCACCGCGACTGCGACACGCGCAGCGCGCGCGTGCGGCTGCGTTTTGACCTGCTGGCCCGTCGCACGGCGCTCGTGACCGAGGGGCTGGCCGGGTGGAAGGCCTATCCGGTTCAGGTCGATGCGAGGCTGGCGGGCGAAGCGTTCGAGCTGCGCGCGCAGGTGACGGTTGCCTATTCGTCGACGTGTCCGTGCTCGGCCGCGTTGTCGCGACATTGGGTCGAACAGGCATTCCTGACGGCGTTCGGCCGCGCGGATCGCGTGGAGGCGGCGGCGGTTGCCGCGTGGTTGAAGCAGCATGCGACGGCGGCCACGCCGCACAGCCAGCGCAGCGAAGCCGTCGCCAGCGTGGCGCTGCCCGCCGATGGCGCGGCGCTGGGGCTGATCGACCTGATCGATCGCGTCGAGCACGCGCTCGGCACGCCGGTGCAGACGGCTGTCAAGCGCGCGGACGAACAGGCGTTCGCGGTGCTGAACGGCGAAAACCTGATGTTCGTCGAGGATGCGGCGCGCCGCGTGCAGGCCGCGCTGGAACGTCATCACGCGAGCCCGCGCATTCACGTGCGCCATCTGGAGAGCCTGCACCCGCACGATGCGGTGGCCTGGGCCGCGCCGGTTCCGGAAGGTGCGGACGCATGCTGATCCGCAAGCTGTTCCGGTTCGAGAATGCGCACGTCGTGCGTGGTTGCAGCACGCGGCGCTGCTCGCATTCGATCCACGGCCATTCGTACCGCATCGAGCTGCTGCTCGAAGCGCATGCGCTGGATCGCGGGCAGATGATCTACGACTTCGGGTTGCTCAAGGGCGACGTGCGCGACCTGATCGACGCGTTCGACCATGCGGTGACGCTGTGGTCGGACGACGATCCACGCTACGTCGAGAGCATGCGCCGCCATTCCGAGCGCTGGGTGCTGCTGCCCGTTTCGCCGAGCGCCGAACAGTTCTCGCGCGTGTTCTTTCGTCTCGTCGACGCGGCGCTGTCGTGCACCCGCATGTCGAACGGCGAAGCCGACGTGCGGCTGCATTCGGTCATCGTGCACGAGACCGAGACCGGCTACGCGCAGTGCTTTCGCGACGATGCCTTCAATCCGCGCATGGGCCGCATCGACCTCGATGCGATCGTGTTCGCGCCGGCCATCGCCGCGCAGTGGCGCGATCCGGGCCTGTTCGAGCGGCTCAAGCGCGGCCACCTCCTTGCCAAGCAGGAATCCTCATGATCAGAAAGAACCCGCGCGGTGACCTGCCGCGGATTCATCCGAACGCGTTCGTCGACCCGACCGCCATCCTGTGCGGGCTCGTGATCGTCGAGGAGAACGTGTTCATCGGCCCTTACGCGGTGATCCGCGCCGACGAAACGGATGCCGACGGCCAGATCGCACCGATCGTGATCGGCGCGCATTCGAACATCCAGGACGGTGTGGTGATCCATTCGAAGTCGGGCGCGAGCGTGACGATCGGCCGGCATACGTCGATCGCGCATCGCGCGATCGTCCACGGACCGTGCAAGGTCGGCGACGGCGTGTTCGTCGGGTTCAACAGCGTGCTGTTCAACTGCACGATCGACGACGGTTGCGTGGTGCGGTACAACGCGGTCGTCGACGGCTGTCACCTGCCGCCGGGCTTCTACGTGCGTTCGACCGAGCGCATCGGGCCGGAAACCGACCTCGCCGCGTTGCCGCAGGTCACGGCCGACGCGAGCGATTTCTCCGAGGACGTCGCGCGCACGAACAATGCGCTGGTGCTCGGCTACAAGCATATCCAGAACGAGTTCTGAGTCATGGGCGAGCGGCTGCGACGTGAAGCCACCGACGTGCCGACGCGCCGCCACGTCGACCTGCTCGTGCAGGGCGGCACGGTGATGACGCCCAACGGCGCCGAACGGATCGACGTCGCGTGCGCGGAGGGCCGCGTGGTCGCGCTGGGCGCGTTGCACGGCACCTGGAGCGCCGACGTCGTGCTCGATGCACGCGGGTTGCATGTGCTGCCGGGCGTGGTCGACAGCCAGGTGCATTTCCGCGAGCCGGGGCTGACGCACAAGGAAACGATCGAGGCCGGCACGCGCGGCGCGGTGCTCGGCGGCGTCACGACGATCTTCGAGATGCCCAATACGCATCCGTTGACGCTGAGCGGGCAGGATCTGCAGGCGAAGCTGGATCTCGCGCACGGCCGTGCGTGGTGCGACTACGCGTTCTTCATCGGCGGCTCCGCCGTGAATGCTGAACGGCTGCCGGCGCTCGAGCGCCTGCCCGGCTGCGCGGGCGTGAAGGTGTTCATGGGGAGTTCGTTCGGCGATCTGCTGGCCGACGACGAAACCGTGTTGCGGCGGATCCTGCGCAACGGGCGGCGGCGCATGGCCGTGCATGCGGAGGACGAGGCGCGGCTGCGCGCACGCAAGGCGATCGTGGAAGCGAGCGGCGACGTGCGCGACCATCCGCGCTGGCGCGACGAGGAAAGTGCGCTGATCGCGACGCGGCGCATCGTCGGGCTGGCTGCCGAGACGGGCCGCCGGCTGCACGTGCTGCATGTGTCCACGGCGGCCGAAATGGCGTTTCTTGCGCAGCATCGGCGGCGCGTGACGGTCGAGGTCACGCCGCATCACCTGAGCCTGCATGCGCCCGATTGCTACCAGCGGCTCGGCACGTTCGCGCAGATGAATCCGCCCGTGCGCGACCGGCATCACCGGGATGCGTTGTGGCAGGCCGTGCGCGATGGCGTGGTCGACGTGATCGGCAGCGATCATGCGCCGCATACGCGTGACGAAAAGCGCCGCCCCTATCCGCAGTCGCCGAGCGGGATGACCGGCGTGCAGACGCTGCTGCCGCTGCTGCTCGACCACGTGCATGCGGGCCGCCTGAGCCTGGAGCGGCTGGTCGACCTGACCAGCGCCGGGCCGGCGCGCATTTTCGGCATCGAAGGGAAGGGGCGCATCGCGCTGGGCCACGACGCCGATTTCAGCATCGTCGACCTGCGCGCGCGGCGGGTCATCCGCGACGAATGGATCGCGAGCGTGAGCGGCTGGACGCCGTACGACGGATGCGCGGTCACGGGCTGGCCCGTGCATACGGTCGTGCGCGGGCAGGTCGTCGTGCGTGACGAGGCGCTGAGTGGACAGCCGGCAGGAGAGGCCGTGACGTTTCTGGACACCTAGATCGGCAGGCGCACCGTCTGCTTGATGCGCTTCAGCGGAATCTCGGTCTCGACGTTGCGGACGCCTTCGATCTGCGTGAGCGTTTCCATCTGGAAGCGCTGGTAGTCGTCGAGATCTTTCGCGATCACGCGCAGCAGGTAGTCGTAGCTGCCGGCCATCAGGTGGCACTCGAGCACTTCGGGCGCCTGTTCCATCTCGCGCGCGAAGCGTTCGACCGTCGTCTTGTCCTGGCGCTCCAGCGTGACGCGCACGAACGCGGTGAAGCGCAGGTCGACGGCGGCGGGATTCAACAGCGCGACATAGGCGTCGATCACGCCCTGTTCCTCGAGCAGATGCACGCGGCGCAGGCACGGCGTGGGCGACAGGCCGGCCTGTTGCGCGAGTTCGGCATTCGTCTGGTTCGAATTTCGTTGCAACGCACGCAGAATACGCCGGTCGATCGCGTCCAGTTTGGTTGACATTTTTGACTACCAGAAACGTGAATACTAGAGAATATCTCCAAATCGTGTACCTGAAGTAGCCGAATACGCATCCAATCTCCACGGAAGGGCGCCGATAATCTGACGACCGGCCGGACGATTCTCGTGCGCCGGCCGTCCCCTTCAGGAGCTTCCCCATGTCGCATCTGTCCTGGCTACCGTTCATCGCAACGTCGCTTCTGATCATCGTCACGCCGGGCCAGGACATGGTCCTCGTGATGTCGCGCACGCTGTCCGGCGGCACGCGCGCGGGCCTCGTGACCGCCGCGGGCGTCAGCGTCGGGCTGCTCGTGCATACGCTGCTCGCGACGCTCGGCCTGGGCGCACTTCTTCAGGCGTCCGAATGGCTGTTCACGGCGCTGAAGGTGATCGGCGCGCTTTACCTGCTGTACCTCGGCATCACGCTGTTGCGCTCGTCGGGCGAACTGACGCTCGCGAGCAGCAGCGGCGCGCAGGTGTCGCGGCTTCGCACGTTCGCGCAAGGCGCGCTGTCGAACGTGTCGAATCCGAAGGTCGCGCTTTTCTATCTGGCGTTCCTGCCGCAATTCGTGCCGGCGGGCGCCGCGCATCCGATGCTGTCGCTGTTCGTGCTGGGCGCGACGTTCGCCGGACTGACGTTTCTCGTCAAGGGGCCGGTCGCGTTGTTCGCGGGCCTGCTGTCGGCATCGATCCGCCGCAATCCGCGCATCCTGACGCGCATGCATCGCGTCAGCGGGGTGGTCCTGCTGGGGCTCGGCGTGAAGCTGGCGCTCGAACGCCGCTGATCGCGGCCGCGGCGCCGGCGCGCCTGCGGGCTTCATTCCACCGGCAACGCGTCCGCCAGCGCCCGCATCGCCTCCACCGTCTCCGGGTTCGCCGGAAAGAACGCCTCGATCGCGAGTTCCGACAGCGTCACGTCGACCGGTGTGCCGAATACCGTCGTCGTACTGAAGAACGTCAGCTCGCCGGTCGCCGTGCGTAGCCGCAGCGGCACCGCGATATCCGCGAAGTCGGCGCGCGCCGGCGCGTCGTCGGGCTGGCCGGCCGGCGCCGGATAGGCGGCGAGTTCGTCGCGCAGCGCATGCAGCGTGCGGTCGCCGCTCGCATCGATCTGCCGCTGCAGCCGATGCAGGATGTGCGCACGCCATTCATGCCAGTTGACGATCTGCGACGCGAGGCCGTCGGGATGCAGGCTGAGCCGCAGCACGTTGACGGGCGGCTGCAGCAGCGCGGGATCGGCCTGCGCGACCAGCGCGCCGAGCATCCGGTTCGCGGCGAGCAGCGTCCAGTGGCGGTCCACCGCGAGCGCCGGGTACGGCTCGTGGCCGCGCAGCACGGCTTCGACCGCATGGCGCGCGGCATCCAGTTGCGGGTCCGAAAACGGCCGTTCGCGAAACAGCGGCGCGAAGCCGGCCGCGACGAGCAGCGCATTGCGTTCGCGCAGCGGCACGTCGAGGCGTTCGGCGAGATGCAGCACCATCTCGCGGCTCGGCTGCGCGCGGCCCGATTCGACGAAGCTGAGGTGGCGCGCGGACACTTCCGCATCGAGCGCGAGCGCCATCTGGCTCAGGCGCCGGCGTTGCCGCCACGTGCGCAGCAGCGGGCCGATGCCGGACGCGCGGCCGGCGGACGGGGAGGGCGAATGGAACGTAGCGGTCGGGTTCATGGAGCAGATGATAGGCAATCCCGCGCCGCTTCGGCATTACCTGCGAGGTAAGCGCCGCGCCCCGCGCCGGTGGCGCGCGGCCGCTGCGTTACCATAGCCCCCGTGCCACCTGAGAGGCGGTGCCGGACCCGCGACGACAACGCATGGGCCGGTTGCCGCGCACATTCACAACAAGGCATTCCAGGGGAATCCAACAATGAAAAAACTTGCCGTCCGGCTCGCCTGCGTGGCGACGCTCGCACTCGCCGCGACCAGCGGCCACGCGCAGACCGAAGCTGCGCAGGTGGAAATGAGGGCCGCCGCCGCGGCCGCCAACGAAGCGGTCGTGAAGGGGCCGACCGACATCGACGTGAAACACGAAGCCGTGCTGAAGCTGAAGGCCGGCGAGTCGTTCGTGCCGGCCGCCGAAGCCGGCCGCTACCTGCGCTCGATGGGCAACTCGATCGACGAATCGAAACTGGTCGGCCTCGTGCTGCCCGACGATCCCGACGCCGACTGGATTTCCGTCGTGTCGTTCGAGCCGAGCGGCTATATCCGCGACGACGACGCGAAGGACTGGAAGCCCGACGAACTGCTGAAAAGCCTGCAAGCGGGCACCGAGGAAGACAACCCGGCGCGCAAGGAGCGCGGCCTGCCGGAAACCGAGGTGGTCGGCTGGGCGAAGGCGCCCGCGTACGACGCGGCCACGCACCGGCTCGTGTGGTCCGCGATCATCCGCGACAAGGGCGCGGCGCCGAACGCCGGGAACGACGGCGTGAACTACCGGACGCTCGTGCTGGGCCGCGACGGCTACCTGTCGCTGACGATGGCGTCGACGCTCGCCGACCTGCCGAAATACAAGGCATCGGCCGACGACCTGCTGTCGAACATCAGCTTCAACGACGGCAAGCGCTACGCCGATTTCAACAAGTCGACCGACCACGTCGCCGAGTACGGCCTCGCGGCGCTGATCGTCGGCGTCGGCGCGAAGAAGCTCGGCCTGCTCGCGCTGATCGGCGCGTTCGCGGTGAAGTTCTTCAAGATCGGCGCGGTCGCGCTCTTGGCCGGCGGCGCGGCGCTGAAACGCTTCTTCGGGCGCAAGCCGAAGGCGGCCGCGGTGCCGGTCGTCGCGGAGGCGTCCGATGCAGCCGCCACGGAGCGCAAGGAATGACGAAGCTGTTGCTGCTGATCTTCGGCGGCCTGAAGCTCGGCAAGGTGCTCGTGTCGGCGGGCACCATGCTCGCGTCGATCGCGGTCTACGCGCTGTTCTACGGCTGGCGCTTCGCGGCCGGCTTCGTCGCGCTGCTGCTGGTGCACGAAGCCGGCCACTACCTGGCCGCGCAGCGGCGCGGGCTCGACGTCGGGCTGCCGACCTTCATCCCGTTCGTCGGCGCGTGGATCCAGCTGAAGGAGATGCCGCACGACGCGGAAACCGAGGCGTACGTCGGGCTCGCCGGGCCGTTCGTCGGCACGCTCGGCGCGCTGGCCTGCTACGCGGCTGCACGCCACTACGACAGCAACCTGCTGCTCGCGCTGTCGTACACGGGCTTCTTCCTCAATCTGTTCAACATGATTCCGCTGTCGCCGTTCGACGGCGGGCGGATCACCGCGGTGCTGTCGCCGCGCATCTGGTTCGCGGGCGTGCCCGTGCTGATCGCGCTGTTCGTGTATCGCCCGAGCCCGCTGCTGATCGTGATGGCGATCCTCGCGCTGCCGCAGTTGAAGCGCGCGTGGCGCTACGATCCCGACGCGCCGGAGAACCGCGTGTATTACGCGACGTCGATCGAGACGAAGACGACGTACGCGCTCTGCTACGTCGGCCTGCTCGCGTTTCTCGCGCTGATGACGTCCGGCGTGCACGACATGCTGCGCGTCGCGCATGCGTCGAGCTGATGCAAAAGCGGCGGCCGCTGTTACGCGGCCGCCGTTTTTTAGCGTGAACCTCACGCGTCGCGATGACGCAATTCGACGCGCTTGATGTCCTTCACGATCACGAGATAGCTGAACACGGTGACGAGCGCGTTCAGCCCGACGAACACGAGCGCGCCGTTGAACGAGCCGCTCGCGCCGACGAGGTAGCCGATCGCGATCGGCGCGACGATGCCGGCCGTGTTGCCGAACATGTTGAACAGGCTGCCCGACAGGCCGATCGCTTCCTTCGGCGCGGTGTCCGCGACGACGGCCCAGCCGAGCGAGCCGATTCCCTTGCCGAAGAACGACACGGCCATCAGCACGATCACCAGCGCTTCGCTGTCGACGTAGTTGCAGCCGATGATCGCCATCGACAGCGCCATCCCGCCGACGATCGGAATCTTGCGTGCGAGCGTCAGCGACACGCCGCGACGGATCAGCGCGTCCGACAGCATCCCGCCGAGCACGCCGCCGAGGAACCCGCAGATCGCGGGCAGCGACGTCATGAAACCGGCCTTCAGCAGCGACATCCCGCGCGCCTGCACGAGGTAGATCGGAAACCACGTGAGGAAGAAGTACGTGAGCACGTTCACGCAGTACTGGCCGAGGTACACGCCGATCAGCATCCGGTTCGACAGCAGCTGGCGCACGTAGTACCAGCCGGCCACGCGGCTGCCTTCCGCGCGCGTGCCGTCGGCGCCGCGTGACCCGGTCGGCCGGCCCGTCGACCGCACGAGGCCGCCGCCCTGTTCGATATGGTCGAGTTCCGCGCGGTTCACGGCCGGATGGTCGGCCGGGTCCTTCATGACGCGCAGCCACAGGAACGCGAGCGCGATGCCGGCCAGGCCGAGCCACAGGTACACCTGGTGCCAGCCGTACGCATGCGTGAGCCACGCCATCAGCGGCGAGAACACGACGGCCGCGAAGTACTGCGCGGCGTTGAAGATCGCCGACGCGGTGCCGCGCTCGGCGGTCGGGAACCAGCTTGCGACGACTTTCGCATTGGCGGGGAACGCGGGCGCCTCGGCGATGCCGACCGCGAAGCGCATCGCGAACAGCGCGGCGACCGCGAACGCGGCGCTGCCGCCGAGGCCGATCGTGCTCTGCAGCAGCGTGAACGCGGACCACAGGAAGATGCTCGCCGCATACACGCGCCGCGCGCCGAAGCGGTCGAGCAGCCAGCCGCTCGGCAGCTGCGCGAGCACGTACGCCCAGCTGAACGCCGAGAAGATGTAGCCCATCGTCACCGGGTCGATGCCGAACGCCTTGCGGATCGGCATGCCGGTGATCGACAGCGTCGCGCGGTCCGCATAGTTGAGCGTCGTGACGACGAACAGCATCGCCAGGATCCAGTAGCGCACGGCGGTCCGGCGCGCGGTGCGCGCGAGATCGAGCGGAAGATCGCGAGGGGAAGTCTGATTGTTCACTTTAAATGTATGTCGTCGTATGACATGCCCGAGAGTTTATTGAGGATGGCCGAATTCAGAAACCTCGGGTTTTCCCTTTGTAAATCATCGTCACAGTGTGGGAATGTCGCGATTTTCTGGCCGGGCAACGCTTTCGGAGGTATCGTCGGCGCCTTCGCAGGCGGCGAGAGTGATACGATGATGTCGGCAGACATCGTATCTGTTGAGCTACAATGAGCAATTCATTCCCGAACCACGGAGCAACCCCATGCAACTGACAGGAGAGATGCTGATCGGCGCCGAAGCGGTGGCCGGCTCGGCCGGCACCTTGCACGCGTTCGACCCGACGAAGGGTGCGCCGATCGACGCGCCGGCGTTCGGCATCGCGACGCAGGCCGACGTCGAACGCGCGTGCGAACTCGCACGCGACGCGTTCGATGCGTACCGCACGCAGCCGCTCGCGGCCCGCGCGGCGTTTCTCGAAGCGATCGCCGATGAAATCGTCGCGCTCGGCGATGCGCTGATCGAGCGCGCGCACGCCGAGACGGGCCTGCCCGCCGCACGGCTGCAGGGCGAGCGCGCCCGCACCGTCGGCCAGCTCCGGCTGTTCGCGCGCGTCGTGCGCGACGGGCGCTTCCTCGCCGCGTCGATCGATCCCGCGCAGCCCGCGCGCACGCCGCTGCCGCGTTCGGACCTGCGTTTGCAGAAAGTCGCGCTCGGGCCCGTCGTCGTGTTCGGCGCGAGCAACTTCCCGCTCGCGTTCTCGGTGGCCGGCGGCGATACGGCGTCGGCACTCGCGGCCGGCTGTCCGGTGATCGTGAAGGCGCACGAAGCGCACCTCGGCACGTCCGAGCTGGTCGGCCGCGCGATCCGCGCCGCCGTCGCGAAATCCGGCATGCCGGCCGGCGTGTTCTCGCTGCTGGTCGGTCCCGGCCGCGTGATCGGCGCGCCGCTGGTCGGCCATCCGGCAGTCCAGGCCGTCGGCTTCACCGGTTCGCGCCAGGGCGGCATGGCGCTCGTGCAGATCGCGAACGCGCGCCCGCAGCCGATTCCCGTCTACGCGGAAATGAGCAGCATCAACCCGGTCGTGCTGTTCCCGGCCGCGCTTGCCGCGCGCGGCGACGCGATCGCGACGGGCTTCGTCGATTCGCTGACGCTCGGCGTCGGCCAGTTCTGTACGAACCCGGGTCTCGTGCTCGCGATCGACGGCCCCGATCTCGATCGCTTCGAAACCGTCGCCGCGCAGGCGCTCGCGAAGAAGCCGGCCGGCGTGATGCTCACGCCCGGCATTGCCGATGCGTACCGCAACGGCCGCGGCAAGCTGGCCGAACTGCCGGGCGTGCGCGAAATCGGCGCGGGCGAGGCCGCGCAGACCGACTGCCAGGCCGGCGGCGCGCTGTACGAAGTCGGCGCGCAGGCGTTCCTGGCCGAGCCGGCGTTCAGTCACGAGGTGTTCGGGCCGGCGTCGCTGATCGTGCGCTGCCGCGATCTCGACGAAGTCGCGCGCGTGCTCGACGCGCTCGAAGGCCAGTTGACGGCCACGCTGCAGATGGATGCCGACGACAAGCCGCTCGCGCGCCGGCTGTTGCCGGTCCTCGAACGCAAGGCCGGGCGCCTGCTCGTCAACGGTTACCCGACCGGCGTCGAGGTGTGCGATGCGATGGTGCACGGCGGGCCGTTCCCCGCGACGTCGAACCCGGCCGTCACGTCGGTCGGCGCGACGGCGATCGAGCGTTTCCTGCGGCCCGTGTGCTACCAGGACTTCCCGGACGACCTGCTGCCGGAGGGGTTGCAGGAAGGCAATCCGCTGGCGATTCCGCGTCTGCGGGACGGGAAGGCGGAATGACGGCGCGTGGCCGTTGAAGGCAGCGTCCCGCGAGGGACGCGTTCCGGCACGTTGAAACAAGGCGGCGGTGCCTGAGGGCACCGCCGCCTTGTTTTATTCAGCGCGGGCTTCCGTGCTGGTTGTGCCCGGTCAATGAGCAGGGTGGGCGACGAGTTGCAAACGCTCCGCTGCAGCCAGCAGGCGACGGTCGCGCGTCCACAGCTTGGTGCCGTCGGTCAGCCTGGCCGAGGCAAGCAGGTGGGCATCGACGTAACCGATGCCGAGCCCGTGAAGCGGTACGACGTCGATCATGCGCTGGACTTCGTCGTCGGTCGCTGGGGTTGCGGCGGGAAGGTCGCGCAGCGCATCCAGTACGGTCTGGCGATTGCGCATGCTGCCGAGCGCGAGTTCACCGACGATGAACGGATGGATCAACACTCGCTCAGCTTCCAGCAATGTTGTGAGCGCTGCGTCGCCGGCCCGCAAGTGGTCGATCCAGACTGACGTGTCGACAAGAATCATGCGGGCTCCGACGGGCGGCGCGGAACCGATTCAAGGTCGGGCTCGGTACCGCCGAGGCGAGCAAGTCGCCGCGCGCTTTCGCGGGCGATCAATGCGCGCAGCGCTTCTCTCACGAGCGCCGATTTTTCGGTGACGCCCGTCAATTGCTGCGCTTTGGCGAGCAGCGCGTCGTCGAGGGACAAGGTGGTGCGCATGTGCGGCTCCCGAGAAATTCCATGCATCAATTATGGCATCAAACGGTGCTTATGTTGATGCTCTGCCGAGGCGAGGCGAGGTCGGCTTTCCTGTCTCCCGATTTTCTCCTACAGTAGCGATGCCTCGGGCCGCCCGGCCCGCAGGCGAGCCTGAGAGACCGACAAAAGACAACGAGGGAACCTTCCAATGAACATCAACAAGCGTGGCGATCACCTGTTCGCGGCCGGATTGTGGAAAGCGATCGGCGACGTCGCGAAATCCGTGCGCACCCAGGTCGGCCAATACAGCGAAGGACGCGTGCTCGCGAACGCGCTGCAGGAATTCCAGCACGACCTCGGCGGCAGCGAATTCGACGTGACGATCAACCAGGGGCGCCTCGTCACGGGCGCCGACGCGCATTCGCTCGTGTTCGGGCAGGCCGTGCGCCGCTTCCGGCAGGACATGGAAGCGCTGGTGTTCGCGCTTCAGTACCGGCGCAGCATCGACGAACGCGACCCGAACCTGCGCACCGAAGCGCTGATGCAGGCGAACAGCCAGCTCGCGACCGCGAAGCAGTCGGCGACGATCACGGTCGGCCGGTTCTTCGATGCGGTCGTCGACCGCGACGTGCTCGGGCAGATCCTCGACGGCGAATCGAATACGCGCGCCCGCTCGGGTGCGCAGGGCCAGATCGAGGCGACGCGGGTGAAGCTGGGGAACGTGCGCTACCGGATCGTCGGGATCATCGCGCAGATGTGACGGCGACGGCATGCATCGCGGCGGATGCGTGCGTCATTGCCGAACAGAATGGCAAGGCAACACACAGAGATGATCGCGGCCGGCGCGTGCCGGCCGCGAGGCAGGACTGCCGGCCGCGGCGCCGATGAGGGCCCGCGTCGCCGGCCATGCCCGCTTACTGCGGGCCCATCTTCTTGATCAGCACGTCGAGCTCGGCCGCTTCTTCGTCGGTCAGGTCGACGAGCGGCGCACGCACCGGGCCCGCGTCGTGGCCGACGAGCTTCGCGCCCGCCTTGACGATGCTGACCGCATAGCCCGCGCGGCGGTTGCGGATCTTCAGGTACGGCAGGAAGAATTCGTCGATCAGGCGGCCGACCGTCGCGTGGTCGTCCTTCGCGATCGCTTCGTAGAATGCCATCGCCGTCTTCGGGATGAAGTTGAACACGGCCGACGAGTACACCGGCACGCCGAGCGCCTTGTACGCGGCCGCATAGACTTCCGCCGTCGGCAGGCCGCCGAGGTACGCGAACCGGTCGCCGAGGCGGCGGCGGATCGTGACCATGCTCTCAATTTCGCCGACGCCGTCCTTGAAGCCGATCAGGTTCGGGCAGCGGTCGGCGAGGCGCTCGAGCATGTCGGCGTTCAGCTTCGAATTCGCGCGGTTGTACACCACCACGCCGATCTTCAGCGCGCGGCACACCTGCTCGACGTGGTCGGCGATCCCTTCCTGGCTCGCTTCGGTCAGGTAGTGCGGCATCAGCAGCACGCCGCTCGCACCGAGGCGCTCGGCTTCCTGCGCATATTCGATCGCGACGCGCGTGGCGCCGCCCGCGCCGGCCAGGATCGGCACCTTGCCCTTGCAGGTTTCCGTCGCGACGCGGATCACGTCCGAATACTCACGCTGCGTGAGCGAGAAGAATTCGCCGGTGCCGCCGGCCGCGAACAGCGCGCTCGCGCCGTACGGCGCCAGCCATTCCAGGCGCTCCGCGTAGGTGGACGGGCGGAAGCTGCCGTCGGCATCGAAATCCGTCAGCGGAAACGACAGCAGGCCGTGGGAGATGATCTGTTTGAGTTCTTGCGGTGAAGTCATGGTTGGGGTCGTCCGTCTAGCGCGAGTGCTGGGTTCGTCGGGAACGGCATACGAGCCGAATTGGCGATGTCGTTGTATGTCATCGTACAACGAGGGAAAAGGTGGCGCAAGCGGTTTGCTAGTGGGTCAAGGGTAGGGTCTTTCCGGATAAGGGTTTACGCAGCATCGCCGGTTGAGGTTGAATGTCGTATGATGACTAACAATATGGCCGACAGCCCTCAGGAATTGCAATGACCGCTTCCCCTCTCTACATCCGCGTGCACCCGGACGACAACGTCGCGATCGTCGTCAACGACGGCGGCCTGCCCGAAGGTGCGACGTTCCCCGACGGGCTGACGCTGTGCGAAGGCGTGCCGCAGGGGCACAAGGTCGCGCTCGTCGATCTCGCGGCCGGCGACCCGGTCGTCCGCTACAACGTGGTGATCGGCTACGCGCTGACCGACCTGCGGCGCGGCAGCTGGGTCAACGAGCGCACGATGCGCATGCCCGAGCCGCCGGGGCTCGACGACCTGCCGCTCGCGACGCGCGCCGCGCCGCCGCTCGAGCCGCTCGAAGGCTATACCTTCGAAGGGTTCCGCAACGCCGACGGCTCGGTCGGCACGCGCAACATCCTCGCGATCACGACGACCGTGCAGTGCGTGTCGGGCGTCGTCGAGCATGCGGTGAAGCGGATCAAGGACGAACTGCTGCCGCGCTATCCGAACGTCGACGACGTGGTCGGGCTCGAGCACACGTACGGCTGCGGCGTCGCGATCGATGCGCCGGACGCCGACATCCCGATCCGTACGCTGCGCAACATCAGCCTGAACCCGAACTTCGGCGGCGAGGTGATGACCGTGAGCCTCGGCTGCGAGAAGCTGCAGCCCGAGCGCCTGCTGCCGCCCGGCGCGATTCCGGTGACCGCCGACGGCGCGGCCGGCAACGGCGGCGTCGTGTGCCTGCAGGACGCCGCGCACGTCGGCTTCAACTCGATGATCGACTCGATCATGAAGATGGCCGAAGCGCATCTCGAGCGGCTGAACCGCCGCCGTCGCGAGACGTGCCCGGCGTCGGATCTCGTCGTCGGCGTGCAGTGCGGCGGCAGCGACGCGTTTTCGGGGCTCACCGCGAACCCGGCCGTGGGTTTCGCGGCCGACCTGCTGGTGCGTGCCGGCGCGACGATCATGTTCTCGGAAGTGACCGAAGTGCGCGACGGCGTCGCACAGCTCACGTCCCGTGCCGCGAACGAACAGGTCGCGCGCGAGATCATCCGCGAGATGGACTGGTACGACCGCTACCTGCAGCGTGGCCGCGTCGACCGCAGCGCGAACACGACGCCCGGCAACAAGAAGGGCGGCCTGTCGAACATCGTCGAGAAGGCGATGGGGTCGATCGTGAAGTCGGGCAGTGCGCCGATCGCCGGCGTCGTGCGCCCCGGCGACCGCGCGCGGCAGAAGGGGCTGCTGTATGCGGCGACGCCCGCGAGCGACTTCATCTGCGGCACGCTGCAGCTTGCGGCGGGGATGAACCTGCACATCTTCACGACCGGCCGCGGCACGCCGTACGGCCTTGCGCAGGTGCCGGTGATCAAGGTCGCGACGCGCAGCGATCTCGCGCGCCGCTGGCACGACCTGATGGATCTCGACGCGGGGCAGATCGCGACCGGCGCGGCGACGATCGAGGACACCGGCTGGGCGCTGTTCCGGCTGATGCTCGACGTCGCGAGCGGCAAGCGCCGCACGTGGGCCGAGCAATGGAAGCTCGCGAATGCGCTGACGCTGTTCAATCCGGCGCCGGTGACCTGACACGCGCGGGCATGGCCGGCGAGACGATGCGGGCGCCTTCGGGCGCCCGTTTTCGTTGCGGCGGCGCGGGCGCGGACGCGGCTCGCGAGATTTCCTTACCTGTCACGTAATCGACCGTCCGCGCGCGCCCGGCGACGATAGCCGCACGCGGACCCGAAACGTTCGCGACCACGTCCTCTCATCGACACAAGGAGCCTCGCCATGAACACCGCCCAATCCGCTTCGTCCGTTCACGCCGACCTGATCGACCGCTACTTCGACGCATGGAACGAGTCCGACGCCGCGCGCCGCCGCGAACTGATCGATGCGACGTATGCGAGCGACGCGGCCTACCGCGATCCGCTGATGGCCGGCGACGGCCACGCAGGCATCGACACGATGATCGCGGCCGTGCAGGCGCGCTTCCCCGCCTACCGCTTCCGTCGCACGACCGACGTCGACGCGTTCGGCCAGCACCTGCGGTTCTCGTGGGCGCTCGTATCGCCCGACGGCGCGGCGATCGTGAAGGGTTCGGACTTCGGCACCGTCGATGCATCGGGCCGCCTTGCGTCGGTCACGGGTTTCATCGACGAAATGCCGGCCGCGGCGTCGTGACGCGAACATTGCATGCGCAACTGCCGCCGGGATCGGGTAACGTTATGCGGTTTGTTCCTGATCCCGGAGACTAGCCGACATGCTGAAGAATCTCGACCCGCTGCTGCACGCCGACATCCTGCACACGCTGCGTGCGATGGGCCACGGTGACGAAATTGCGATCTGCGACGCGAATTTCCCGGCGGAATCCGTCGCGGAGCACACGGTGGTCGGCCGCGCGCTGCGGATCGACGGCGCCGATTCGGCGCGCGTCGTGCGCGCGGTGCTGTCCGTGCTGCCGCTCGACACGTTCGTCGACACGCCGGCGTGGCGAATGGAGGTCGTCGGCGACGCAACCGCGGTGCCGCCCGTGCAGCGCGAAGTGCAGGCCGAGATCGATCGCGCGGAAGGGCGCACGGTGCCGCTGACCGGTGTCGAGCGTTTCGCGTTCTACGAACGCGCGCAGCAGACGTACGCGGTGATCGTCACCGGCGAAACGCGCGGCTACGGCTGCTTCATCTTCAAGAAAGGCGTGCTGTTGAGCGACGCGGGCTAAACGCGTTTTTCGCCGCGCCGGGCCGCCGGCACCGCCGCCGCAGTGTAAAGATTTGCTACAACCTTTTTCTTGGACACGGCGAAAAGACCCTCTATGCTGGCCCATTTGCCGCGCGCCCTCCCGGGCCGCGCGGCGCCGAACCGCACGGGCGCGCCCGGCGCGGCCGGCCGAATTGCATACGAGGAGAGAGGCATGACGCGTACCGTCGATTCCGGCGTCATTTTTTTCGCACGCCTGGCGCTGGCGGCGTTGTTCTTGTGGGGCGGCATCATGAAGCTGCTCGGCTACAGCGACTTCGTCGCGTACCTGCACGGGATGAACGTGCCCTATCAACAGGTCGTCGCGCCGATCGTCGTCGCGATCGAGGGGCTCGGCGGCCTGCTGCTGATCGTCGGCTACAAGGTACGGCCGCTCGCGTTGCTGATGGCGGTCTACACGATCGCGACCGCGATGGTCGGGCACAATTTCTGGGATGCCACCAACGCCGCCGTCCAGCACGACATGGTGATCCACTTCTGGAAGAACGTCGCGATTGCCGGCGGTTTCCTGCTGCTGTTCGTCACGGGCGCCGGCGGCGCGAGCATCGACGCGCTGCGCCGCCCGAGTTCGTCGTACGGCGTGCTGCGCTGATCGCACCACGCGTACCGCCGCGCTGAAGCAAAGACAAAGGGCCGAATCCCGCGGGATTCGGCCCTTTCTTCATGGAGCGAGCGCCGACGCCGGCGTTCCGCTCAGCGCGCGTCCTTCACGTCCTTCGCATCCTTCGAGAACTGCACGGCGATGGCGCCGAGCACGCAGATCGCCGCGACGTACACGACCGGCGCGAGCGGATTCGACTTCATCATCAGCGACACGATCACCGGCGTGAGGCCGCCGAAGATCGCGTACGCGACGTTGTACGAGAACGAGATGCCCGAGAAGCGCACGACGGCCGGGAAGCTCTTGACCATCACGAACGGCACCGCGCCGATCGTGCCGACCATGAAGCCCGCGATCCCGTAGTAGAGCGGCAGCGTCGACGCGTCGGCCGCGACCTGCACGAACAGCAGGTAGTAGCACGCGGCCAGCCCGAGGCCGCCGATGCCGAGCACGCGCTTCGCGCCGATCCAGCCCGCGAGCGAACCCGCGGTGATGCAGCCGGCCGTCAGGCACAGCGTCGCGACGCTGTTCGCGAACAGCGTCGTCGCGGGCGTCAGGTGGAACTGCTTCTGCAGCAGCGCGGGCGTCATCAGGATCACGACGACGATCGCGGCCGACAGCATCCATGTGAGCAGCATCGATACGATCACCGCGCGGCCGTGGTCGCGCAGCACGGCCTTCAGCGGGATCTCGGCCGCGAGCGCCTTCTTCGCCTTCATCTCGGCGAACACCGGCGTTTCGTGCAGCCAGCGGCGCAGGTACACGGAGAACAGCCCGAACACGCCGCCCAGCAGGAACGGGATGCGCCACGCGAACGCGCCGACTTCGGCGGCCGAATAGCGGCTGTTGATGCCGGCGGCGACGAGCGAGCCGAGCAGGATGCCGGCCGTGAGGCCTGCCGTCAGCGTGCCGCACGCATAGCCGATGTGGCGCGACGGCACGTGCTCGGACACGAACACCCACGCGCCCGGCACTTCGCCGCCGACTGCCGCGCCTTGCAGCACGCGGAACAGCAGCAGCAACACCGGCGCGAGGATGCCGATCGTGTCGTAGGTCGGCAGCAGGCCCATCAGCAGCGTCGGCACCGACATCATCAGCACGCTCAGCGTGAACATCCGCTTGCGGCCGAACAGGTCGCCGAAGTGCGCCATGATCACGCCGCCGAGCGGGCGCGCGAGATAGCCGGCCGCGAAGATGCCGAACGTCTGCAACTGGCGCAGCCAGTCCGGAATGTCGTGCGGGAAGAAGAGCTGCCCTATCGCCGGCGCGAAGAACACGAAGATGATGAAGTCGTAGAACTCGAGGGCGCCGCCGAGTGCGGCAAGGCCAAGGGTCTTGTAGTCGCTGCGCGTGAGCGCGCGTTCGGCGGCGCGAGGCACGCCGCTCAATTCGGAAGCTTGCATGGTCAGGACGATCGGTTTTTGAATGTAGTTGTCGGTGCTGCGTCTCCAGGGCCCGCTTTTCGGCATGGACTGACAAGGCGCGGCTTGCGTCGTCGAAACGTGGCGCGTGCCGGGTGAGGCACGAAACACGCGCCGCCGCACCGGGATGGGGCACGACGGAGACGAGGCGTCAAAGCGGGTTGGGGGATTCTACAGGAGCGCGAAATGCCTGCGCGCGAGTGCGTGCCGGGGACGGCTTCGGACCATGCAGCCGAAGCGTGCGCGGCGCGGGCGGCCGGTGAACCGCCCACGTGCCGTGCGAGAGGGTGTCGGCGTATCCGCCGGTTCAGTTGCCGGCGATCGTGTCGACCGGCTTGAACGCGCCGCGCTCGACCTTGTAGATCGTCACCGGCGCATCCCTCAGGTCGCCCTTCGGGTCGTACGCGATGCTCGGGGCCGACACGCCCTTGACCGACACCTTGCCGAGATACGGCGTGTACACCTTCGGATCGGTCGAGTTCGCGTCCTTCATCGCGGTGAGCAGCGCGATCGTGCCGTCATACGAGTACGGCGAGTAGGTGATTACGTCCTCGTTGAAGCGCGCCTTGTAGCGTGCCGCATAGCCGGAGAAGCCCGGCATCTTTTCCTTCGGCAGGCCGCCCATGTAGACGATCGCGCCTTCGGCCGCTTCGCCGCCGACCTTCAGGAACGTCGGCGAGCGCGACATCTCGCCCGTCACGAATGCCGACTTCATCCCGAGCTGGCGCATCTTGCGGATCATCGGCGACGATTGCGCGTCGCCGCCGCCGTAGAAGACCGCGTCCGGATTGACGCCCTTCAGGTTGGTCAGGATCGCGGAGAAATCGAGCGCCTTGTCGTTCGTGAAGTCGCGCTTCACGATCGTGCCGCCGGCTGCTTCGACGGCCTTCGCGAATTCGTCGGCGATGCCCTGGCCGTAGGCCGTGCGGTCGTCGATGATCGCGATGCGCTTGAAGCGCAGCGTCTTCACCGCGTACGTGCCGACGATGCGGCCGGCCTGCGCGTCGCTCGTCAGCAGCCGGTAGGTCGTCTTGTAGCCGCGCGCCGTGTATTGCGGCGACGTCGCCATCGAGATCTGCGGCAGCCCCGCGCGATCGTACAGGTCGGATGCCGGAATGCTGGTGCCCGAGTTGAAGTGGCCGATGATCCCGCGGACGTTGTCGTCGATCAGCCGCTGCGCGACGGTCGTGCCGGTGCGCGGGTCGGCCTGGTCGTCCTGCGAGTCGAGCTGGAACGTGACGGGCTTGCCGCCGATCGTCGGATGCGTCGCGTTGAAATCGGCGATCGCGAGTTGCACGCCCTTCTGCATGTCCGTGCCGTAGTTCGACTGCGGGCCGGTCAGCGGTGCGGCGAAACCGATCTTGACGACGTCGGCGGCGATGGCGTGTGCGCCCGACAGTGCGCAGGCAGCGGCCAGCGCGACGTGCGATAACTTCAGCTTCACTTTCACTTCCCCTTGATGGCGTGGTTGGGCCGCCGCCGGCATGCGGGCCGGCGCCGGTAAACCGGGCGAGACGGTTCGGTCGGCAGCCGATGCGACGGCCGTTCAGGCGCGCCGCGTGCTGCGCGTGCTGTGCCGGAATCGGCGTGCTCGGCGGCGCTTGTGGCGGGCCTTGCGTGCCGATTGCAGCAGCAGCGAGAGGTCGTCTCGTGACCGTGAAGCGAAGTCTAGATAGCGAAAATGCGGGCGTCTTGCGCGTTCGATGCGCAGCCGGCGACGATATCGGCATATCGTCGATAACCCTGATATATGCTGAAATCGTCATGTCGAATGCGCAATCGCGCCAAGACTCGGGGCGTGCGCATTTTTAGGATGGTGAATTCGGGCGTGCGTACCCGGCACGCCGGCGGCAAGCGCGCACCTGTCGCAGTAGTTGTGTGCACAACCTGTTTTGCATGACCGATGCCCACCGATCGCGATGTACGATGCGACCGGCGGGACATCATCAGCCTGCTTGCCCCACGCTCGGCGCGCCGCGATCGAAGGGGCGCTTCTATAATCGTCGCCATCTGCCACTCGCTTCGCGGTTGCCGGGATGACGACCTTGCTTGCCGTACCGCCCATGAGCCTGTCCGAACCGTTGCGCTACCAGCCCGACAACGCCGATTTCGGCGCGATGCTCGCGCACTTCCGCCTGCTCGAACCGGTGTTCGATGCGCTGCCGGACGTCGCGTTCTTCGTGAAGGATGCGAGCGGCCGCTACGCGATCGTCAATCGCACGCTGGCGATGCGCTGCGGCTACAAGGACAAGCGCGACCTGCTCGGCAAGACCGCCGACGAAGTGTTTCCGCGCCGCTTCGGCCGCAGCTATTTCGAGCAGGACATGGCGACGATCAACGCCGGCCAGCAACTGATGGACCAGCTCGAGCTGCACCTGTATCCGGGCCGCCAGCCGGGCTGGTGCCTGACCTGCAAGGAGCCGCTGCGCGACGCCGCGGGCAGGGTGGTCGGCCTTGCGGGCATCTCGCGCGACCTGAAGGCACACGAGGGATCGCACCCGGCGTACAGCCGGCTCGCCGACGTGGTCCAGCATATCCAGGATCACTACGTGCAGCCGCTGAACCTGAAGCAGCTCGCGCAGATGGCCGGGATGTCGGTCGCGCAGCTCGAACGCTACTTTCACAAGGTGTTCCACCTGACGCCGCGCCAGGTGCTGCTGAAGACGCGGCTCGACGCGGCCACCGCGCTGCTCGTCACGCACGACAAGGTCACCGACGTCGCGGCGCTATGCGGTTATACGGATCACAGCGCGTTCACGCGCCAGTTCAAGGCGACGGTCGGCGTGACGCCGACGGAATACCGGTTGATGCTGCAGGAGCGGGCAGGGTGACGCGATTCGCCGGCCGGGCCGGCGCATCGCAGGGATCGGGGGTGCTGCGGGGTACTGTGGGGAAACGGGGATGCCGTGAAATCGGCGGCTCAGCGGTAGCCGAGCCCTTTCAGGACGGCCGTGCCGTCTTCGGTCAGCCGGAAGCTCGGGGCCGTATCGGGGTCGAGCTTGACCATCTCGACGAGACCGGCTTCCTGCAGCGCGGGCAGTTCGGGTTTGGCGTTCGCGCCGATCGGTGCATGCAGCAGCACGAGCAGCGTCGCGATTTCATGATGACTGAGCAGGCGGCGCAGCATCGTCTTCTTTGCAGGGGGCGCGGCCGGGCGGCCCGCGGGTGCTTCTACGGCGCTCATCGCTTTCCTCCTTTTCGAGATAACCATCGGGTACTGGTTGCGGATGGTGCCGTCGAAGACTTAAGCGATTCTTAAAACCGTGGCGGGCGACGGGATGCTGCGCTGCGGTACGGGTTACCGTATGTAACGTCATACGCAGCGCGGCTCCCGGCCCGCTCGCGGCGAGCCGCGCGGGCGGGTCCGCGGCCGACCGATTCACCACGATGGTGCGCAGTTGATGCGGCCCTTTGTATCGACCGCGGACCCCGTCCACGGTCCGGCCCGCGATGCCCGATTTGCTTCCTTCCCTTATTTCCTGCGCTGCGCCTGCGCGGCGAGCCGCACGGCCGCGTTCGTCGCGCCGTAGCCGTCGTATCCGCCGCGCCGCTCGACGATTTCGAGCGAGAAACGGTTGTCGACCAGTTCTGTATACGCGTGCAGGAACTCGCCGCCGTGCTCGTCGCGGTCGTACAGCAGGTGGTGCGTGCTCAGCGTGTCGATCAATTCGTCCGGCAGCGCATAGCGCGCAGCGAGATCGTCGTAGTAATTGGGCGGAATGCGCAGGAACGGCACGCCGTCGGCGGCGAACGCGGCGACCGTCTTCACGATGTCGTCCGTGCGGAATGCGACGTGGTTCAGCCCCGTGCCGTGGTACCGGTCGAGCGATTCGGCGACGGCCGTATGGCGATCGACCGATGCGTTCAGCGCGATCCGCACCGAGCCGTCGGCGCTGCGCACCGCGCGGCTGCGCATCAGCCCGTACGGATCGGGCACGAGCCAGCTGCGCTCGGCCTCGAAGCCGAATGCCGTCTTGAAGAACAGGATCCACGTGTCGAGCGCGTCGCCCGGCAGCGCGAGGCACACATGGTCGATGCCCGTCAGCGGGCCGACTTCGCTCGGGCCGTCGATGTCGGTCAGCACGAAGTCCGATTCGTACAGCGTCGGCGCGTTGGGCGCTTCGTCGACGAAATACTCGAGGCTGCCGTCCGGCGCCTGCACGCTCGGCAGCACGCGTTCGTTCGGTCCGACACGGCCCGAGAACGGCGCGTAGCCGAAGCCGGCCGCGCGTTCGAATGCCACTTTCGCATCGTCGACGCGGAACGCCGACGCGCACAGCGACAGCCCGTGCTGCTGGAAGAATGCATCGGCGAACGAGTCGCGCTCCGCATTCAGCACGATCGATGCGGCGCCGTGCTGGAACAGCGTCACGTCCTTCGACCGATGCCGGCCGGCGAGCCGGAAGCGCATCCGGCCGAGCCATTCGCCGACGGTTGCCGCCGCCTGC
The DNA here is from genome assembly GCF_905339605.1 of Burkholderia sp. BCC1972. Classification (NCBI taxonomy): domain Bacteria; kingdom Pseudomonadati; phylum Pseudomonadota; class Betaproteobacteria; order Burkholderiales; family Burkholderiaceae; genus Burkholderia; species Burkholderia sp. BCC1972. Next base: position 12,935 of record NZ_CAJPGH010000004.1, on the reverse strand, counting down.
GCGTCGACCGCGAATTCGATGAACTGGAAGCCGACGTGCGCGGGCGGCGCCGGCGGCGCGAACAGCGGCTGGCCGGCGGCCGGCGCGCGGCCGTCCTGCGCGAGCCGCGTGCGCGTCAGTTCTTCCAGATAGAGCAGCGACCGATGGCCGTCGGCAGCCGTGATCGCGGTCGGCGCCGCGCGGAAGCCGTCGTTGAAGATCTCGAGCGACAGCGGCCCCGTATAGCCCGACTCGATCACCCGCGCGGTGAAGCGCGCGAGGTCGAAGTCGCCCTGGCCCGGGAACGAGCGGAAGTGGCGGCTCCATTCGAGCACGTCCATCGCGAGCTTCGGCGCGTCGGCGATCTGCACGAACGCGATCCGGTCGCCGGGGATGTCGGCGATCGCATCCGGCGAATCGTCGAGCGACAGCGTGTGGAAGCTGTCGAGCGCGAGGCCGAGGTGCGGGCTGTTCACCGCATTCACGAGTTTCCATGCGTGGCCGTACCGCTTCACGACGCGGCCCCACGCGAGCGCTTCGTACGCGGCGACCACGCCGGCCTGCCGCGCCGCTTCGGCGAGCACGCCGAGCTGGTCGACGAGCAGCCCGTCGTCCGCGATCGTATCGGCCGACACGCTGCTGCAGACGAGGATGCGGTCGGTGCCGAGCGCATGCATCACGTCGAACTTGCGCTTGATCCGGTCGAGGTTGCGCGCGAGCTGTGCCGGGCTGACGCCCTCGAAGTCGCGAAACGGCTGGAACAGCACGATGTCGAGGCCGAGATCGGCGGCCATGCGCCGGACGTCGGCCGGCGATCCGTCGAAGTAGACGAGATCGTTTTCGAAGATTTCGACGCCGTCGAAGCCCGCGGCCTGGATGGCGGCGAGTTTCTCGGCGAGCGTGCCGGACAGTGACACAGTGGCGATCGAGCGCTGCATGGCGATTCCTGCGGATGAGCGGGGCATGGTGCCGTACGAACTGGCCCTGAATGGACCAGTCGTTGAGTCGTGAGCGGACGCCATATCCCGAATTTACTAGGCTAGTGGTGCATATTGTACAAACTAACTAGATGGTACAAATAAGCGAAAACCCGAAAAGACAGCGTCCCTTCGCGGGCGCACACTAGCGCTAATTCCCCATGTTTTCGGGGCGGCCGGTCCTGGTCCGCCCCTGTTTCAGGAGCAGAATCACCATGAGCAAGCACAAGGTACTGGTGCTGAACGGCCCGAACCTGAATCTGCTGGGCACGCGCCAGCCCCATATCTACGGCGCCGAAACGCTCGCCGACGTCGAGCAGCGCTGCCGTACGGCGGCAGAAGCGCTCGGGCTGGAGATCGAGTTCCGCCAGTCGAACGCAGAGCACGAGCTGATCGACTGGCTGCATGCTGCGCGTCTCGACACGCACGGCATCGTCATCAACCCGGCCGCCTATACGCATACGTCGGTCGCGCTGGCCGACGCGCTGTCCGCGATCGCGAAGCCGGTGATCGAAGTTCATATCTCGAACGTGCATCGCCGCGAGGCGTTCCGCCACCACTCGTATGTGTCGGCGGTCGCCGAAGGCGTGATCTGCGGCTGCGGCACCGAGGGCTACGTGTTCGCGCTGCAGCGCCTGGCGACGTTGTTCGCGCAGGAGGCCGCGCGATGAGCCGTCCGTCGTTTCTGATCGGCCTGATCGGCCAGGGCATCGGCGGCTCGCTGTCGCCCGCGATGCACGAGGAAGAAGGTTTCCGCCAGGGCTTCGGCTACGTGTACCGGCGCATCGATCTCGATGTGCTCGGCGTGAGCGCCGACGCGCTGCCGCAACTGCTCGATGCCGCGCAGCGGATGGGCTTCAACGGGCTGAACATCACGCATCCGTGCAAGCAGCGCGTGATCGAGCACCTCGATGAACTGTCGGACGACGCGCGCGCGCTCGGCGCGGTGAACACCGTGCTGTTCAAGGACGGCAAGCGGATCGGCCACAACACCGACTGGTCGGGCTTCGCGAAGTCGTTCCGCCGCGGGCTGCCCGACGCGCGGCTCGACAGCGTCGTCCAGCTCGGCGCGGGTGGCGCCGGTGCGGCCGTCGCGCACGCGGCGCTGCAGATGGGCGCGGCCGCGCTGACAATCTTCGATGTCGACGGCACGCGCGCCGCCGCGCTCGCGACCGAACTGCAGCAACGCTTCCCCGCCGCGCGGGTCGTGCCGGGCGGCGCGCCGTCCGGCGGCGCGCTCGCCGCCGCGATGCACGCCGCGACCGGCCTGATCCACGCCACGCCGACCGGCATGGCCAAGCATCCGGGCCTGCCGCTGCCGGCCGAGCTGCTCCATGCGGGCATGTGGGTGGCCGACATCGTCTACTTCCCGCTCGAAACCGAACTGATCCATGCCGCGCGTGCGGCCGGCTGCGCCACGCTGCCGGGCGGCGGGATGGCCGTGTATCAGGCCGTCGACGCGTTCGAGCTCTTCACCGGACGCACGCCCGACCCCGAGCGGATGTTCGATCACTTTCAGTCGCTCGTCGCGCGCTGACCCCCTTGCAGACACAGAAAGAGAGACCAGGAGACAATCATGCAGCACACTACCCACACGAGCGCCGCGCCGGCGCAGGCGGCCGGTACGGTCCGGCGCACGTCGGCGCGCTACAAGATCCTCGCGCTGCTCGCAATCGGCACGATGATCAACTATCTCGACCGCACCGTGCTGGGCGTGGCTGCGCCGCAGCTCACCAAGGAGCTCGGCATCAACGCAGCCGTGATGGGCATCATGTTCTCCGCGTTTTCGTGGACGTACGTGGCGATGCAGGTTCCCGGCGGCCTGTTCCTCGACCGCTTCGGCAGCAAGGTCACCTATTACTGGTCGATGACGCTGTGGTCGCTGTGCACGTTCCTGCAAGGCTTCGTGCCGGGCGTCGCGACGTTGCTCGCTTGCCGGCTCGGCCTCGGCGTGACTGAAGCGCCATGCTTCCCGACCAACAGCCGCGTCGTCGCGACGTGGTTCCCGCAGAACGAGCGCGCGATGGCGACGGGTACTTATACCGTCGGCGAATACATCGGCCTCGCATTCTTCAGCCCCGTGCTGTTCGCGCTGATGGGCGCATTCGGCTGGCGCTCGCTGTTCTGGGTCGTGGGCGCGGTCGGCATTGTGTTCGGCCTCGTCTGGTGGAAGTTCTACCACGAGCCGCGCAACCATCCGGGCGCCAACGCGGCGGAGCTCGCGTATATCGAGGCGGGCGGCGGCCTCGTTCACGGTGCGCGCAAGAGCGGCGACAAGGGCGACAAGTCGGTGCAGGCCAAGTTCAGCTGGGCGATGGTCGGCCAGCTGGTGAAGAAGCGCCAGCTCGCGGGCATCTGCCTCGGCCAGTTCGCCGGCAACTCGACGCTCGTGTTCTTCCTGACCTGGTTCCCGACCTATCTCGCCACCGAACGCCACATGGGCTGGCTGAAGATCGGCTTCTTCGCGGTGATGCCGTTCATCGCCGCGTCGGTCGGCGTGATGTTCGGCGGGATCTTCTCCGACTGGCTGCTGCGCCGCGGCAAGTCCGCGAACCTCGCGCGCAAGCTGCCGATCATCGCGGGCCTGCTGCTCGCGTCGACGATCATTCTCGCGAACTACGTGCAGAGCAACGAGGCCGTGATCGCGATCATGTCGGTCGCGTTCTTCGCGCAGGGGATGGCCGCGCTCGGCTGGACGCTCGTGTCGGACATCGCACCGGACGGCCTGCTCGGCGTGACGGGCGGCATCTTCAACTTCGCGGCGAACCTTGCCGGCATCATCACGCCGCTCGTCGTCGGCTTCATCGTCGCGTCGACCGGCTCGTTCGTCGGCGCGCTCGTGTTCATCGGCGTGATCGCGCTGGTCGGCGCGCTGTCGTACATCTTCGTCGTCGGCGACATCAAGCGGATCGAACTGTAAGCACCGGCTCCACGCACAGCCCGTGCGTTAGCCCGGCGGCCAACCGGCCGCCGGGCTTTTTTGTTTGCGCGCGCCGGCCGGCACGCGGCGCTCATGCGCGCTGCACGGCGATGCCGAGCGATTCGACGGCCTGCGCGATCGCCGCGACCGCACGCAGGATATCGTTCGAATCGATCGCGCCGATGCAGCCGACGCGGAACGTGTCGAGCTGCGTGAGCTTGCCCGGATACAGGATGAAGCCCGCGTCGCGCACTGCGTCGTAGAAGCGGCGGAACGCATAGGCCGGATGGTCGGGCGCATGGAACGTGACGATCACCGGCGCCTGCACGCTTGCGTCGAGGAACGGCACGAAGCCGAGCGCGCGCATCGATTCGACCAGCGTCCGGCAGTTGTCCACGTAGCGCGCGCCGCGTGCCGGCTGGCCGCCTTCGGCGAGATACTGGTCGAGGGCGGCGCGCAGCGCGGCGATCACGTGCGTCGGCGGCGTGAAGCGCCACTGGCCCGTCTTGCGCAGGTACGCGTACTGGTCGTGGAGGTCGAGCGCGAGCGACGGCGAGTTGCCTTCGCATGCGTCGAGCGCATCGCGCCGCACGATCGCGAACCCCATCCCCGGCACGCCTTCGAGGCATTTGCCGCTCGCCGAGACCAGTGCATCGATGCCGCTGTCCGCGAGCGTGATCGGCAATGCGCCGAACGAACTCATCGCGTCGACGATCAGCCGCTTGCCGTGGCGCCGGCACGCGGCTGCGATCGCGTCGAGCGGATTCAGGATCCCGGCACTCGTCTCCAGATGCACGAGCGCGACGTGCGTGATGCGCGGTTCGCGCGCGAACGCGGCCTCGACCGCCGCCGCGTCGACGGCCGCGTCCTCGCCGAACGGCAGCGCGATCGCGTCGATGCCGAGCCGGCCGAGGATCTTCAGGATGCGCGCGCAATACGCACCGTTGTCGGGCACGAGCACGACGCCGTCGCGCGGTACCAGCGTGCCGAGCGCGGCTTCGACCGAGAACGTGCCGCTGCCCTGCATCGGCACGCACACGTACTCGTCGCCGCCTTTCGCGATCGCGACGAGGTCGGCGCAGACGCTGGCCGTCAGTCGATTGAAAGCGGCGTCCCACGACCCCCAGTCATGTTGCATTGCGTGGCGCGTTGTGGCGGACGTGGTGAGCGGGCCGGGCGTAAGCAGAATCGGGTCGGGCATGGTTTTTCTCCAGCAGAGGTCGAACGAAACGCCGGGCGGCATTTCTGAATGACTTGCATGATATTGGCAAAATGTGTCATTTTTTGGAAATTGTGGCATTCGTCACGGGTTTGTCATCGAACGCTGTGATCCTTCGGTTGCCGCGCGAAGCCAACCGCAGCGCGGTAGCGCGGCGGGCCGTCGTTCGGCCTGCCCGGAGATAACAGGAGAGCCGGATCGTGCCCCGGCCGTTTGGTGTTCCGCCTACGGAGAAGTGAGATGACACTGCAGAAACCCTCGCGCGCCGCTGCCGGCGCGTTCCGCAAGCTCGCGCTGGCCGCCTGCGCCGCCGGTCTGCTGCAAGGTGCCGCGATGCCGGCGCATGCGGCGAACGCGGTCGTGCTGTACACGGCGGACGGTCTCGAGAACCTCTATCGCGATGTGCTGCCGGCCTTCGAGAAGAAGGAAGGCGTCAAGGTCAACATCGTGACGGCAGGTAGCGGCGAGGTCGTGAACCGCGCGAACATCGAGAAGAATTCTCCGAAGGCCGACGTGATCGTCACGCTGCCGCCGTTCATCCAGCAAGCCGGCCAGATGGGCCTGTTGCAGGCGTACCAGAGCGTGAACTACAAGAACGTGCCGGCCATCGCGAAGGCCGAGGACGGCACGTGGGCGACGTTCGTGAACAACTACTTCTCGTTCGCGATCAACCCGGACGTCGTGAAGAACCAGCCGAAGACGTTCGCCGACCTGCTGTCGCCGACCTACGCGGGCAAGGTCGCGTACTCGAACCCGGCCACGGCCGGCGACGGGATGGCCGTGCTGATCCTGACGACGTCGCTGATGGGCGAGGACAAGGCGTTCGACTACCTCGCGAAGCTGTCGCAGAGCGTGAAGTTCCACACGAAGGGCACGGGCTACCTGAACGTGCTGCTGTCGCGTAACGAGATCAGCGTCGCGAACGGCGACCTGCAGATGGACCTCGACGACGCCGAACACGGCGCGCTGTCCGTCAAGCCGATCTTCCTGGCCGCGAAGGACGGCGACCAGCCGACCACGTTCCAGCTCCCGTATGGCATCGGCCTGATCAAGAGCGGCCCGAACCAGGACGCCGGCAAGAAGCTGATCGACTACCTGATGTCGACGGACGTCCAGTCGAAGGTGCCGGACATGTACGGCATCCCGGGCCGCACGGACGTGCCGCTCGCCGGCAAGAACGGCGAGGCGGTCAAGAAGGCGATCGCGGGCGTGAAGCTGATCCCGGTCGACTGGACCCAGGTGATGGCGAAGAAGCCGGTGTGGATCGAGCGCTGGAAGAAGGATGTGATCGGCAGCTCGGGCAAGCAGCTCGACGTCGTCAAGCCGAAGTGATCGGCGCACGCCGCCTGTATTAGTGAGCAAGAGGATGAACCCGGTGGACACCACCCTGACCCATCCCGGCGCATTCGGCGCCGCCGAACCGCACGCGACGCTGCGGTCCGGCGCGCCGGGCGGCGTGCAGATCGAACACCTGAGCGTGCGCTACGGCGCACGCACGGTGCTGGAAGATCTGTCGCTGTCGATCGGTGCCGGTGAATTTCTGACCGTGCTCGGCAAGAGCGGCTGCGGCAAGACCACGCTGCTGCGCTTCATCGCCGGGTTCGTGAAGGCCGACGGCCTGACCGGCACGCTGACCGTTGCCGGGCGTGACCTGACCTATGCGCCGCCGCACAAGCGCAATCTCGGTCTGCTGTTCCAGAATTACGCGCTGTTCCCGCACCTGTCGGTGTTCGAGAACGTCGCATTCGGGCTGCGCGCACGCGGCATGGCGTCGTCGGAAGTGACGCGCCGCGTCGCCGACGCGCTGAAGCTCGTGCAGCTCGGCGATGCGGGCCATCATCTGCCCGCGCAGCTGTCGGGCGGGATGCAGCAGCGCGTCGCGCTGGCGCGCGCGCTCGTGATCGAGCCGGACGTGCTGCTGCTCGACGAGCCGCTGTCGGCCCTCGACGCCAACCTGCGCGCGTCGGTGCGCAGCGAATTGAAGGCGCTGCACGAGCGCCTGCCGAACCTGACCGTCGTCTGCGTGACGCACGACCGCGACGACGCGCTCGTGCTGTCCGACCGTGCGCTGCTGATGCGCGACGGCCGCATCGCGCAGCTCGGCACGCCGCAGCAGCTGTACGACGCGCCGCAGGACGGCTACGTCGCACGCTATCTCGGCCCGGCGAACCTGCTGCCGCCGCACGTGATCTTCCCGCTCGGCGATCCGCGCCACGACGTGCGCGGCAAGGTCGCGTGCGTGCGCCCCGAGCGCCTGACCGTGATGCCGCCGTCGGCCGGCGGCCTGCACGGCACGGTCGCGTCCGTCGAATGGCAGGGCGCGGACCTGTCGATCGCGGTCGTGATCGACGCGGCGCCCGACGAGCCCGTGCGCGTCACGATGCAACGCGGCCGCGGCGCGGCCCCCGAGCGCGGTGCGCGCGTGTCCCTGCAATGCGAGGCAGACGATGTCGTCCTTATCGAGCCCTGAAGCCGGCCTGCCGCCGCACGTGCTCGCGTCGGCCGCCGCGCATGCCGCCGCCGCGCGGCGCCGCAGGCGCATGGGCGACCTGCACCTGGCCGCGCTCGCGATCGTCGTGCTCGGCCCGCTCGTCGTCTATCCGCTGGTGCGGCTCGTGCTGCTGAGCGTGTCGGGCGATCACGGGCTGAGTTTCGCCGCGTACCGGACCTTCTTCGGCAACCCCGACACGCGCAGCGTGCTGCTGACGACGCTCGGCGTACTGTTCGCGAGCGCCGGCACCGCGTCGGTGCTCGGCGTGCTGCTGGCCGCGCTGCTGTTCTTCAAGCCGTTCCCGGGCGCATCGCTCGTCACGCGCTTCCTGGAACTGTACGTCGCGTTCCCGTCGTTCCTCGTCGCGTTCACACTGATCTTCCTGTACGGCTCGCAGGGGTCGATCAGCATCGCGCTGCAGCACCTGTTTCATCTCGAGAACCCGCCGCTCGATTTCCTGTTCGGCATCGGCGGCGTGATTCTCGCGCAGACCGTGTTCTATACGCCGTTCGTCGTGCGGCCGACGCTCGCGTCGTTCGCGACGCTCGACCTGCGTCTGATCGAAGCCGCGCGCAGCCTCGGCGCGCCCGGCTGGATGCTCGCGCGTCGCGTCGTGCTGCCGATCGCGTGGCCGGGCATCGCCGCCGGCACCGTGCTGTGCTTCCTGCTGACGCTGAACGAGTTCGGGATCCTGCTCGTGCTCGGCAGCGCGCGCCTCGTCACGCTGCCGGTCGCGATCTACAGCAGTGCGACCGTCGATCTCGACCTGCCGACCGCGTCGGCCGGCGCGGTCGTGATGCTGGCGTTGTCGCTGGCGCTGTATGCGGTTTATCGCCGGGTGAACCGGCGTGCGACGGGAGGGAACGATGTCCGCTGAATATCGTATCGGGCAAGCCGTGCCGCGCCACCGGATCGGCTGGAGCGACACGCTGCTCGAGCATGCGTCGCGCGCCGCGCTCGCGCTGGCCGCATTCGCGTGCTTCTGGTTGTTCGTGCTGCCGGTCGTCGTCGTCGCGCTGTCGAGCGTGTCGACCCAGTGGTCGGGCACGATTCTGCCGGCCGGCTACAGCCTGCGCTGGTTCGAACGGCTCGGGTCGCCGGAATACGACGCGCTGCTGACGAGCCTCGAAATCGGCTTCGGCGTGTCGGCGATCGGCACGATCCTCGGGCTGTGGCTCGCGCTGGCGCTCGAAGGGCGCGACCGGCGCGGCCTCGGTGCGGTGGTCGACGCGCTCGTGATGGTGCCGAACGGCGTGCCGAGCGTCGTCCTCGGGCTCGCGGTGCTGATCGCGTATCACCAGAAGCCGCTCGACCTGTCGAGCTCGGCGGCGATCGTCGTGCTCGTGCAGCTCGCGCTGATCTTGCCGTTCTGCTATCGCTGCGCGGCCGCCGCGCTGCGCCCGGAGCTGACCGTGCTGCGCGAAGCCGCGGCGAGCCTGGGCGCCCCGCCCGCGATGGTGCTGCGCCGCGTGCTGCTGCCGCAACTCGTGCCGGCGCTGCGCGCGAGCCTCGCGCTCGGCTTCGCGCTGTCGCTCGGCGAGCTCGGGGCGACGCTGACGGTCTATCCGCCCGGCTTCGCGACCGTGCCGATCGTCGTGATCGGCCAGGTCGAGCGCGGTTACTACCTTCCGGCATCGGCGCTGTCGCTGCTGATGCTCGGCGCGTCGCTCGCGGCGCTGCTGCTGATCGCTGCGCGCGTGCCGCGCGGCAAGCGGGCGGTCTCATGAACGCCGCGTTCGCATTGCGCCAACCCGGCGACCCGTCGGCGGCCGGTACCTCGACGGCGCTTGCGGGTCGCTCGGTCGACGTCAACGGCCGCCGCTACCGGCTGCCGGTCGAGCCGACCGTCGTCGTCTGCGTCGACGGCTGCGAGTACGACTATCTCGAACGGGCGGTGGCAGCGGGTGTCGCGCCGTTCACCGCCCGGATGATCGCGGAAGGCACGGCCTGGCGCGCCGATTGCGTCGTGCCGACCTTCACCAACCCGAACAACCTGTCGATCGTCTGCGGCGTGCCGCCGTCGGTCCACGGGATCTGCGGCAACTATTTCTGGGATCCGGCCGCCGACGGCGGGCGCGGTGCCGAAGTGATGATGAACGACCCGGCCTACCTGCGCGCCGGCACGCTGCTCGCGGCAGCGTCCGAAGCCGGTGCGCGGGTGGCCGTCGTGACCGCGAAGGACAAGCTGCGCCGGCTGCTCGGCTGGCAGATGCGCGGCATCTGCTTTTCCGCCGAGAAGGCCGCGCAGGCGAATCTCGCGGAAAACGGGATCGTCGACGTGCTCGACTGGGTCGGCCTGCCGTCGCCGGACGTCTACAGCGCGGCCCTGTCCGAATTCGTGTTCGCGGCCGGCGTACGGCTCGCGCAGACCCGGCAGGTCGACCTGATGTACCTGTCGACCACCGACTACGTGCAGCACAAGTGCGAGCCGGGCAGTGCGGGCGCGAACGCGTTCTACGCGATGATGGACGGCTACCTCGCGCAGCTCGACGCGCTCGGCTGGGCGATCGGCCTCACCGCCGACCACGGGATGAACGCGAAGCACGACCCGGCGACGGGCCGCCCGAACGTGATCTATCTGCAGGATGCCTGCGACGGCTGGTACGGCGCACAGGCTGCGCGCGTGATCCTGCCGATCACCGATCCGTACGTCGTGCACCACGGCGCGCTTGGTTCGTTCGCGACGATCTACCTGACGCCGTGCGTCGACCGGGCCGAGGCAATGTGGCGTGTCGGTAGCCTCGATGGTGTCGAACTCGTGCTCGACAACGCGGAGGCTGCCGCACGTTTCGAGCTGCCGGCCGACCGGATCGGCGATCTCGTCGTGATCGGCCGCCGCGACATGACGCTCGGCACACGCGAGCGCGAGCACGACCTGTCGGGCCTCACGGTGCCGCTGCGTTCGCACGGAGGCGTGTCGGAGCAGGAAGTGCCGCTGCTGTTCAACCGGCGCATCGAGCGGGACGATCCCGCGCGTCGCCCGCGCAACTTCGACGTGTTCGATTTGGTGCTGAACCGGGTCACGACATGATGGCGCATCCTCGACAGGACCATCCGGCGTTTCGCGCAGAGGCGCTGCGCTGGTGCGGCACGCGTGCGATGCGCGCACGCACGCTCGACGTCACCGACCCGTACACGGGCACGCGCGTCGGCACGGCGTCGCTCGCGAGCGTCGACGACGTGCGCGCGGCGTTCGATTACGCGATGGCCTACCGGCCGAAGCTCACGCGCTACGAGCGTTCGCAGATCCTCGAACGTGCGGCCGCGCTGCTGCGCGAGCGCACCGAGGAAGCGTCCGACCTGATCACGCTCGAATCGGGGCTGTCGAAGCAGGATTCCCGCTACGAGATCGGCCGCGTCGCCGACGTGCTGAAGCTCGCGGCGGTCGAGGCATTGCGCGACGATTCGCAAAGTTTCTCGTGCGACCTGACGCCTCATGGCAAGGCACGGCGCGTGTTTTCGCAGCGGCAGCCGCTCGACGGCGTGATCGTCGCGATCACGCCGTTCAATCACCCGATGAACCAGGTGGCGCACAAGATCGCGCCGGCGATCGCGACGAACAACCGCGTGATCGTGAAGCCGTCGGAGAAGGTGCCGCTGTCGGCGTTCTATCTGGCCGACCTGCTGTATGAGGCCGGGCTGCCCGAGCCGATGCTGCAGGTGCTGACCGGCGACCCGGCCGAGATCGCGGACGAACTCGTCACGCATCCGCATGCGTCGCTGATCACGTTCACGGGCGGCGTCGCGATCGGCAAGGCGATTGCCGCGCGGGCCGGCTATCGGCGCATCGTGCTGGAGTTGGGCGGCAACGATCCGCTGATCGTCCTCGACGATGCCGATCTCGAACGCGCGGCATCGCTGGCGGTGCTCGGCTCGTACCGGAACTCCGGCCAGCGCTGCACGGCCGTCAAGCGTATGCTGGTACAGCGCTCGATCGCACCGGCATTCACCGAATTGCTCGTCGAGAAGACGCGCGCGTGGAAGTACGGCGATCCGTTCGATCCCGCGAACGAAATGGGCACGGTGATCGACGAGGCGGCGGCGCGGCTGTTCGAGGCGCGCGTGGACGAGGCGGTCGCGCAGGGCGCGCGCCTGCTGACCGGCAACGTGCGGCGCGGCGCGCTGTATGCGCCGACCGTGCTCGACAACGTCGATCCGTCGATGACGATCGTGCGCGAGGAAACCTTCGGGCCGGTGTCGCCGGTGATCGCGTTCGATACGATCGACGACGCGATCCGGATCAGCAACGGGACGGCGTTCGGGCTGTCGTCGGGGCTGTGTACAGACAGCACGGCGGCGGTCGTGCGGTTCGTGAACGAACTGAACGTCGGTACGGTGAATGTATGGGAAGTGCCCGGCTACCGGATCGAGCTGTCGCCGTTCGGCGGAATCAAGGATTCGGGGCTCGGTTACAAGGAAGGCGTTCAGGAGGCGATGAAGAGCTTCACGAACCTGAAGACGTTTTCGCTGCCGTGGGAGTAAGGGAATGGCATTGACGGTGGAAGCGATCCACGGGCTGTACCGCGAGCATGGCCATGTGGCCTATAGCGGAGAGCCGGTCACGCAACTCGAGCATGCGTTGCAGAGCGGCATGCTGGCGGAGGAGGCGGGCGCGAATGAGGCGCTGGTCGCGGCGGCGTTCCTGCACGACCTCGGCCATCTGCTGAACCGCCAGGGGGAGACGCCGAGCGCACGCGGGATCGACGATCTGCATCAGTATTACGTGCTGCCGTTCCTGCGGCCGCTGTTTTCCGATGCGGTGCTGGAACCGATCCGGCTGCACGTCGATGCGAAGCGCTGCCTGTGCCGCACGGACACCGGCTACTTCGAGCGCCTGTCGCCGGACTCGGTGCGCAGTCTCGCGCTGCAGGGCGGCATCTTCAGCGAAGAGGAGACGGCGGTGTTCCTGCAGCGTCCGTTCGCGGAGGATGCGCTGCGTCTGCGCCGCTGGGACGACACGGCGAAGGAGGAGGGAAAAGTGACGCCGGATCTCGATCACTATATGGGGATCGTTGCGCGCCAGGTGCGCACGGCCTGACGGTTCGGCGGCCTCTATATAAGGCTCTGCACGCGGCAGCGTGCGGAGCCTTATATTTTTTGCGAAACCCCTTGCGCGATTGCCGTCAGGTGCATAGAATCACGCCTCTTTCGCGCTAACGGAAACGCGGCGCGGGAGGAAGGGAAGCAGTGCTGTTGAGGCTTGGTGGTAGCGGCCTCGGCGGTACGGAAGTTGAGCCCCGTAGTCGCAACGATGTGATGTAAAAAGTTGTTGACGAGCTGCGAAACACGGTTCATAATCTCGCTTCTCTGCTGCTGAAAACGCAGCGCTGCTGAGAAACTTCAGGTTCT